>NZ_JBICMM010000041.1:0-303123 GCF_043106425.1 Pseudomonas sp. FYR_2
TAAATGCAAAATCGGGATTGCCGACCACATCTTGCTCAAGGAGGGCGTCCTCACGGCGCAAGAGCGTCAAGTGATCATGGGCCATCCAGAAATTGGCTATAGCATCCTGCATGATGGCACGATGGATGAACTGACCGAGATGGCGGCGCACATCGCATACTGGCATCACGAAAAATGGGATGGCACCGGCCACCCGCGTGGGCTGTCTGGCGAGCAAATCTCTCTTGAAGCGCGCATCGTGGCGCTTTGCGATGTGAGGTCATGCATCGGCGCCGCCATTCTCAAGCGCTCGCACCAGTTGGCTGGCTGTCCCATCGATCGAGCGATCAATACCGATGCGTCGCCGATGCGCTGAATGTGCTCACCCACGCGCTTACCCCTTCAGTGAAACCTAGTGGGGTGTTTCTGAAACACCACACTAGCCTATATCCCTTAGATTGGACATATTTACTACCCCTCATCGCTATATTGAAACTTGGGCATTTCCCAGTGGAAGCGAATAGCCAAAAGCCTGAAAGCAAAACCTCCTAGAAAGGTGAGGAGAATCGCTTGATTATGTGAGAGCCCTAAGTAGTCGCAGGCGAAGTAGAACCAAGAAGCAACGAATGCAACACCCGCATAGAGTTCGCGCCTAAACACCAGCGGAATATCATTGCAAAAAATATCGCGAAGTACGCCACCAAAAACACCTGTCACAACGCCACTCAAGGAAGCAATTAATAATCCGTACCCCATATCGAGCGCGGTCTGGCATCCGATCAAAGTAAACGCGATGAGGCCAATGGCGTCCAAAACCAGAAATAGCGATCTCAAGTGCCTCATCAATGGTGCGATCATGACGGTGAAAAGTGCTGCAATACTGGTAAGAATTAGATATTCGGGGTGCTTTACCCAGGTGAGCGGATAATGACCGAGCACTATGTCACGTACCGACCCACCTCCTAGCGCTGTGACACAAGCCACCAGTATTACGCCAAACCAATCCATGCCTCTTCGCCCTGCAGACAATGCCCCTGTCATCGCTTCTGCGGTGATCGCCATTAAATATATGTAATGAAGCATGGGTAGTACCTAAATTATCAGATGGATAACTCTACCTTCTGACTTCATACAAATACATTGGCACTCAATAAGCCACGCTTATCGCCCTATAAGCCCAGAATATTGATCCATTCAAGGTCGGGGAATAGCCTCTCCTCACCCCTTCGAAAAGAATGAAAAAGCAATGAAAACCCAACCGTTTAAGAGCCTCGTGCCCACCATTCACCGGGCGTCCACAGTCGTCTTTGATAACTTCGCCGACTTTGCAAACCGTCGCGAGCGTCAGCCTGATGGCTTCAGCTACGGCCTGACCGGAACCCCGACGAACCGTGAGCTGGAGCAGGCAATCTCTATGCTGCACGGTGCAGCACATACCGTGGCTTTACCCTCTGGGCAGGCTGCCCTGGTACTCGTCCTGCTGAGCTTCCTGAAGGCCGGCGATCACGTGATCGCACCAGACAACTGCTATGGGCCCATTCGCGAGTTCCTCGCCAACAACATCCGGTCATTCGGTATCGAGGTCACTTTCCTCCCCGATGGATTGCCTCAGGCCATCGAGGACTTCGTCAAACCCAACACCAAGCTAATCCTCGTGGAGTCTCCTGGGTCGATCACCATGGAGATGCAGGACGTTCAAAGCATCGTGCGGACTGCGAAGAAGCATTCCATCCTCACGCTGATCGATAACTCCTGGGCGAGCCCCCTGAACTTCCAGCCCATTGCGCATGGGGTCGACCTGGTTGTCGAGGCGCTATCGAAGGTGATCAGCGGGCACTCCGACCTCCTAATGGGAAGCGTCACGACCAATGACACAGAGCTCTACAAGCGCATGCGTCTGCAGCAAGACCTACTGGGCATGTACGTGAGTCCAGATGATTGCTACCTGACCCTCCGGGGCCTGGAGACTTATCCACTGAGGCTCGAGCACCAGGGCAAGAGCACACTCGCTATCGCCAATTGGCTGGAATCCCACCCGCTGGTTGAAAAGGTGTACTACCCAGCATTGGAGAGCGCTGAAGATCACCAGTTGTACAAAAACCTCTTCAACGGCCCAGGCTCGCTGTTTTCCTTCTCGCTCAAATCAGACGAGCGTATTGGCAACTTCTTTGATGCCCTTAGCACCTTTGCAATTGGCGCAAGCTGGGGCGGCACACATAGTCTCGCTGCATTCTACCCACAGCAAGTCATGGCGGGTCGGCAGCACAATAAAATCAACACCTCATTGATCCGGCTATCTATCGGCCTGGAACCAGTAGATGTGCTCTTGGAGGATTTGAAAAAGGCACTCAATCAAGTTCAGTAAGCTTTGCCAAAAATCGTTGATCATGTAACCACAAAAAGAACAAGAGACGACATAAAATGACCGAAATTACGATGCAGGCGGTAAAACCTGAAATCTGTAAGAAACGCTTCACGAAAGATGATTTTCTTTGGGTTCTCGGCATCTATGGCTGCGCTGTCGGAGGTGGTTCGTTGTTCTGGCCTATCAGCCTTGGGCTGTCCGGCTTTTGGGCAATGCTCATTCTGACGCTGATCGCATTCCCGATTACCTACTACAGCTATCGAGTGCTTTGTCAGTATATTTCAAGTGGTACCGTAACAGCCGAATCCACCAGCAATATCGTCGACACGACGAGGGAATTGCTTGGGGATCGCGCCGTTAGAGTGCTGAGCATTGCGTACTTCATGATGATTTTCCCATCACTTGTCGTCTACGCAATCACTATGTCGAACACCTTCATCGACTTCTTCAATACTCAGCTCGGCATCCCTGGATTGAACCGCCCGCTGGTCGTAATCGGAGTCACGTTAACGGCGCTTCTGATCGCTCAAGGCAAAACAACTTTCGTTGTTAAAGCCATCGGGCTCATCGTATTCCCGTTCATTTTCTCCCTCATCTTCTTTGGCCTGATGGGCATCCCACATTGGAACACATCGTTCATGGCCACGGCGCATGACTATGGTGGAGTGAGCGGCATCATGGGCTCGGTGTGGTCGTCGTTGCCGATGGTGATCTACGCATTCAGCTTCACACCAATCGTCTCGAGCTTCGTTGCGCACTACAAGAAGCAGTATGGCTCTGAAGCTCAGCAGCGAATCGGACGTACCTTGCTGATCGCAATCGTTGTGGTCGTGGTGACTGTGGTGTTCTTTGCATGGAGCTGCATTTTCGCCCTCTCGCCACAGGAGCTTCAGGCAGCTCGCGGCGAGAACCTGACAGCCTTGTCCTACATGGCAAGAAAATTCGATAACCCGTGGCTGGCGATCAGTTCCCAGATCATCATCTTCTTCGCAGCCTTGAAGGCGTACCTGGCTCAGTACCTGGCTACCCGAGAAAGCCTGAAGGGCATTGCGAAAAACTACTTCGGCAGCAGCACCGAGTTTGTCGACGGTGGGATGATGAAGGCCATTATCCTGACGCTGGTCTTCGCGATTACCGTGATCCCCGCCATTCCAAACCTCGACATCATCATGCTGATCAAATACTTCATGGTGCCGGTCAGCGTATTTGTGGTGTACTTCCTGCCACAGTATGCGTTTTACAAGTCGCCGAGACTCCACCACCTGCGAGGCGGACTGGTTAACTACTTTGTACTGACCATCGGCCTGCTGTGTCTGTTCAACGGCGTACAGAATATCATCAAATACCTCCTGCACTAAAACCTGCAAAAGGAAACGGACTTCCTTTTCAATCCAACACACTGAATCCAAGTAGATTATCCAAGCGTTTGATATCGCCTTCCAATTGGATCCTGAGTAGACGTATCAGCTCCTTTGCTTCCAAAGACAGCCTAGAGTCTTTCCGAAAAATCAACTTAGACGTAAAACGCACTTCTTTATCAAGCAACCTTGCTTCTAGTTTGTCAGGCAAGTAGCTAGACGCCACAATAGGATGCGCCAAGCCGACGCCAACGCCTTGAGCCACCAGTTCACAAACCGTCAGGGCATAGGGGGTTTGTACGGCAATATCAAGTTGCTTTGCCGCAGCGCCCATATGTGCTTCCAGCTCTAGGCGCGTGTGATCCTCAGCGTTCATGGCCACGAATGGATACTTTAGCAAATCAGATGTCGTTAGCTCCTTAACGTGTCCACCTATAAGGCCAGGTGGCGAAACAATCAATCCTCTAGCACTGCAGAAATTGTACTGCTCGCAGTCTTTCGTTTCGATTTCGTTTGCAATTATGCCGAAGTCAATCTCACCAGAGTGTACCCGTTGGTAAGCGCTGGCTGAGCTGCATACCTCAAAGAACACCGGCACATCAAACTTCTGACGAAAGCGTGCAATGGCCATTGGAGCCAAGAAATTTCCATAGGCGGGATGCACAGCAAGACGCAGACTCGACTTTACACTGCTTTTCAGCGACCGAAGCTTGTGATCAAGCATCGCTAAGCCGTTGAAGAAAGTCTCAACCTGCTCCATCAAGGCATGTGCTTCGCGGGTAGGAACCAAACGCCCGCGATTACGCTCAAACAACACAACATCGTACTTACTTTCAAGTTTCTTTATCTGCTGGCTTACAGCTGGCTGGGTAATCTCCAGCATTTTCGAGGCCATGCTTGTACTTCCGGCGAGCATGACGGCACGAAAAACCTCAAGCTCCCGATACATGTTGATTTTCATCGCTCATCCCCTTAAGAGGCGATTACAGTAAACGCTGAATGCATGACAGGGTTGGCAACCCCCCAATAGAAAAACATATTAAACTCAAGCAACTATCATTTTTCAGCGGCATGGCTAATTTTAGGTGAAAAGTAGTTGCTGGGATAGTGAAATATTTTCGCGCTGATCAAATTCGTTTCCCTGAACACATAAAAAATTAGTTCGATTGCTAGTCAAAAGTTGTGAAGTACCTCAAGTGAACGATGGATATTGATTAGGCGTCAGGCATACGGAAGGCTACAAACCCCCACCGTCCGCTAAGGGCGAATTCTGGCAGTGCTGAATGGCTGCAATGGGTCGGTAGGTGCCCTTCGCAAGCGATCGCTTTGGACCCAAAGCAGACACTCGCAGAGCGAGGGCTGCGCCAAGACCGGCGTGTCGTGCCGCAGCCCCTGTGTCGATGTCGGCGCTCGCAGTCAGCTTGCTGCATGGGGGAGCGGCGTCAAGCCACTGTCTTTGATCGCTGCGTCGGTTTCAGGCGATGCCAGATAGTCTAGGAGCGCCTGGGCTGCGGCATGATGCTGGCTCTTACTGACAACAGCGCCCGAATACATGGTCACTTTCTGCGCTTCAGCTGGGATCAGACCGACGGTGTCGGAGCGGGGCTCATACTTGTGATTAATCAAGATTAAGAACGTTTTACTTTTCTACCCGCAAATGGCATCTACAGTATGATCATTGGGCTCGTCAAAGGCGGGTCGACACCTTGTATCTCTCCACCCCTCCTCGTCTGGATTCCTTTCATTTAGCACTAGCGTCACAGAGGGCGTCGGAGCTGCGCAAATCGAGCGTCCCAGCGAGCTGGTTCGGCGTCAGCCCCCGTAGAGGCCGCAGATGAGCGGCATCATCATTGGCTGCCCATCGCGCTCCCCATTGTTTGTTAGAGACTGCATCCTTGGAACACTCAAGCCGCCCTGCTTCAAACGACCGCGCCCTTGACTGGCTGAACTTCTTCCTGGCTGACGTGCGTGACGGCCTCGGCCCCTACCTCGCCATCTACCTACTTGCCGTGCATCAGTGGCAGCCGGCGAGCATTGGCTTGGTAATGAGCCTGGCAGGCATTGCGGCACTGGTGGCGCAAACGCCGGCTGGAGCCTTGATTGACCGCGCGACGGCTAAGCGTGCGGTGGTGGTGACCGCCGCCGTGCTGGTGACCGGCAGCTGCCTGCTGCTGCCGTGGATTTCGTCGTTCGGCGGAGTGGCCTTAACCCAGACGGTCGGTGCAATAGCCGGTTCACTGTTCGCTCCGGCGATTGCCGCTATCTCGCTGGGCATCGCAGGCCCCAAGGCCTTCACTCGAAGGGTGGGTCGCAACGAGACTTTCAACCATGCGGGCAACGCCTTCTCAGCCTTACTGGCCGGTGGCTCGGCGTACCTGTTCGGCCCGGTGGTCGTGTTCTATCTCATGGCGGTCATGACCGTAGCCAGCATTGTGGCAGTGGGTCGTGTGCCGGCAGCAGCCATCGACCACCAGTTGGCTCGCGGCCTTGCCCATGGTCCGGGCTGTGATGAGAGCGTTGCCAAGCTAAAGGTCCTTTTGCACAACCGCACTCTCTTGGTATTCGCTGTGTGCTGCGGTTTGTTCCACTTGGCCAACGCGGCGATGCTTCCGCTGGTCAGCCAGAAGCTGGCGCAAGTCGACCTGCGCTTGGCCACACCGCTCACATCCGCCTGCATCGTCGCTGCGCAGTTGGTGATGGTGCCAATGGCGCTGCTGGTGGGAGCAAAGGCCGAGATCTGGGGGCGCAGGCCGTTCCTGCTGGCCGGCTTCTTCATTTTAGCGCTTCGTGGAGCCCTGTATGTGGCGTCCGACAACCCATTCTGGCTGATTGGGGTGCAATTGCTCGACGGAATCGGCGCTGGCATCTTCGGTGCGTTGTTCCCGATCGTAGTCAAGGATTTGACCGAAGGCACTGGCCGCTTCAATGTCAGCCTCGGCGCGCTAGCGGCGGTGTGCGGGCTGGGTGCTGCGCTCAGCCCTGGCATTGCTGGGCTAGTTGTTGAAGCAGCCGGCTACGATGCTGCATTCTTGACCTTGGCTGGCATTGCCTCGGTCGCATTCGTACTAGTGCTGATGGCGCTGCCCGAGACTCACCTTCGCGTCACGCCATCGCTCCTGCCGACCCCTGCCGAGAACTAAACGCCTCATGCCTCTCAGCGAAAACGCTTCGATTATCTGGGCGGTCGCCGCTCTGGCCACCTGTGGAGTCATCCTGCGCCCTTGGCGGATCCCGGAATTCGTCTGGGCCATGGGCGGCGCGCTGCTGCTGGTTGGCCTGGGCCTGATCACACCGCGCAACGCTCTATTAGCAGTGGCCGAAGGCGGCGATGTGTACCTGTTCCTGGTAGGCATGATGGTGCTGGCCGAGCTTGCTCGCCAGGAAGGGCTTTTCGACTGGCTGGCCCGCTATGCGGTCCGCCACGCACGGGGTTCGGGGCAACGGCTGTTCGACCTCGTTTTTCTGGTAGGCACCCTGGTCACCGTATTCCTGTCCAACGATGCCACCGCGGTTGTGCTGACCCCGGCGGTGTATGCGGCGTGCAAGGCTGCCAAGGCCGAACCTTTACCCTACCTGTTCATCTGCGCCTTCACCGCCAACGCCGCCAGTTTCGTGCTGCCGATTTCCAACCCAGCCAACCTGGTGGTCTTCGGCAGCCAGATGCCCCCGCTACAGGACTGGCTGAGACAGTTCAGCCTGCCGTCGCTTGCGGCGATCGTTTTGACCTATCTGGTGCTGCGACTCGCCCAACGCCGGCAGATCCGCCGACCGCTGACCATGAATGTGGATACCCAACCGTTGTCTCCCGGCGCCCGTCTGTGCGCGCTGGGCATCGGACTCACCGCTACTTTGCTGCTCGGCGCATCAGCGTTGGACTGGGCACTAGGCCCGCCGACGTTCTGTGCCGGCGTGGCGACCACCGCGCTGATCCACTTACGCCAGCGGCGCAGCCCGATGCGGGTACTGCGCCATGTGGCGTGGGGCGTGCTGCCGCTGGTGGCGGGCTTGTTCATACTGGTTGAAGCTGTCACCCAGACCGGCCTGATCGTGCGACTTGCCCAGGCGCTGGCCATCCTGGCCGCAGAGTCACCGATCGGGGCCAGTTGGATGGGCGGCGTGGGCGTGGCCATTGCCAGCAACCTGATGAACAATTTACCGGCTGGGCTGATAGCCGGGTCCATGAATTCTTTAGTGACGCTACCCCAGCAGGCGACCGCTGCGCTGCTAATTGGTGTCGACCTAGGGCCGAACCTGTCGATTACCGGTTCACTGGCCACTCTTTTGTGGCTGGTGGCGATCCGTCGCGAAGGCGAGCATGTCAGCGCCTGGAGCTTTTTGCGCCTAGGGCTGCTTGTGATGCCCCCAGCACTGGCAGCAGCACTACTGGCACTTTGTGTGTGAAGCTGTGCGTACCCGCTTACAGCGAGGGGTCACTTAATACGCCCCTGCCCTGGCTCCAGCTGGCTCCGAATCCGAACGACCTCGCCATGAGTAACGTTGTCCTTACCGGGTAAGATCCCTGTAAGAAATCTCGCACGCCAGCCCCGCTATTCGGCCTCTTTCATATGCTTTCGCCAGTTCTCGATTCGTATCGACGGACCGCTACGGCAGTTCGGAGAGCACATGGCGGCGCGGCGGGCTGCTTCGGCGCTGTCGATAGCGGCAGTATCCACAGACCAGCTACCGCGTTGCGGTATGCTAAATCGCAGGAAGGTGAGCAATGGTCAGCCCGTTGGCAACGGCACTGGCTTCAAGCTTTGCGCGCTCCGCGCCCAGAAGGGCATAGGCGGCTTGCAGCGTGGTGATCTTCGCTTGAATGTCGGCCATCTTGCTGGCCACCAACATCGCGCCTTGCGCACAATCGATCGTATTGCCCCGCTTGGCCGCAAGGATGTCGCCGATCTCGGCGAGCGAAAAACCGCCGCTCTGGGCACTTTGAATAAAGGCCAGATCAACAACGGTCTGATCGCTGTAGCTGCGGTAGTTGTTGGCTTGGCGATGAGCCACGATAAGCCCGAGTTGCTCGTAATAGCGCAATGTATGGCGGCCGACTCCACTCCGGCGCTCCAACTCTCCAACATTCACAGTAAAAACTCCTTGACTGTAGAGTACGCTCTACACCTTAGCCTGCGCCGATCATTCAAACAAGGATTCAGGTAGGAGCGTGGAGTGCTTCGTCACAGGCGGCAGTGGGTTTGTGGGTCAAAATCTCGTTCATCCTGCTACGGTGTGTGGTCACAGCGAGAGTGGGCACATCCCTAAAGGACAACCTCTGTTAGATCTCATTCGAAATCTGGCACTGGGCCGGTTCAAGGCTGTCCCGGGTTCCGCCAGGCACTGGTGGCCATTGGTCAGCGTCGATTACCTGGTAAAGATGATGACCTGCGTGGCGTTCGACCCGTCAATGGCCAACCGGCAGGTGTTGGCGCTGTATGAGCACACGCCAAGCCTGCAGGGTATGCTCGAGCAATTGGCACAAACGCTGAATATAAGGGCTCCCCGCCGCCATGTACCTATAGGATTGCTGAAGTGGCTATTGGCGATTCCCGGACTGGCCACCCGATTATCGATCAGCGCCGAGTCACTGAACTTCGTCCAGACGCAGCGCTTCGACATGAGTGACAGCCAGCAACTGAAACACAAGTATCAACTGGCACATCCCGACATGGCGCGAGCGCTGGAAAAGACCGTGCGGTACGTCCAGGATCACTTGCCCAGTCGTCATGTTCACACGTCTGCAAATCCTGCCGGAAGATAACAAACAGATTCTGCTAGAACGCGTAATTCTGGCGAACACTCCGGCAACTACGGTGTTATATTGTTGAAGATGAACCGGCTGGTTACTTCCTGACCGCCTGGTTAGTTAAAGTGTGTCGACGCTCAATTTGCTCTTTAGGGAAAAAGGTGTGTGAATTGACGTGAAGCGTGACATCCACCTCGTTGTGCTACTGCTATCGGTCATCGGTTGCTCTCTCGCCTCGTTAACGCTGTGGAAGGTCATGGCCTCTCGAGAGCGCGCCCTGGAAGACGTCAATATCCACGGCCTTAACCTGACACAGGCACTGTCCACCTATTCGGAAGGTATCGTCCGCCAGAGCTCGATGCAGTTGCTTGGCCTGGTCGAGCGCCTGGAAACCGAGGGCGCCGGACCTGCGCAGATCGAACGTCTGGATCAACTGGTCAAGCGCCAGCAACCATTAATGCCGCCGATGAGCGGCATTATGATCTACTCCAAGGACGGGCGCTGGCTGATGTCGTCCAACCAGCCGACCCCCGTCGGTGTCAACAGCAGCGACCGAGCCTTTTTCATCCACCACCGTGATGACCCGTCCCGCGACCCCTTCATCGGCTTGCCAATCCGAAGCCGCGTCACCCAGGAATGGGTGATCACCATCAGCCGGCGATTCAACGATGACCGCGGAGCATTCGCCGGTGTTGTTGCCATGACGCTTGGCGTGGAGAACTTCCTGCAGCTTTTCGGCAAGCTGGACGTTGGCCATGACGGTGCCATCGGGCTGGCCTTTACCGATGGCTCCATGCTGGTGCGCTATCCGTTTCGGGAACAGGACATGGGGCGCAACTTTTCGAAGTCGCCAATCTTCGCCGATTACCTCATCGAACAGTCAGCCGGCACCGCCTCCTTCACCTCCAGCCTGGACGGCGTAGAGCGCCTCTATGCGTTTCGCAAGAGTGACAAGCTACCCCTGGTGACAACGGTCGCGCTGGGCAAGCAGGAAGCACTTGCAGCCTGGCGCCTCGAGGCGCTGCTGTCGTCGATGGTGGTCGCTGCGCTGCTCGCACTGACCGGAACCATTGGCTGGCTGCTGATTCGAGCCATGAGCCGGCGAAGCGCGGTCGAAAACGAACTGCGACTGACCCAACAGCAGTTGCTTGAGAGCAACCAACAGCTCGAACGCCAAGCGATGCATGATGCGCTGACGGGGCTTGCCAACAGGCGCTGCTTTGACGAAGCGCTGACCCAGGAGATCCGCATGGCCCATCGAGATGGGACCACGCTGGCTCTGCTGATGATCGACATCGATCATTTCAAGCGCTACAACGACACCTATGGGCATCCGGCTGGCGATGCCTGCCTGCAGCAGATGGCTCACCTGCTCTCCTCCTGCATCCGCCGCCCTCGCGACCTGCTGGCACGCTACGGGGGTGAGGAAATGGCTGTGATCCTGCCCGATACCGACAATGATGGAGCAACCGTCGTTGCCAGGCTGATGCTCGAGCGCCTGGCCTTGCAACATATCCCTCACGAAGGCAGCCCTTTCGGACAAGTAACCGCCAGTATCGGCATCGCCTGCTCCGATGGAGCAGCCCTCGACATCGCGCCGTCACTGATTGAACGCGCCGACCAGGCGCTCTATATCGCCAAGCAAGCGGGCCGCAATCGCCTGCATATCGACGGGGCGAATGTATGAACCCAGTGACAAGGAAAGTATTGATGCAATCTCATTTCGGCAAAGGCGTCCTCTTCGCACTCTGCGCCGCAGCACTGAATGCAACGATCGGCGTACTCAGCAAGGTGTTAATGAACAGTGGATTCAGCTCCAGTAGCATCGCCCTGATAAAAACCGTACTTGGCTGCCTGCTGCTGTCAGCCTTGCTCATGTTCCTCAAGCGGCCCCTGCATACGGCCAAGTGGCTCCCTGCGGCTGTTTGCGCCTTTCTCGGCATTTTTGTGCTGTTCCACTTTGAAACCTCAGCCTATAGCCATTACGCCGCGGCAGGTGTCGTGGTGATCCTGATGGCGAGCGCCTCCATTTCTTCGATACTGCTGGCACGGATAGTCCTCAAGGACCCAATCACCGCCAACGCCACAGTAGGCGCCGGATTGACGATAGCCGGTATTGCCGTAATCTTTGGAGCCGATCTGGAACAAGGCTTCACGCTGCAGGGCGCAGTGCTCGCTTCGATCGGAGGCTGCGGTTATGGCGCTTTTTCGGTTGCCATGAAGCGCATGGGCGTTTCCGGGGGGCTGCATTTCACTCGCCAACTGTTGTTTTTCGGCAGTCTTTACCTGCTGATGCCGGCTGCGACCGATGGGTTCATCATCGGAGAGCTTTCGTTGGCGGCGGTCATGGCATTGCTGGCTCTGGCTGCGTTGCCGACCATCCTCGGCTTCTTCTGTACCACCAAGGCCATCGAGTATCTGAAGCCATCGCAAGTCCAGGCACTGGAACTGACTGAACCGCTGTTTGCCGCGCTGCTGGCGTTCGTGATCCTCAATGAGGTACCTCGAGACACCTTGTACCTTGGGGCCGGATTGATTCTCAGCGGACTGTGTTTCTCCAACGAGCTGATCCGGTTAGGCAAGAAAGCGCCACAGCCGTCCGGAGCGTGATTCGTTTTTCTGCCTGCACCTGGCGAGCAAGCGCTCCAAGAGCGCATGCTCGCGCTGCCGCATTACCAAACCGCTATATCGTAGGTCAGATAGATCCGGTTGCTGTCGCGACCTCGGGAAAAGTCAGAACGGTAGACATAGTTGCGAAGTTTCACGCCCAACCCTTTCACCGGTCCGGATTGCACCACGTAGGCAAGCTCCACGTCACGCTCCCACTCGCTTAGCCCGGCATCAGCAGAGCGACCGTTGTCGCCGCTCAGGTAGCGCGCCATGAACGTGAGCCCGGGGACACCGGCCGCAGCAAAGTTGTAGGCATAGCTCGCCATCCAGGTTTTCTCTTCCTCCTCGATGAATTTGCCGATACCCACGTTGCTGAACGAGTAGACCGTCGCACCGCTGATGTACGGCAGCCCGGCCTCGCCGTCGAGCACCTGGTAACCGGCACCGACCGTGTGCCCAGTGTGTGTGTAGGACAGCTGCCCGCTGAACATGTCATTGTCGATCTCGCCACCGTGAGCGGCTCCGCTGTCGCGGCTCTTGAAATAGCGCAAGTCGGTGGTGAACACACCGCCGGCCAACGGCAGGTCATGGATCAGGCCGACATAGTCCTGGCGGTAGAAGTGTTCGAGCTGGCCGTGGAAGTAACTCAAGCGCAGCTGCTTGCTGACGGCATAGTCGGCACCGGCAAAGTTGAAGTCGCCAGACTCCCCGCCGCTGTAGCCATCCAGGAACAGTCCAGTACTGTCGGAGGAATCTCGCTGTTTGAAGCGGTCCAGGTGGCCGGCAGTCAAGGTCAGACCATCGACATCGGTACTGGTCAGCTGCGTACCTTGGTAGGTCTGCGGCAACAACCGCGCATCGTTGTAGACCAGCACCGGCGTCTTGGGCAGCAAGGTGCCATGCTTGACCACGGTCTGCCCCAGTCGCGCCTTGGCCGTCACCCCGGCACTGGCGAACTCGTCAGCAGCACGGCCATCGTCATGGACCGGCAGCAAGCCGGTACCGCTGCGGCCGCGGCCCGAATCAAGCCGTACGCCTACAAGCCCCAGGGCATCGAGCCCCAGGCCCAGCGGGCCTTGAGTGAACCCCGATTGGTAGTCCAGCAAAAAACCCTGTGCCCACTCCACCCGCTCGCTCTTGGCAGTTGCAGCAGCGCGGGCGCTCATGCCTTGTTCGTCGCGGAAGTTCTCGTTGAAGTAAACGTTGCGCAGCTGCAGCTTGAGCTTGCCGTCGTCGATGAATCCGGCAGCGCCGGCCACAGGCAGCCAGCCGCAGAGCAGGCCACAGGTGGCCCGGCGGAAAACAGTTCGGGACATGTTCGATACTCTGTTGTTGTTCTTGGATGAGGTGGGCGCCAGCGGCGCCCAAAGCAGATCAGACGAAGAAGGACAAGGCACCTGTGACCAAGGCCAGCGCGGTGATGACCAGCGATGTCAGCACCGCCCATTTCACGGTGGCCTTCTGGAAGTCACCGATGTCGCGATCGACCATGCCCACCAGCAGCAAGGTCGAGGCCACCAGCGGGCTCATCAGGTGCACTGGCTGCCCCAGCACCGAGGCGCGGGCGATTTCAACCGGGTCGATGCCGTAGGCGGCCGCAGCGTTGGCAAGGATCGGCACCACGCCAAAGTAGTAAGCATCGTTGGACAGTACGAAGGTCAGCGGCATGCTGGTCAGCGCCACCACCAGCGGGAACCAGTGGCTCCACGCGTCGGGAATCCAGTCGACCAGGGTCTGAGCCAGCGCATCGACCATCTTGGTACCCGAGAAGATCCCCGCGAAGATGCCTGCGGCGAACACCAGCAGCACCACGGTCATGGCGTTGCCCGAATGGGCAAGGATGCGCTCCTTCTGCAGTTCCAGCTGCGGGTAGTTGATCATCAGGGCCGCGACGAAACCGATCATGAACAACAGTGCCGCGTGCATGACACCCATCACCAGAGCCGTCATCACGGCAATCACCAGCACCAGGTTCACATACGCCAGGCGTGGGCGCTTATGTGGGCTCTCGCCGAGGATTTCCTTGATGTAGCAGTTGCCGCCACCCGACTCCAGGGCGATGTTGCCGATGCGTCGGCGCTCGGCGCGGCCCAGCAGGAACGCGGTGAACACCACCCAGGCCGCACCGCCGATCACGGTGGGCAGCATCGGGATGAAATACTCGGTCGCATCCAGCCCGAGCGCGGCAATGGCCCGGGTGGCCGGCCCACCCCAAGGGCTCATGCCACTCATGATGCTCAGCGACAGCATGGATACCGTGGCCAGGATCATCGGGTTCATGCCGATGCGCTTGTACAGCGGCAGCATGGCCGCACAGGTAATCATGTAGGTGGTGGTGCCATCACCGTCGAGCGCCACCAGCAGCGAGAGCAGCGCGGTACCGATGGCGATCTTGACCGGGTCGCCATTGACGCGCTTGAGGATCTTGCGGATCAGCGGGTCGAACAGGCCGGCATCGATCATCAGGCCGAAGAACAGGATGGCGAACAACAACAGGGCCGCCGAGGGCGCCACCATTTTCAAGCCATCGAGCATCATCTTGCCCAGCTCGGGGGCGAAGCCGCCGATCACAGCAAAGACAATGGGTACCACGGTGAGCGCAACGATTGGCGACAGGCGTTTGCTCATGATCAGGTAGGTGAAGGTCACCACCATGATCAGGCCCAGGAGTGCGAGCATGGTCTTTTCTCTTGTTTTTATTCTATTGCGGCCATCGGCAAAGCAGACGGCCCCCTACCCCACTCGGCATCGCAAGGATGCTGAGTGGGATTCTAAGTCAACTATGGAAGGTGAAGAGGCTGTTCAACCGTGATGTCGAGGCTCGGCAGACCAGTCGGCCTGCGCAATATCCGCCTCGTCCGGTGCAGCCGGAATGCCGTTCAGGCGGCGCAGCAAGGTATCCCGCTCACAGGCATTCTCCGACAGCGAGATGACCACCGTGGCCACGGCATTGCTGGCCAGGCTGGTCAGGGCACGCGCCTCGGACATGAAGCGATCGATGCCGATCAGCAAGGCAAGCCCTGCCAGCGGGATGTCGTGAATGACGGTCAAGGTCGAAGCCAGCGCAACGAAACCACTACCGGTCACACCCGCCGCGCCTTTTGACGACAACAGCATGATCGCCAGCATCGTCACCGTCTGGCCAAGGCTCAGATCGATGTTGCAAGCTTGAGCGATGAAGACCGCCGCCAACGACAGGTAGATGGCAGTACCGTCTAGGTTGAAGGAGTAACCGGTTGGCAGTACCAGCCCGACCACACCTTTCTTGCAGCCCAGTTTCTCCAGCTTTTCCAGCATGCGCGGCAGTACAGGCTCGGTGGACGAGGTGCCGAGCACCACCAGAAACTCCTCACGGAAATAGCGCAGCAGCTTCCACAAGCTGAAGCCATGGGCACGGCAGATGCCGCCAAGCACCACCAGCACGAAAAACGCACAGGCGATGTAGAGCGTACCTACCAGCTTGGCCAGTGCCCCCAGGGACGTCACGCCATACTGCCCGACGGTGAAGGCCAGGGCACCGAAGGCGCCAACCGGTGCGAAACGCATCAGGTAGCCAAAGATGCGAAACACCATGGTCGAGGCAGACTCCAGCACATCGAGTACCGGCTTGCCCTTCTCGCCCATCGAAGACAAGGCGAAGCCGCTGAGCACCGCGATGAACAGCACCGGCAACACTTCACCCTTGTTGAACGCCCCGATGAACGTGTCGGGAATGATGTGCATGAAGAAGTCGACCACGCTGAGCTTCGCCGCAGATGCGGCGTACTGGCCGAGCCCCGCAGTGCTGAGCGTGGCAGGGTCGATGTTCATGCCGACACCAGGGCGGAACAGGTATACCGCTGCCAGGCCGATCATCAGGCTGATGACAGTCAATACCAGGAACAGCAGCAAGGTCTTGCTCATCAAACGCCCGAGGGAGCGCTTGTCGGTCATCCCGGCGATACCGGTGACGATGGTGCAGAAGACCACCGGCGCGATCATCATCTTGATCAGCTTGATGAACGCATCACCCAGAGGCTTGAGCGCAACAGCCTGTTGCGCCCAGAAGTGACCGACCACCACGCCCAGCAGGACGGCGCAGAGGATCTGGAAGTACAGCGATTTGGCGAGTCTCATGAGGCATCACCCATTGTTGAAATTGTGCGGATGCGCTTGTTGCGAATGTACAGGTCTGGACTACCGCCTGGGCCTACCCCGCCAACCTGCGGAATGTAGGCGCGTAAACGAAGCCTGAGAACAACCGCCGGGCAGTTCGCACCACAGAGGCCTGAATCGTCTTGCCATCGGCGCCACTGCGCGACAGCGCGACATCGATACCGCCGCTTGGATGTTCCAGACGCACTTCAGTCAACTGCACGGCGCCCTCGCCCAGCAGATCGCCGATCACCGTACCTGGGCTGACGCAGGCAGTCGCCAGCCCTATCGCTCCGGTGATGGCCAAGGCGCGGTGGCAGTTGTGCGGCATAAAGTAGCGAACCTGCAACGTGCCGTCATAACGGGGCTTGGACACCAGCACAGGCTTGGGGATGACCATGCCGCTGACATCACCCAGGCCCATGGCCTTGCCGGCCTTCAGGCGCAACGCCTCGAGGCGCTCGAGCAGTTCGCCGTTGGCGTCGAGTTCGGCCGGGGATTCCGAGCCGGTGACGCCCAGCTGGCTGGCCTCCACGACCATCATTGGCATGGCCATGTCGATGCAGGTGACCGCAACGCCGTCGATCACATCCTTGGCCTTGCCAGTCGGGAACAGTTTGCCGGTCTTGCTGCCGACCGCATCAAGGAAGGTCAGGTGTACCGGGGCGGCAGTGCCCGGTACGCCATCGATCGCCGTGCGGCCTTCATAGCGCACGATGCCGCCGGGGGTTTCCACCAGCGAATTGACGAAAGTGCCGGTGTTTAGGTTGCGAATACGCACCAGCGTCTTGCCGTCCTGGCCTTTGACAAGACCTTGCTCGATGGCGAACGGGCCAACGGCGCACAGCATGTTGCCGCAGTTGGGCGCGGTATCGACCCGGCGCTGGGCGACCATGACCTGCACGAACAGGTAGTCGACGTCGGCGTCGGCATGCAGCGAGGGGCTGACAATCGCTACCTTGCTGGTCTGCGGGCTACCGCCACCGATGCCGTCGATTTCCAGTTCATGCCCGGAACCCATCAGGTTGATCAGCAATTCGTCGCGTTCGACCACATTGGCAGGAAGGTCCCATGCATGGAAAAAGGGGCCCTTGGAGGTGCCACCGCGCATGAGTACGCAAGGAATTCGTTGCATGATTTCGCACTCTTGTTGATCAATGGACATCATTGATGCTGTGGGCAAAAGATTGACAGGGATGGATAAATCAATCCAATGCAAATATTGTAGTTATTGTTCCGATTTGAGCATCAATACCGAACCCAATGCCAAGAGCGATCCGAGATGGAATATGAGCTGCAAGACATACGATCTTTCGTGAAAATCGCCGAACTCGGCAGCTTCCACGAGGCCGCAGAAGCGCTGCACCTGTCCCAGCCCGCCTTGAGCCGACGGATTAAGAAGCTCGAGGAAGGCTTGGGCACTTCGTTGCTGGAACGCACTACCCGTCGCGTCAGTCTGACCAGTGTCGGCCGTGACTTCCTGCCGAAGGCCAGGCGCCTGCTGGATGACTTTGAGGACTCGATTCTGAGCATTCGCGAACTCGCCGAACGACAGACCGGCCAGGTCACCCTCGCCTGCATCCCGACCGCGGCGTTCTATTTCCTGCCGTCGGTGATCCGCGACTACAACGAGCAATACCCCAAGATCCGCATTCGTCTGCTGGACCTCAGCGCCAACGACGGGCTTGAGGCCGTGCTGCGGGGTGAAGCAGATTTCGGCATCAACATGATGAGCGGCCAGCACCCGGACATCGAGTTCGTCTCCCTGGTACAGGAACATTTCGTCCTGGCCTGCCGCAGGGACCACAAGCTGGCGAACCGCGAGGCCGTCACCTGGACAGAACTGGCCGACTACCGCCTGATCGGCGTAGGCCGGCTTAGCGGTAACCGGATGCTGCTGGACCACGCCCTGTCCGGTCTCAACCTGCGGCCCAAGTGGTTCTATGAAGTTCAGCACCTGTCTACCTCGCTGGGCATGGTCGAGGCCGGGCTGGGCGTGTCGGCCATGCCCAGCCTGGCCATGCCCAGCGCCGACCACCCGACGCTGGTCAGCGTGCCGCTGATCGAACCCCAGGTCACCCGCACCCTGGGATTGGTCTATCGCCGAGGGGCATCGCTGTCGCCAGCTGCAGAGAAGTTCGTGTCGATCTTGCTGGATAAGTGGCCCAACCGGTGAGCGAAACGCCTTGCGTTTCGCGCGGAGCGGCACAGGGGAAAAACCGGCTGCGCCCATGGTTCACTCCCCTCCCAGGCCCAGTTCGTTGGGCCGGCGTTTCTCAATCGCGAACTTCAGCAGTGCCGCGCTGCGGAACAGGCCATGAGCGAACTTGCCGTAGGGCAGCGTGACGAATAGCGCCATCACAGTGCCCAAATGGATCGCCAGCAGGATCGCCATCGCTGCGGTATCACGCAGCCCCAGCAACGCAAGGCCAGTGGTGCTGACCAGCAGCAGAAGCAGGATGAACGCCCGGTCCATGGGCCGCTGGGCAACATCGCCCTGCTCCGGCGCCCTGCGCAGGTTCAGCGCCAACAGCCCGGCCGGCCCGACGATCAAGCCAATACCGCCGAGTGTTCCGAGCAACACCGGTGCACTCAGCAGCGGGTACGGCGCCTGCTGGCCCAGCAGGTAGTGATAACCGGTGGCGACCACCGTGGCGGCCAAGCACAACATGAAGCCGTAGAAGGTGATGTGATGGAAGCGCCGGCGCCAGAGCGTGTAGCGATCATCGGCATTGTTGCAACCTTGGCCATGTCCGCCGTCTAGGTATTTCAGGGTCAACGCTGCGCTTGATGCCTCGAGCACTGCCCCTTTGGCCGGTTGCCCCAGCGCCTCGGCAGGCGAGACCGAGCGCCAGAAACGTCGTACTGCCACCGCCAGGGCCACACCTGCAGCTGCAAAGACACTGCCGTACATCAGCGCCAGAGCGTTGTGCGGAAAGACCGCATAGAAGTTCCCCGCCAACCGCCCGGGCAGCAGCGTGCCGTTGACGTACAAGGTCAGCAGCAAGAACAGCGACAAGGCGACGGCCAAAGCAGTGGCGATATAGGTGCCGTTGTACCGATACAGCCGCCCGAAGAGGGCCGGCCAGGCGTACTCGGCGTATGTCTGCCCGCGCACCTTGGCCATCGCCTGGGGCACGTTCACCGCGAATTCGTGGGGCTGCGCGTACTGGCAGGCATGCAGGCAGGCGCCGCAGTTGTGGCATAGGTTGGCCAGATAATGGATATCAGCCTTGCCGAACTCCAGCCTGCGGGTCATCGCCGGGAAAACGGCGCAAAAGCCCTCGCAGTAACGGCAGGCATTGCAGATCCGCATTTGCCGGTCCACTTCCTGCTCCTCGACGTTCAACACCGGGATCAGTTCGAGGGCCGGCCCGGCGGTGTCAGGCTGGCGTGGCTCAGGCAGTTGCGCAGTCATGGCTGTTCTCTTTTTCTGGATGTTCGTAACCCGCCGCTGCAGCAGCGCTGGTCCCGGCGATACGGCCGAAGGCGGTGCCGATGGACATGCCGACGCCTGCGGTGTAACCCTTGCCCAGCACATTGCCCGCCATCATTTCACCGGCAACGAACAGGTTCGGGCTGGGACGCCCGTCGAAATGGACGGCGGCGGTTTCATCGGTGCGCAGCCCCAGGTAGGTGAAAGTCACGCCAGGGCGCAGCGGGTAGCCGTAGTAAGGCGGCGTATCAATCGGGCGCGCCCAGTGGCTCTTCGCCGGCTCCAGGCCTGCGGTGTGGCAGTCGTCCAGCCGGGTGTGGTCGAAAGTGCCCTCCTGGCAGGCTCGGTTGTAGGCATGCACGGTTTCGAGGAAGGCCTGCACAGGCAAACCGAGCAGGCTGGCCAACGCCTCCAGGCTATCGGCAGTGGCGCCTGGAAAAACCGGTGGCATGAACCGCCCGAGGGCTTTCTGGTCGATGATAGAGAACCCCACCTGCCCAGGCTGATGCGCCACCAAGCGCCCCCAAATGGCATAGCGCTTGGGCCAGAAGTCCTCGCCTTCATCGTAGAAGCGCTGGCCATCGCGGTTGACCACCACGCCCAGCGACACACAATCGATGCGCGTGCAAATGCCGCCGTCGTACAACGGCGCACGAGCATCGATCGCCACCATGTGCGCCTGGGTCGGGTCGCCAATCGTGTCGGCGCCCTGTTCGATCATGCGGCGCAACAGCACCCCGTCATTGAAGCGCGTGCCACGGATCAGGAAATTGTCCGAAGGCCACTCGCCTCGCTCGTTCTGCCCCCACGCCTCGCGCAACCACTCACGGTTGGACTCGAAGCCGCCGGCGGCAAGCACACAGGTACGCGCCTCGATGCGCTCGGCAGGCAGGTGTCGCCCCTGAACCTCACGCGCCGGCACATGGGCCGCGACGAAGCGTCCGCCCTGCAGTTCGATGTCGGCTACTGGCGTGTCGTAGCGTATCTGTACGCCAAGGTTTTCGGCGCTGCGAAAGTAGGCATTGACCAGTGCCTTGCCGCCGCCCATGAAGAAGGCGTTGGTCCTTGCTGTGTGCAGCGCACCCGACAATGAGGGCTGAAAATGCACGCCATGGCGGCGCATCCACCCGCGACAACTGGAGGACGCGCGAATCACCAGCCGCGCAAGCTTTTCGTCGGTCTGGCCACCGGTAACCTTCAGCAGGTCCTGCCAGAATTCTTCTTCCGGGTACGCCTCGACCAGCACATCCTGCGGTCCATCATGCATGCACCTCAGGTTGCGCGTGTGTTGTGAGTTGCCACCACGCCAGGCGCGGGGTGCGGCCTCGAGCAGCAGCACGCTGGCTCCGGCCTCTCGCGCCATCAGCGCGGCACAGAGGGCGGCATTGCCCCCTCCGATGACTAGCACATCGATCATTTCGCCTCCAGATCACGAAGAGCCGAATGTTCGGCTGCTCCTCGTGACCGGGGACTTTAATGAGCGCCCGCAGACCGCGAAACGCGATGGTCGAGGGGGGGCATTCAGTTTTTCTAAAGGGTCGGAACAAGCGCACCCGGCGCCTGGGTCAAAGCAGCCGTGCGCCTGGCCATCGGCCCTGCTCCACCAGCTCCCGGGCAACGTCCTGCAGTACGATCCGCGTAGCCAGCGCCGCCGGTGAGAGCTCGTCATCAGTCAGGCTGACAATCACATTGCGACGCTGCGCCAGGGCTTCGTCGACAGCAAACACGCGCAGGCCCGCCTGATGCGCCCGGGCCACTGTCGCGCCAGGTTGGATGGTGGCGGCATGGCCCGCACACACGCAATCCATCAACAGCGACAGGCCATCGACTTCCATGACGATGCTGGCCTCCAGCCCTGCCCGCTCGAAAATCGAGCGCAACGTCGTGCGCAATCCATGCTGGTTACTGGGCATCACCAACGGCAACGTCGCGATCTGTTGCAACGTGAGCGACTCGCCCCAGCCGTCCTTGACCAGCGGTGCGGGAACCAGCACGAACAGCCGTTCCGTCAGCAGCCCCCGCACCTCCAGGCGCGGCCCCGTCTCTGCCTGGAACAGCACCGCCAGGTCAAGGTGCCTGGCATTGAGCTGGTTCATCAGATAACCAGACAGCATCTCCACCAGGTGCAGACGGATATCGGGATAGCGCTCTCGCATCCTGTCGATCAAAGCAAGGCCAAGAATCGAAGCCGTGGTCGGAGCCAGCCCCACGCTGGCATAGCCGCTCATGCGGCCACTTTGAGCTGCCAGCACAGCATGTTCCGCCTGACGAAGCGCAAGACGCGCATGGTATTCGAAGGCCAGTCCGGCCGCGGTCGGCGCTACGCCGGTGCTCGAACGCGTCAAAAGCCGGGTACTCACCTCGCTCTCCAGCTTCGACAGTTGCTGGCTCAGTGCGGAGGCGCCGACCCCGAGCTCGACCGCCGCCCGGCCAAGACTGCCGTACTCCAGAACACTCAGGAAATAGCGAAGCTGACGTAACTCCATGCGAATCTCTTTCAACGATGGGGGGAGCCTTGACCATGTTAGACTTATTTGCACTCAATCGTCCCTGCTACCGCTCTCAGCCTCCAGACGAAGATCGCGCCACTCTTGAGGTTCCCCATGGAGGAGACGAAGGCAATGACCAGAAACGACTGCGTCGCCAGGTAAGCATCCGTGCGGTTGGCCAGGATGCTGGTTTCGTACTGGATTTCACGCCGGTAAAAATCCAGACGCTCCTTGGGAGGGCCGAACATCCTGGCATTGTGTTCGCTGATCTCGTGCTCAGGGGTTGCTGGCGTAATGATTCGAGGCACTCGCTACTCCGGAAATTGGGCTCCGAGCTACGGGATGAGCCTGGAGCTGAGTTCGGTAGCGCAGGCAATGGGGCTTGGAATTCAATTGGACTGATAGCCCGCACCGCTCGTCGTACCAACCGCAGATTGAAACCAACATGCGGAGGCCAGGCCTTTCGAACCGGTATGAACGTTCTCAACTGCAGGAGCCTCTACCATGCTAGACTTCCCTACCCCGCCCTTCCCTTCGCAGCCTCAAAATGTCCCCGGCTCACAGCGCAAGATGGAGCCCTACCCGGATTGTGGTGAGCAGTCGTATACCGGCCACAATCGACTCGAAGGCAAGATTGCACTCATCACCGGAGCAGACAGCGGCATCGGGCGGGCAGTAGCGATTGCCTACGCCCGTGAAGGCGCCGACGTCGCCATCGCTTATCTGAATGAGCATGAAGACGCGCAAGAAACCGCGCGCTGGGTCGAGGCCGCAGGCCGTCAATGCCTGCTGTTGCCCGGAGACCTGGCGCAAAAACAGCACTGCTACGACATCGTCGAAAAGACCGTCAGCCAGTTCGGGCGCATCGACATCCTGGTCAACAACGCGGCGTTCCAGATGGCCCACGAAACCCTGGAAGAGATCGACGATGATGAATGGGTGAAGACCTTCGATACCAATATCACCGCCATCTTCCGTATTTGCCAGGCGGCACTGCCTTCCATGACCAAGGGCAGTTCGATCATCAATACCAGCTCGGTCAATTCCGACGATCCATCTCCCAGCCTGCTGGCCTATGCCGCGACCAAAGGGGCCATTGCCAACTTCACCGCTGGTTTGGCTCAGTTGCTAGGCAAGAAAGGCATCAGGGTAAACAGCGTCGCGCCAGGCCCTATCTGGACGCCTTTGATTCCGGCAACCATGCCAGACGAGGCAGTCAAGAACTTTGGTTCCAGCTACCCGATGGGGCGCCCCGGTCAACCGGTGGAGGTCGCGCCGATCTACGTGCTGCTGGGCTCGGACGAGGCCAGTTACATCAGTGGCTCACGTTACGCAGTGACCGGTGGCAAACCGATCCTATAGCCAAAAGAGGCTCGCCGTGCTGGCGAGCCTCCCCTTTTACGTGGCAGTTTCAGCGTTTGTGCTTTTGCCGGCGAACCCGTTGCCGTTTTCACGCGCACTCAACGTTTCTTCGGCGAGCGGTCTGAGGTCATGCGCCAAGGCGCCCTGTCAGCCGGTGGAGCTGCAACTCGAGGGACCATTGCTCCGTGACGCCAGTATCGAGACGTTACAACCGGAGCCGCAACGGGCGATGTCGCATGGCCAAGCCATGCTGTTCCAGCTGGGTACCCAGCACGATGGGGTCGCCACCCTGTACCTGACCCTTCGCAGTGAGCACGTGGGGACGCTGGAGTGCAGCGTCAGGGCTGGCCCTGAAAGCGCCGTTCACTTCTCCACATTCCTTTACCCCTAGGAGTGCGTCATGGACTCGATCCTCCGCGCAGCCGGAATGTACGTCGCCCTCATGCTGCTGTTTCGCATAGCCGGGCGGCGCTCGCTGGCCGATTTGACGACCTTCGACTTCGTGTTGCTGCTGATCATGGTTGTCGATGTTGGTCGTCGTGATGCGTACCAGCACATCCGTAGGCTTTTCGATTTTTGCATCCGGCACATCCTTGACCGCTACGTCACGTGGGCCGTTGTACACAATTGCTTTCATGTTGAACTCCCTGAAAGTGAGGGGCGACAGAAAAGTTGCCCTACCCTGTTCAGGCGTTCACTCAGGTTTGAGTGTTCAATGCGTCACGTCTTGAGCCGGATCAGTGGCGCTAATCAACGTTGCTACGGGCGTTGCAAACACGCCTAGACTGTCAAGCCCAGAGGCAGGACAGCTTCGCAACCTCACCCCACGCCGGTCGGGCCATCGAGGACTTGCCTCACCCTGCGCGCAAGGTCGTGGGGTTGGCAGGGTTTGGAAATGACCTCAAACT
This sequence comes from Pseudomonas sp. FYR_2, assembly GCF_043106425.1. Taxonomy (NCBI): domain Bacteria; kingdom Pseudomonadati; phylum Pseudomonadota; class Gammaproteobacteria; order Pseudomonadales; family Pseudomonadaceae; genus Pseudomonas; species Pseudomonas sp. FYR_2. The sequence goes on from NZ_JBICMM010000041.1 coordinate 24,385, forward strand.
CGGAACCGCCGATATCCGTGCGCTCTATCGAGTTTTCCGCGTAGCCGGTTGTCAGCAATACCTTGATCTGCGGTTGCAGGCGGCGCACTTCTCGCGAAAGCATGACCCCATTCATCCCGCCCGGCATGATCAGGTCGGTGAACAATAGATCGTAGCGCTCCCCTGCCTGTATCAGCTTCAAGGCCTCACGCGCGTTAAGCACCATGTCCGCGGCGTAGCCGTAATCCTCAAGCACCATCTTGGCCAGCTCCGCCACATCCGGCCGGTCTTCGACGATGAGGATACGCTCGGTGCCGGCGCTGCGCTCAGCCACCTTCACGGGCTTCTGCTGGACGATACTGGCATCGTCTACCGGGAAGTACAGGCGTAACGTCGTGCCCTCGCCTTCTTCGGTATAGATCCGCGCAGCCCCGCCGGACTGCTTGGCAAAGCCGTACACCATCGACAAGCCCAGCCCGGCGCCCTTGCCCTCCTCTTTGGTGGTGAAGAAAGGGTCCATCACCCGATCGCGGATGCTGGCCGGCATGCCGATACCATTGTCGGTGACCGACAAGCTCACATAGTCTCCTGGCAACAGGCCATCGAAGGACAGGTTGATGTCCGTGACCTGGACGTTGCGCGTCTCAATGAACACATGCGGGCGCTTGCGGCCGATGAGCGCGTCACGCGCATTCATGAAGATATTGAGCAACGCCACTTCCGCCTGTGTTGCATCGATGCGGCAGTTTCGCAGACTGGTCTCCAGGTCGAACTCCACTGCCACCTCAGCACCGAAGGTGCGCTCCATCATCGGCCGCACATCATCGACCAGGTGATTAAGATTAAGCACTCGCCCATGCAGTTTCTGCTTGCGGGCGAAGGCGAGCAACTGCTTGGTCAGGGTACTGGCGCGCTCAACCGCCGTCTGGGCGTGGCCGACACTGCGCCGGACCCGGTTGAGATCGACCTGGGACTTATCGGCTTCATTGGCGATCAAACCCAGGTACCCGCCCATCACCTGCAGCAGATTGTTGAAATCGTGGGCAATGCCCCCCGTCAATTGCCCCAGCGCTTCCATCTTCTGCGCCTGGCGCAGTGCCTCTTCTGCGTCCCGCCGACGGCTGACGTCCAATTGTGAGGCAAAGTAGTAAACAAGGTCGCCGCGCTCGTTGAAAATGGGGGATATGAACAGGGCATTCCAGAAGCTTGAGCCGTCCTTGCGGTAATTGAGAATTTCAGTGGCAATATCGACACGCTGTGCGATGGAATCGCGTAAGGTGTCGACGATCGAAGCATCGGTCTCAGGGCCCTGCAGAAACCGACAATTGCGGCCGATAATTTCTTCCAGGCCATAGCCCGTCATCTCCAGGAATGCCCGATTGGCGAAGATGATAGGGTTGTCGTCACGGTTGGGGTCGGTGACGATCATGGGCATGCGAGTAGTTTCCACGGCTGCGAAGAACATGTCGTGCGGCAGCTGAGTGATGTCGCCTGATGCCTGGTTACTAACGCGCGCCTTTTTGCTGGTCACGCAGACCTCCTTGATCACTGGGGTGCCGACCGGTCGGGACAACGATGAAGGACAAGTTGCTTGTCCATCACCGCTGCGCTTGAAACTATGATCGGTGCAATACTGTCGACTCGCGGTCGCTTCGCTTAGTTTCATCCTCTGGCATTTGCAATCGATCTTTTGCATGGCAGGCTGCTGCGCACCAACGTGAACCTTTCAGGCAGCGGCAGTGCAACCCTGATCTTCTCCCACGGTTTTGGCTGCGACCAATCCATGTGGAATTACCTGCTGCCTCATTTTCAAACGCGTTTCCGGCAGGTTACATACGATCTGGTGGGTGCTGGCCGCTCGGACCTCACCGCTTATGATCGCGAAAAGTACGACACACTCGCAGGTGACGCCGAGGATCTGAACGAGGTCATTAGCGCGTTCGCTGAAGGCCCCGTCATTCTGGTGGGGCACTCGGTCAGCGCGATGATCGGCGTGCTGGCCGACCGTTTGTGCCCTGGGCGCATCGCTGCACATGTGATGATCGGCCCCTCGCCGTGTTATATCGACTCGGGTGACTACCATGGCGGCTTCAACGAGGGAGATATCCAGGCCCTGCTCGACACCCTCGACAGCAACTACCTGGGCTGGTCCAGCAGCATGGCCCCTGTCATCATGGGTGCCCCCGGGCAACCGGCGCTGACAGAGGAGCTGACCAACAGCATCTGCCGCACAGACCCGGAAATTGCCCGGCAATTTGCCCGAGTGACCTTTCTGTCGGACAACCGCCGGGACGTCGAGGGCCTGCAGACGCCGACGTTGATCCTTCAATCGAGTGATGACCTGATTGCGCCCCTGGCGGTGGGTCAATACCTGCACAGTGTGATGACCAACAGCCAGCTCTGCCTGATCGACAACATTGGCCACTGCCCGCACATGAGCGCTCCCAGCGCCTGTGCAACCGCCATGGACGCATTCTTGGCAACTTGGGTTGACGACCATGAGTAGACCGGCGCTGCCCGATACCGACACGTTGTTCGAGCATGCACCCTGCGGGCTGGTGATCACCACCGAAGACGGCACCATCCTGCGCAGCAACCAGACGTTCGGCAACTGGCTCGGCCATGCGCCGACACAATTGCTGCAAAGGCGCTTCCAAGATCTGCTCACCGTTGGCGGTCGGATTGTTCATCAGACGCACTGGGCGCCGTTGATGAAAATGCAGGGTTCGGTCGCGGAAGTTAAGCTCGATCTGCTGCACAGCCAGGGCCATGTCATCACCATGCTGCTCAACGGAGTTCGCCGCGTGTGGCCTGAAGGCGTGTATTACGAGCTGGCATTGTTTGGCACGATCGAGCGAGATCGCTATGAACGCGAGTTGCTCGCCACGCGTCGCCGTGCCGAAGCGCTGCTGACCCAGAAAACCGCCGCCGAGGCCGCGTTGAAAGAGGCCGAGGGCGAATTGGCAGCCGCTTACAAGGACGCCCAAAGACGCGCGGCTTTTGCCGAACAGATGGTGGCCGTTGCCAGCCATGATCTGAAAAACCCGTTGACCGCGATCAGGATGGCCGCACAGCTGCTGGAGCGCGGTGAGCGCAGCGACAAGGAGCGGCGCTTACTCGGTAGCATCAACAGCTCCTGCGAACGCGCGCAACGCATGATCGCCGACCTGCTCGACTTCGCCTCGATGCGCATCGACCAGGGTATCGCCATTCGTCGGCGCTCAGTGGACCTGTTGAAAACCGTGGACCAGTGCGTGAGTGAACTCAGGGTAGCCTTCGCCCACGCCCCCATCCGTCATCTTTCCCGAAGCGTTGGCTCGGTCGAGCTCGATCCGGACCGTTTGCAACTGATGATTGGCAACCTGGTGGCCAACAGCGTCGCCTACGGCGATCCGCAGCACCCCGTCACCCTGACTACCGAGCTGACAGATGGCGCGGCGCTCATTGGCGTGCATAACCATGGCCGTTGCATTCCCGAGTCGTTGATTCCCAAGCTGTTCGAACCCATGACTCGCGCCAGCGACCGTGATGACCCGGTACGGTCGGTGGGGCTCGGCCTGTTCATCGTCCGTCAAATCACCGCGGCGCATGGGGGCACGATCACCGTCATTTCAAATGCGCCGTGCGGAACCACATTTACGATACGGCTACCTCATAATCCGGCCGACGACGGATAGTCGCTAACAGCAGCAACGTCTACGTCACCCTCGTAGCATCCACCTTGTTTGTTGCGCAACACACATCATCTGCATGGGCCCCATAAGCTTGTCAGTCATTGCTTTTCCATGGATCTTACCTAATGTAGAAATATAAACATTTTATGTTGAGATCTCTACATGCTTGATTGGTCGCTTTTGATCCTTGGTTTGCCCACGGCGAACGCTACCGAGCGAATGCGCGCCTGGAGAACCCTGAAGGCCTCTGGTGCGGCAGTTTTGCGGGATGGCGTATACCTGCTGCCTGAAAAAAGCGTGGGCCGTGAAGCGTTTCAAGCCGTGCAGCGAGATGTGATGGCCATCAACGGCACGGCATATCTGCTGTCGCTGTCTGAGCGCGAGGAGCGTTTCAGCGGGCTATTCGACAGAAGCGATGAGTACGAAAAGCTGCTGGAGGAAATTGCAGGCTGGCGGGCTGACCTGTCCCTGGATAATGCACTTCAGATAGCCCGGCAGGTGCGCAAGCTCAGGAAGGCTTTCGGCCAGTTGGCGGCGATCGACTTCTTCCCAGGCGTGCTCAAGGCACAAACCGACTCGGCCCTGCAGGCGCTTGAGACCTCGATTAGCCGTGCACTGTCCCCCGATGAGCCGAGGGCACACGATGAGGCCATCACCCAGCTGGAGCGCAGCGAATACCAAGGTCGCCGATGGGCAACGCGAAAGCGCCCATGGGTAGACCGGTTGGCATGTGCCTGGCTGATCCGTCGCTTCATCGATCCCGACGCCCGATTCATTTGGCTGGACAGTCCAGGTGACTGCCCAAGCGATGCGCTCGGCTTCGATTTTGATGGGGCCATGTTCAGCCACGTTGGCCAGCGTGTTTCCTTCGAAACCCTCATTGAGAGCTTTGCCGTTCAGCAGCCAGGATTGGCACGCCTGGCAGGTGTTGTCCACTACCTGGATGTTGGGGGGTACCAACCTTCCGAAGCACCCGGTATCGAGCGTGTCCTCGCGGGCCTGAGAGAGCGCATCGGCGATGACGATCAACTGACAATGGTCGCCGGAGGCATCTTTGATGGCCTGCTGACGGCTTTCGCGATTGAGGAAACCCCAAATGGCTGAGACCCCCTCTGCAGTGAGCAAGCAGCCGCCATCGCAAGCGACGCTGCAGCCGATTAGCCTCTATGAAGCCTTCCTGTTCTGGCTCAAGTTGGGCTTCATCAGCTTTGGCGGGCCCGCCGGGCAGATCTCGATCATGCACCAGGAGCTGGTTGAGCGCCGGCGGTGGATCAGCGAAAAGCGGTTTCTGCACGCCCTGAACTACTGCATGTTGTTGCCTGGCCCTGAAGCTCAGCAGCTGGCCACCTACATCGGCTGGCTGATGCACCGCACTTGGGGCGGGGTAATTGCCGGCGCGTTGTTCGTGCTGCCTTCGCTGTTCATCCTGATCGGTTTGTCGTGGGTCTACATCGCCTTTGGCGAGGTACCGGTAGTCGCGGGGATCTTCTATGGGATCAAGCCAGCGGTCACGGCCATTGTCGTCCACGCCGCCCACCGGATAGGTTCACGGGCCCTGAAGAATGGCTGGCTGTGGGCCATGGCCGGCGCCTCGTTCGTAGCCATCTTCGCCTACAATGTGCCGTTCCCACTGATCGTGCTGATGGCCGCCATCATCGGCTATGTGGGTGGTCGCTTCGCTCCACGCACGTTTGTCATCGGCGGCAATCACGCGGCCGCGAAGAACAGCGTTGGCCCGGCTGTGATCGATGACGACACGCCAACCCCCGAGCATGCCCGTTTCAGCTTTGGGCATCTGGTAAGGTTGCTGCTGGTCGGTGCAGGCCTGTGGATACTGCCAATGGGGTTGTTGACGCTGTCATTTGGCTGGGACGGCACCCTGACGCAGATGGGCTGGTTCTTCACCAAGGCCGCACTGTTGACTTTTGGCGGTGCATACGCGGTATTGCCCTATGTCTACCAGGGCGCTGTAGGGCACTACGGGTGGCTGACACCCACCCAGATGATCGATGGTCTCGCCTTGGGGGAAACCACACCGGGGCCACTGATCATGGTGGTTGCCTTCGTCGGCTTTATAGGTGGCTACGTCTATCCGATGTTCGGGAGCGAACACCCATTCCTTGCTGGCGCTGTCACGGCGAGCCTCGTCACCTGGTTCACCTTTTTGCCGTCTTTCCTGTTCATTCTCATCGGCGGCCCGTTGGTAGAGTCGACCCACAACGCGATCAAATTTACCGCACCGCTGACAGGGATCACGGCCGCAGTAGTGGGCGTGATCCTGAACCTTGCCCTGTTCTTCGGCTTCCACGTGCTTTGGCCGAAAGGCTTTGGCGGAACGTTTGACTGGCCTTGCGCGGCTATTGCGGCTGCAGCTGCGATTGCTTTGTTCCGCTTCAAGCGGGGCGTGATCGAAGTGCTGCTCGCTTGCGCCCTGGCCGGCCTGGCAGTTCACCTGTGGCGGGCATGAAACCAGCGGAGGTGCCAAGTAATGCTGCCAGTGTCGGTCGATCAACCACGTCAGACGCCCCATACAAGTCGAGGGGCATAGTGTTCAAGTGGGTGTGAGTCTTGGTGTCGTGATGTCGGCCGAGTATCCCGGTACGCCAACCGTGTAGCGTGGTCCAGGCCATCATCAATCTTGGCAACGCAATGGGTATGACGGTAACTGCCGAAGGTGTCGAGACCGCCGAGCATCCTGGGCACTGGCGACATACACCTCTATGAATATCTGCGTATCACCTTGCGCGAAAGATGTACTGAGATATCCATTGAGGTGCCATCGTTTAAGGCCTCACGCCCCTGATTCAGGGTCGCTAGCCGGTACTCCAGGGGAGCGCTGGTTTTCCTTGTCATTGGCAGGGCCGGGACTGGAACACGGACCATCAGGTATGGGCGGGCCGTCAGGTACCTGAGCCCCTTCGTTCAGTTGAGCATCCCGGGGCATACCCAACCGACTGTTCGCACCGCCAGGATTTGGATGCTCACTGGACACTGAGTTGTTTGTATCCACATCATTCATCTGTTCTTCGATGGGTGACTCTTCATCTGGCGGCAGTGGCACCTCAACCGCTTTGGTCCCGGGACCGTGGGAGGGTTCATCTTCGTTTGCATCAATGTCCATGTCCTTTCTCCGTTCAGAGGCAGATGGTATCTGCAACTAAACGTGAGAAGCGCGCGTGGCCCACGGGTGCCCGCGACCAGACAAGTGGCGTTTGTTCATCCGCTTTGCACCAGAACCTTCCGTCGCGCTGAGGGCACCCTTCGGTAAACGGCAGGCCGAACATTGGGTGAACAACCAGAACCGGAGTTTCACCATGAAGGCAGATAAAAAATACGCGCTGCTGCTCGCAATGTACCTGGGTTGCGCGGCGCCACTTGCCCTGGCCGCCACCGACCTGAACGATCAACGCGCCCCGGGCACGCAACCGCACGGCAATGGGCACATGAACGGCCAAGGCGGTGCGACAGGTTCAGGAACACCTGCCGATGGCATGGGCACGGGTAATGGCGGTACCCATGACAATGGAACGGACAACACGGGAGGTGACGGTACCGATACTGACTCAGGCACCGGCGGTAACGGAGGGGACGGTAGCGGTGCAGGTCCGGCGAGTGGTAGCGGTGGCTCAACCGGTAGTGGATCAGGCGCAGGATCGGGCAGCTAGGTGGAATGGCCGTGGATCTCCCATCCATGGCCCGGCGTTTCAGTTTCGCCATTGATCAAGCAACTCACTCAGGAGTCAATGCCATGCCACGCGGTGACAAGGACAAGTATACGGACAAACAGAAACGCAAGGCCGAGCACATCGAGCAATCGTACGAGGACAAGGGCGTGGGCAAGGACGAAGCCGAAGCGCGCGCCTGGGCCACCGTGAACAAACAATCCGGTGGCGGTGAAAAGCCGGGAGGCTCGGGCAGCAAGACGCCGTCGCGCGAGAAGAAGACCGCACGCACGGATTCAGCCAAGCGCGCCGCCGAGTCTCGTCAGGGGCATTCACGCACCTCGCGCGCGTCGCTGGAATCGCAAAGCAAGGAAAGCCTGATGAAGGAGGCGCGCAGCAAAAATCTCAAAGGGCGTTCGACCATGAACAAGGCTCAACTGGTAGAAGCCCTGCATAAACTGGGGTGACGGGAAACTTTTGGCGCAGTGCAAGGCCCACAGCATTTTTGTGGGTTATTGGTTCACCTTCGAGCCTGTCGGCATTTACCAGACTCCAGCTGCCAGACCGCTGCGCATACCGTTGAAACTTTCCCGGCACGTGCCAAGTCCAGACGCCTATCGATAACAGAACGGGAGCAGGCAATGACCGGCACGGTAGGCGACTTTCTGGTAGAGCGTTTGTATCAATGGGGCGTACGGCGCATCTTCGGTTACCCCGGCGACGGCATCAATGGCGTGTTCGGCGCGCTGAGCCGGGCCAACGGCAAGATTGAATTCATTCAGGCCCGCCATGAGGAAATGGCCGCTTTCATGGCCAGCGCCCATGCCAAGTTCACCGGTGAGCTCGGTGTCTGCATGGCGACATCCGGCCCGGGCGCCTCGCACCTGCTCACCGGCCTGTACGATGCACGCATGGACCACCAGCCAGTGCTGGCCATCGTCGGTCAACAGGCCCGGGCGGCATTGGGCGGGCATTACCAGCAAGAGCTGGACTTGCTGTCGATGTTCAAGGACGTCGCCGGTGCATTCGTTCAGCAGGCATCGACACCGGAGCAGGTGCGCCACCTGCTTGACCGTGCAGTGCGTACGGCTGTCGGCGAACGCCGCGTCACCGCCATCATCCTGCCCAACGACCTGCAGGACCTGCCCTACAACGAGCCTCCGAGGGCCCACGGTACGGTGCATTCCGGCATCGGCTACAGCAAGCCCAGGGTGTTGCCGTTCGACGAAGACCTGCAGCGCGCCGCCGAGGTGCTCAATGCCGGGCACAAGGTGGCGATACTGGTGGGTGCCGGCGCACTGCAGGCGACAGAGCAGGTCATTGCAATTGCCGAAAAACTCGGCGCCGGGGTGGCCAAAGCGCTGCTGGGCAAGGCTGTGCTGCCGGACGACCTCCCATGGGTCACCGGGTCGATCGGCCTGCTCGGCACCGAGCCCAGTTATCAGCTGATGACCGAATGCGACACCTTGCTGATGATCGGCTCCGGCTTTCCCTATTCCGAGTTTCTGCCCAAGGAAGGCCAGGCACGAGGCGTGCAGATCGACCTGCAACCCGACATGCTCAGCCTGCGCTACCCGATGGAGGTCAACCTGGTGGGCGACGCCAGCGAAACATTGCGCGCACTGCTGCTGTTGCTTGAGCACAAGACCGACCGGCGCTGGCGCGACAAGGTAGAAACCTGGCGCGCGCAGTGGGACAAGACCGTGGCTAAGCGCGCGCTGGTCAAGGCTGACCCGATCAACCCGCAACGCGTGGTCCATGAGCTGTCCCCTCGCCTGCCGGACCACGCCATCATTACCAGCGACTCCGGCTCCTGTGCCAACTGGTTTGCCCGCGACCTGCAGATTCGCCAGGGTATGCAGTGTTCGCTGTCCGGCGGCCTGGCTTGCATGGGCGCCGCCGTGCCCTATGCGATTGCAGCCAAATTCGCCCACCCGCAACGGGCTGTAGTTGCGTTGGTGGGCGATGGGGCGATGCAGATGAACAACCTCGCAGAACTGATCACCGTGGCCAAGTACTGGCAGCAATGGGACAACCCACAATGGATCTGTGCCGTGTTCAACAATGAGGACCTCAACCAGGTGACGTGGGAGCAGCGGGTCATGGAGGGCGACCCCAAGTTCGAAGCTTCGCAGTCGATCCCTGACGTGCCCTACCATCTGTTTGCCATTTCCATTGGCCTGCAAGGTATCTACGTAGATCGCGAAGAGGACGTTGCCGCTGCGTGGGAGCGTGCGCTGGCTGCTGATCGGCCCGTACTGATCGAGTTCAAGACCGACCCGAACGTGCCACCCCTGCCACCCCACATCAAGCTGGAGCAGGCGAAGAAGTTTGCCAGCACCTTGCTCAAGGGCGACCCCGACCAGGCGGGCATCCTCGTGCAGACAGCCAAACAGGTGCTCGGGTCTGTGCTGCCTGGCAAGAAGTGATCGGCACCCCGGCGAGCCGGCTGAACGTTTGATCTGCACGCCCGGTCGCACAACAGAGACGCAGCAGACTGCGCGAACCCTGACCGTGAGGACCTACCATGACCGCGATCGCTTCAAACGGGGCTGCAGAGCACCCCATCCATCTGACCCTCAATGGTCAACCTCGAACACTGCAGGTGCACCCTTGGGTCACCTTGCTCGACCTGCTCCGAGAGCAATTGGACCTGGTCGGCACCAAGAAAGGCTGCGACCATGGCCAGTGCGGCGCCTGCACGGTGCTGCGCGATGGCAAGCGCGTCAATGCCTGCCTGACCTTGGCCATCATGTGCGACGGGGCCGACCTGGTGACCATCGAAGGGCTGGCCAGCGGCGACGTTTTGCACCCCATGCAGCGCGCCTTCATCACCCACGATGCGTTCCAGTGCGGCTACTGCACCCCGGGGCAGATCTGCTCTGCGGTCGGGCTGGTTCACGAGGGACGTGCCGACACCCGCGAGGCCATTCGCGAGCAGATGAGCGGCAATCTTTGCCGCTGTGGCGCCTATGGCAACATCGTCGCTGCGGTGGAAGAAGCTTTGCCTTTGATGACGGACAGGGCCCAGGCACAACGAGGGCAGAACCCATGACGCCCTTCAGCTACCACAAGCCCGCTTCTGTCAGCGAAGCGGTGAACCTGGCTGACGCCTGCTCGCATTTCATCGCCGGGGGCACCAACCTGGTCGACCTGATGAAGGAAAACGTGGTGCGCCCCGAGCGCCTGATCGACATCTCCGGCCTTGGGCTGGACGGTATTCACGCCACCCCTGGCGGCGGCGTACTGATCGGTGCGCGGGTGAGCAATGCCGACCTGGCCTGGCACCCGATGATCGAGCAGCATTATCCGCTGCTGTCAGACGCGATCCTGGCTGGGGCATCGCCGCAGTTGAGGAACATGGCCAGTACCGGTGGCAACTTGTTGCAACGTACCCGCTGCTACTATTTCTACGACACCGGCACCCCCTGCAACAAGCGCGAACCGGGCAGCGGGTGCCCTGCGCGTACAGGCATGAACCGCATCCATGCCATTCTCGGTGCCAGCGGTGCCTGCGTCGCGACCCACCCCTCGGACATGTGCGTGGCATTGGCAGCGCTCGAAGCCGTGGTGCACGTCCAGGGGCCGTCCGGCGAACGGCAGATACCTTTCGCGGATTTCCATCGCCTGCCCGGGAACACCCCCGAGCGCGACAATCAACTGGCATTCAATGAGCTGGTTACAGGCATCGAGCTGCCGCCCCCAGTGTTCGAACACCATTACCGTTATCTGAAAATACGCGACCGCGCTTCCTACGCGTTCGCGCTGGTGTCAGTCGCTGCAGCCTTGAACTTCGATGGCGACGTGATCCAGCAGGCGCGCCTGGCGCTGGGCGGCGTTGCACACAAGCCCTGGCGGGACCCGGCTGTGGAGCGCCTGCTGGCCGGCCAGATTCCTTCTGAAGCGCTCTTCAACCGCGCCGCGCAAACGTTGCTGCAAGGTGCACAACCCCTGAGCCACAACGGTTTCAAGGTAACGCTCGCCCAGCGAGCAATCGTGCGGGCATTGGATGACGCGGCGCACGGCGCCGCTAATGGGGGGGCACAGCCATGATCACAAGCACACCCGTAGTCGGCACGCCCCTGGACCGCGTGGACGGGGTGGCGAAGGTCACCGGGCAGGCCCGCTATGCGGGCGAATACCCCCAGACGGGCCTGCTGCACGGCAGCGTCGTGTCCAGTACCATCGCCCGCGGTCGGGTTCTGGGCATCGACAGCACGCAGGCCATGCGCGTGCCCGGGGTAATCGCCGTGCTCGACTATGGCCATCGCCCGCCTATCTCCAGTTATGACGACGACTACAGCGATGCCGACTCTGCCGAGGGGGCGCCTTTTCGGCCCTTGTTCAATGATCGAGTGCTGTACAGTGGGCAACCGTTGGCGCTGGTGATCGCCGAAACCCTCGAACTGGCCCGCTATGCAGGCTCGCTGATTAAAATCAAGTATGCCGAGGAGGCTCACCAGACAGACCTGGGCGCATGCCGACAATCGCATGCCGCCCCCGCTGAAACACCGGCGCCGCGTGGCGACTTCGCCGGGCAGTTTGCCGGAGCGCCGGTGCAGGTGGATGCCACCTACCTGACGGCCAACGAGCACCACAACCCGATGGAGCCCCATGCGTCGACCGTGCACTACAAGGCCGACGGCACCCTGGAAATCCACGACAAGACCCAAGGCACGCAGAACTGCCAGGACTACCTGCACAAGGTGTTCGGCCTGCCCAAGGCAAACATCCGTGTGCGCGCGGCATTCGTCGGCGGCGCCTTCGGCTCGGGCTTGCGCCCGCAGTACCAGTTGCCGCTGGCAGTGATGGCGGCGTTGCACCTGAAGCGCTCTGTGCGCGTGACCCTGACCCGCCAGCAGATGTTCACCTTTGGCTACCGGCCCCGCACCGAGCAACGCTTGCGCCTGGGTGCAGACGCAAACGGGCGCTTGCTGGCGATCGCTCACGATGCGCTTGGCCAGACCTCCCGCTTCGAGGACTTCACCGAGCACCTGGTGGAATGGAGCGGCATGCTTTACCGGTGCGACAACGTTGCGCTCAGCTATCGCCTGGCCTCGCTCGATGTGTACACCCCGCTGGACATGCGGGCACCTGGGGCTGCGTCCGGGATGATTGCGCTGGAATGCGCCATGGATGAGCTCGCCTGTGCTGCGCAGATCGACCCGTTAGACCTGCGCCGCCGCAATTTTGCCGCCAACAATGCCAACGAGGGCAAGCCCTACTCCAGCAAGGAACTGCTGGCGTGCTACCAGCAAGGTGCCGAACGTTTTGGCTGGCATAACCGCACTCCCCAACCGCGCAGCATGTGCAATGGCAACCAACTGGTCGGCTGGGGGATGGCCGGCGGCGTCTGGGAAGCCATGCAGATGAAGGCCAGCGCCAAGGCGCGCATCGATGCCCGGGGCCACCTTACCGTCAGCAGTGCCACCACCGATATCGGGACCGGCACCTATACCGTCATGACTCAGATCGCCGCCGACGCAGCTGGCGTCAAGGTGCAGGATGTCACCTTCATGCTGGGTGACTCCTCGCTGCCCACCGCCCCGCTTCAGGGCGGATCGTTCACGGTGTCGTCGGTGGGCTCGGCCGTGCGCCAAGCCTGCCATGTCCTGCTCACCCAGGTGCTGGAACACGCGCGCAACATATACCCCCAGGTGGCCAACACACCCCGGCAGCAGATCGTTTTCACCGAGGGCTACCTGCACGCGGGCAACCATCGCTGGGCTTTGGCGGACATCGTGGCGAGCGCCCCCAACGGTAAGTTCGAAGTGCAGATCGACGCAGAGCCCGGCGCCAGGCGCCAACCGTTCTCCACCGCCACGCATTCGGCGGTATTCGTGGAAGTTCACGTCGACGAGGACCTTGGCACGATCAAGGTAGCCCGGGTGGTCAGCGCTGTGGCGGCAGGCCGTGTGATCAACCCCAAAACCGCACGCAGCCAGATCCTGGGGGGCGTGGTTTGGGGGGTGGGCATGGCACTGCACGAAGCCGCATTGACCGACCATCGGTTGGGCCGCATCGTCAATCACAACCTGGCGGAGTACCACATCCCGGTCAATGCAGACTGCGGGGATATCGAAGTGATCTTCGTTGAAGAGCACGATGACATTGTCAACGAACTGGGGTCCAAGGGCGTGGGCGAAATCGGCGTCGTCGGGGTGGCCGCTGCGGTGGCGAACGCGGTCTACCATGCCACAGGCAAGCGTATAAGGGAGTTTCCGATCACGCTCGATAAAGTGCTGTGATGTGGCGTGAGGTGATCAGGCGCAGCGTTTCAGGAGGGTCTTTATGGGGCGCCTTACTCGGCGCTTGGACACGTCGCTCGCCTTGATCCAACGGCAAGCCTCGATCTCGTTTCGGGGGCGTGGCTTATCGTCGGCCTTTCGGGCTTCGAACAGATAATGGATGACCTTGTCCTCCCGGTACATCGTGAGGTAACGAAGCTCGTCGAACGCGAGGCCGGTTTCCTCGGCCATCTCCCGCATAGCCGCCTCAAGCGGCGTTTCGTCTCGCTCGACACGGCCACCCGGCAGGTTCCACTTGGCCTTGCGCTTGCGAACGAACAAAACCTCACCCTCCTTGCGGTAGATGATGGTAGCGCGCAGCTTGATGCCTTTGCGTTTCGCTGTTGCAGTGTCCATTGCCTTCATGCGCTGCCCTTGAAGTTGGCGGGTCGGGATCCGGCAGGGTCCTTGCCGAGCGTAAATCGTCCGTGTGTCCGTTACATGACCGACATAACGGTGGCAACGTTCAAGTTAAATCCCGATAAACGCCTGCCTGGCCCCGGTTCGGGACAACCCGGTCCGGACTTCTCTAGTGTTCTGTCGTCTCGCGTAGTTTTGGGGTAAGCAGCAAATCAGTACCGCCTGACGTGTTGGTCTGAACTTTACTGTCCGCCATGGCTTCCCCTGCATACCGATAACGGAAATACGCGGCTGCAGGAGCTGACTTTCATGAGAGCACTGACCTACCACGGAGCAAAGGACGTCAGGGTCGACAACGTTCCTGATCCTGTCATCGAGCGAGAAGACGACATCATCCTCAAGGTGACTGCCACCGCCATTTGCGGCTCCGATTTGCACCTCTATCGAGGCAAAATTCCAGAGACCGAAGCGGGCGATATCTTTGGCCATGAGTTCATGGGCATCGTCGAGGACGCCGGGAATGCAGTCACCAATCTCCAGATCGGCGACCGCGTGGTGATCCCTTTTGTGATCGCATGTGGTGGCTGCTTCTTTTGCCAGCGCGACCTGTTTGCGGCCTGCGAAACCACCAACACGGGGCGGGGCTCGATCATCAACAAGAAGGGCATTCCCCCAGGCGCCGCGCTGTTCGGGTACAGCCATCTCTATGGCGGTATTCCTGGTGGCCAGGCTGACTACGTCAGGGTTCCCAAGGGTAACGTCGGCCCGTTCAAAGTGCCCACCGAGCTGGCCGATGACAAGGTACTGTTTCTCTCGGACATCCTGCCGACAGCTTGGCAGGCAGTCATCAACGCCGAGATTGGCCCAGGTTCAACGTTGGCGGTCTACGGCGCCGGTCCAGTAGGCTTGCTGAGTGCCGCCTGTGCGCGAATGCTCGGTGCGCAGACCATTTTCATGGTCGATGACAGCGATTACCGCCTGGCGTATGCCCAGCAAGCTTACGGTGTTGTGCCCATCAACTTCGAGCAGGACGATGATCCCGCAGACAGCATCATCCGTCAGACGCCAGGCATGCGCGGGGTCGATGCGGTGATCGACGCGGTCGGTTTCGAAGCCAAGGGCAGCACTGCCGAAACGGTGATGACGGCCCTGAAGATTGAAGGCAGCAGTGGCAAAGCATTGCGTCAAAGCATTGCTGCCGTGCGTCGCGGCGGCGTCGTGAGTGTGCCAGGTGTGTACGCGGGCTTCATTCACGGGTTCATGTTCGGCGATGCGTTCGACAAGGGCCTTACCTTCAAGATGGGCCAGACCCATGTCCAGAAATACTTGCGTGAACTGCTGGAACACATCGAAGCAGGACGTCTACAACCGGAATTGATCGTCACTCACCGCCTCGCCCTCGAAGAAGCAGCAATGGGCTACGAGATGTTCGATCAGAAGCAGGACAACTGCCGCAAGGTTATCCTCGTGCCAGGCGCTGCACCCGGCACCTTGGGTCCTGACTACGTATAGAGGAGGCGAAGTCATGAACGGTCTCGCCAGCTACTTCTGGATTGCCGTGGCGGCAATCCTCTTGCTCATCGATCTTTGGGCCATCGTCAGCGTCTTCAGAAGCGACAAGTCAGATGCAGTCAAAGCGGCCTGGGCCCTGTTGATCCTCGCGTTGCCGGTGGTTGGCCTGGGAATCTGGGGCGTTGCTGGCCCGCGCGGCATCAAGCGAGGGACAGGGCCCACTTCCGACGAGCACAGCAAAGGCTGACATTTCCGAACTCCACTTACAGGGGTTTTCAACATGATCGATCAAGCGACAGGCATGAAATCAGGCGAACGCTATCGCGTGCAAAACGTGGAGCGCGCTCATCAGTTTCCTCATCGGGGAACCTCTTTGAGCCTCCGAACGGCAGGAGGGATGTCGACGGTGGGTTTCACACTCACACATTCACGGCGCAGGGATAGCTAGAGGCGGTCTGCGTAACGAGGGCGGCGAGCGCGCCTGAGGGGGATGCCAGCCATCTTAAGCATTGAACCGTTTCTTTCTGCGTGTACTCAATCTCAAACAAGTGCTTGATTTAATCCGTGATGAGGTAACGCCATGAACGCTATCGACTTACTGATCCAAGACCACAAGCTCGTGAAGAAGCTGCTCGAAGAGCTGTCGACCACTACCGAGCGCGCAGTGAAGAAACGGGCCGAGTTACTCCGTAGGATCGAGCAGGAGTTGCAGATCCATACCGCGCTCGAGGAAGAAATACTCTACCCAGCCATCAAGCAAGCGGGTGGCAAGGAAGAAGCGAAGATGTACTACGAGGCCAAGGAAGAACACCGCACGGTCGACGCCCTCGTCCTGCCCGACCTCCTGCATACCGAAACTGGCACCGTCGAATTCTCCGGGCGGGTCAAGGTCATGAAAGAGTTGCTGGAGCATCACATTGAGGAAGAGGAAGGCGAACTGTTCCCCACTGCGAAGAAGCTGCTCGGCAAGGACACCCTCAAGGAGCTTGGGCAAGCCATGGAAATGCAGAAAAAGATGCTCAAGGGCGAGCAGCGAGCGGCTTAGTCAAGCGATCACCTGCCAGCGCCCAGGACGCTGGCAGGTGATCAGCTTCAGATACTCCATCATCAGTCGGAAGGTGGCATGGAATATTGGATCGGGTTACTTGAATGGCCTGCGATGTTGATGACCGTGCTGGCAGCGTGGTGCATCGGTTCGCGCCGTCCGGGGCGGAGGAAAGCAGGTTTCAGTTGTTTTATCGCAAGCAACGTGTTGTGGGCCGTCTGGAGCTGGCAAGCAGAAGCCTGGGCATTGATCATCCTGCAATTCTGCCTCTGTGCCATGAACCTGCGAGGCTGGCGAAAAAACACACAACTGGAAGCGACGGCGTGACCACACTTGTGCTATTGGCAGGGATAAGCGGAAGGTTGTGCCCCGTCTAGCATTGCTGGCGACGCCCGCTCAATTGGATCCAGACCGGCGCATGATCACTGGCCTTGGCTTCGTTTCGCACCCAGGCATCCACGCCCGCCCGCTTCAGGTAAGGGCTGAGACTGGGGTTGAGCAGCAGAAAATCAATGCGCAGCCCGGCATTGCGCGCCCAATGATTGCGAAAATAGTCCCAGAACGTGTAGATGCGCTGCTCGGGATACAGATGACGAACAGCATCCACCCAGCCCTGCGCCAGCAACTGCTGGAAACACGCCCGCGATTCAGGTTGCAGCAGCGCGTCCTTGAGCCATGAGCGCGGGTTATAGATGTCCAGATCGGTGGGCACAACATTGAAATCGCCCGCCAACACCGCAGGATGGCTACCGCCCTGCAGTGTTTGGGCATGCTTGATCAGGCACTCGAACCAGCGCAGTTTGTAATCGAACTTGGGGCCGGGCTGCGGGTTGCCATTGGGCAGGTAAAGGCAGCTCACCAATACACCGTGCACCGCAGCTTCCAGATATCGGCTCTGCTGATCGTCCTGCATGCCGGGCAGCCCGCGACGTACCTCCAGCGGCTCGCTATCGCGCGCCAGGATCGCCACGCCATTCCAGGAGGGTTGCCCTTGGTAGAGGCAACCATAACCTGCCGCTTCGATGGCCTGACGAGGAAACTGCTGATCGGCCGCCTTCAACTCCTGCAAGCAGGCAATGTCCGGTTGCTCCCGCTCCAGCCAAGCCAACAGCGCGGGCAGGCGACTGCGGATGCCATTGATATTGAAGGTGGCGATCTTCAGCGCTTTCATGCGTCTGGGTCGCTCACGTGAGCCTGTACGGCATCTTCCAGTGCCCGGATATGTGCCTCGTCGGCCAGTGCCTTCAGCGCCAGCCAGTCATCCCAGTCAATCGCGCCGTCGTCTCGCAGCGCCTCGGCGGTGCGAAACAGTTCGTGGTGGTAGGCATCCGGCGATTCGCGCCGGTAGCTGATGTCGTCGTACTGCGCGTACCAGGCTTCAAGTTCAGGAATGCTGCGTTCGATGCTCATGACGGCCGCCTCGTTCTTTCCCTGCTAATGAGAGCCCAGGCCCCGCGCAATGTTCAACTGCAACGGTCAGCCGGTCAGCCTCCCTACCGCTGAAGCAGTGCATTGGAACTTCTCACCCCTTCCGAGACGTCCCACATGCACACTTGGCGAAAACGGAGATAGAACGATGAGTGCAAAACTGAGTGGCAAGCGCGTAGCCTTTTTGGTCACCGATGGCTTCGAACAAGTGGAGTTGACCGCACCCCGTGAAGCCTTGCAGAAAAACGGGGCCGTGATCGACATCCTGAGTGACAAGGAGGGCACTGTCCGCGGCTGGAACCATGACAAGCCGGCCGACGAGTTTGCGGTGGACGCGACGTTCGACAGTGCCCACCTCGACCTTTACGATGCCATCGTGCTACCGGGTGGGGTACAGAATTCCGACACCATCCGCCTGATACCTGGCGCCCAGAAACTGGTGAAAAGCCACAACTCGGCCAGCAAGCCGCTGGCGGTGATCTGCCACGGCGCCTGGCTGCTGGTGTCGAGTGGACTGGCCAAGGGCAAACGGATGACCAGTTACAAGACATTGCAGGATGATATCCGCAATGCAGGTGGTGACTGGGTCGATGAAGAGGTAGTAGTGGACGGCAACCTGATCACCAGCCGCAAGCCGGATGATATCCCCGCCTTCAGCGAGCAATTGATCAAAGCCCTTGCTGGCTAGCTGCCTGGCCCATGAACTGGCAAACAACGGGTTTGCCAGTTCAGCAAGCCCACGCCGTTTGCCCCGGCATGGCAAGCATGTCGAACTGTGGAAGACGAGCCGCGGCAACAGATGGATGCAGGTGCGGCAGTCATTCGTCCACGGTAGTCAGGCTTACGCTTTCTTTTCCACGTCCCTGGGTGGTTTCGCGGGGCCCTGCGGGTCCACTTGAGGGTCATCCAGGTCCGGAGAGTCCGGATCGAACGCCAGGTCCTGATCAGTCGTTGCATGATCGGAAGAATGGGGGCCTTTCTGCCGCTGATCGTCGGGTTTGTTCATCATCTGCTCTCCGAAGTGTGAGAAGTGTGGTTTGTTCACCGTCACGGCCTTGCCCCTGTCTGAACAACGCCATGGTTTGATCTTGAACACGTCAATGAGAGTCCTCCCTGTCTGGCTCCGCTTCGTCATGCTCCCCCAGTTGCTGGTATCGCTTTCGAAGCGCATGGAGTTCAGCTGGCCCCATATCTTCAAGGTCGAGCAACGCCTTGTGCGCCCGCTGCGTAGTGCGCAACAGTTCGTCAAGTTTGATGTGCAACTCGTCGCTATCACGGTTCTGGGTATTCTGGATCAGGAAGACCATCAGGAACGTGATGATCGTGGTCGACGTATTGATGACCAACTGCCAGGTGTCGTTGAAATGAAACAAGGGCCCGCTTACGCCCCAGGCAATGATCAGCATCAAGGCAATAACGAAGGTCAACGGCCGCCCGGTATGGTTGGCTAGCCATTGTGCAAACCGATCGAACTTCATGGCTGAGCCTCCTTCATGGTGTACCTCAGTGGAACCCAGGCATCCGGTGGAGGATTGCAACACCAGTAAAGTTCCCTTTTTGCATGGCCATCCGCTCGTCAATCGCACTGAACAATCCTGTCCCGGCACCTGTCGCTACTGTTACATACGGGAGCGCAGGGACTTATGGTGAGCGAGATTCGCATCGGAATTTCCGGTTGGCGCTATGGCCCATGGCGCAAGGACTTCTACCCCGAGGGGCTGCGCCAGGACGACGAACTGGCGTTTGCCTCGCGGGCAGTCAACAGCATCGAAATCAACGGTTCGTTCTACGCACTGCAAACGCCCGAGCGCTATGGCAAGTGGCGTGACCAGACACCGGCGGGGTTCGTGTTCTCGGTCAAGGCGCCGCGCTACATCACCCACGTACGCAGGCTGCGCGAAATCGACGAGGCGCTTGCCAATTTCTTCGCATCAGGCCCCTTGCTGCTGGGTGACAAGCTGGGCCCCTTCCTGTGGCAGTTTCCCCCGAACCTGAAATTCGACGCGCAGCGCTTCAGCGATTTTCTGGCCAAGCTGCCACGCGACCGCAAAGCCGCCCGCAGCCTTGCGCGCCACGCCGCCGAACGCCTGCAAGGCAACGGCGGCACGGCCGTACGGGGTAATGCGCGCCTGCGCCACGCCGTGGAAATCCGCCACCCCAGCTTCCTCTGCGACACCTTCATCAACCTGCTACGCAAACACAAGGTTGCCCTGGTGGTCGCCGACAGCGCCGGCAAATGGCCCTATGTCGAAGAGGTCACGGCCGATTTCGTGTACCTGCGCCTGCATGGCGATGTCGAACTTTACAGCAGCGGCTACACGGCCAGGGCGCTGCGCCGCTGGCGCCTGCGCATCCAGGCCTGGGCGGCGGGTAGCCAGCCTGAGGATGCTCAGCGTGTGGTGAGCCGCGCCCCGGCAATACGCACCTCCCGTGACGTCTACTGCTACTTCGACAACGACCAGAAAGTCCACGCCCCCTACGATGCCCGCCGCCTGCTGGACAAGCTAGGCCTTGACGGCGAGCTGGTGACCGAACCAGGCGTCGAGCCGCAGGAGCCGCTATGAACCCGACACTGCCCGCCCCCCGCTGCATCATCGACAAGGTCACCGCCGTACATCGCCTGACGGTACTGACCCTCAACGTGCATAAAGGCTTCACCCTGTTCAACCGCCGCTTCATTTTGCCGGAGCTGCGCGATGCGGTACGCTCGACCGGCGCTGACCTGGTGTTTCTTCAGGAGGTGCATGGCAGTCATCAACACCATGCCGAGCGCCATCCCAAGTGGCCACAGACACCCCAGTACGAATTCCTCGCCGACAGCATGTGGCCGCAGTTCGCCTATGGCCGCAATGCGGTGTACCCCCATGGCGACCATGGCAACGCACTGCTGTCCAAGTTCCCCATCCGTGCCCATGACAACCTGGATGTTTCGGTCCATGGCAACGAAGAACGGGGCCTGCTGCATTGCCAGCTGCAAGTGCCGGGCCATGAACAGGTGCACACCGTCTGCGTACACCTGGGCCTGCGTGAGGAGCATCGTCAGCGTCAGGTCAACCTGCTGCTGGCATTGCTGGACAGCCTGCCGCCGGATGAGCCGGTCATCGTCGCCGGCGACTTCAACGATTGGCGCCTGAAAGCAGATGCGAGGCTGTCGGGCCACTTGGTGGAGGCTTTCGGCAAGCCGGCACGCAGCTTTCCCGCGCGCTTGCCGATACTGCGGCTGGACCGCATCTACCTGCGTAACGCTCAAGCTTGCGAAGCACGGGTGTTGTCCAGATACCCCTGGTCCCACCTCTCCGACCATGCCCCGCTGGTGGCGCAGGTGACGCTATGAAGCTGTCTTGGTGCGACGGCAACCGGGTCGAGTTGCTGATAAACGGCGAGCAGTATTACCCCCGCGTATTCGAGGCCATGGCTCAGGCACGCGAGGAAATCCTCCTGGAAACCTTCATCATCTACGACGACAAAGTCGGCCAGCCACTGCGCCAGGCCCTGATCGATGCCGCGCGGCGCGGGGTGCGGGTCGAGGTGGCGGTGGACGGCTACGGCACCGCCGACCTGCCTGACGAGTTCATCTCGTCGATGACCGAGGCCGGGGTGCGTTTCCATTCGTTCGATCCGCAACCCCGGCTGGTGGGCATGCGCACCAACCTGTTTCGCCGCTTGCACCGCAAGATCCTGGTGATCGACGGGCAACGCGCCTTCATCGGCGGCATCAATTACAGTGCCGACCACCTGGGCGACTTCGGCCCCCAGGCCAAGCAGGACTACGCCGTGGAGGTCGTCGGCCCGGTAGTGGCCCAGGTGCATGCTTCTTCCTGCCGCATGCTCGCACCGGTGCTGGATGCCGCCAGCAGGGTTCAGCCGGGCGGCATCGCTTCAGGCCCGACGAGCGCCGTGCTGGTGGAGCGCGACAACCAGCACCATCGCAACGATATCGAAGCCTGCTACCTGCAGGTTTTCCGTGAAGCAAGGCATCGTATCGTCGTGGCCAACGCCTACTTCTTCCCGGGCTACCGCTTGCTGCGCGAACTGCGCAACGCCGCCCGGCGCGGGGTCGAGGTGACGCTGATCCTCCAGGGGCAACCGGACATGCGCTGGGTACGCGCGCTCTCGCGGCTGCTCTACAACTACCTGTTGCGCGACAACGTGCGCATCCATGAGTACTGCCAGCGGCCGCTTCATGGCAAGGTTGCGTTGGTGGACAACGACTGGTCCACCGTAGGCTCAAGCAACCTCGACCCACTGAGTCTGTCGTTCAACCTTGAGGCCAACCTGCTGATTCGCGACCCCGCCTTCAATGAACAACTGTACCAGCACTTGACCGAACTGAGCCGGGAGCACTGCAAGACCGTTACGCTGGAGCGTATGATCCGCGGCTATTGGTGGCGTGCCCCGCTGATCTTTCTGGGCTTTCACATCACGCGCTATTTCCCGCGGATCGCCGGCTGGTTTCCGGCGCACCGGCAGCGCCTGCAGTCGCTGCAAGCCGGCGGCGAGGCCCCGGCCGACTACCAAGGGGGCAAGACATGATGGCCACTTCACGCTGGAAGACCTGGGGCAAACGCTTGCTGACCGTGCTGTTCCTGGTGTTGATACCGGTACTGCTGTTCACCCTGGCGCGTAACCTGGACTGGAACGAAGTCCGCCAGTCGCTGCTGGCATACCGGCCCTCGACCCTGGCCTTGGGGTTGCTGCTGGCCCTGTGCAGCTACCTGGTATTCGCCAGCTACGACCTGCTCGCCCGCGCCTACACTGGCCACCGCCTGCCGGCTCGCCAGGTATTGCCGGTAGCATTCGTCTGCTATGCGTTCAACCTCAACTTCACCACCTGGGTCGGTGGCGTGGCCCTGCGTTATCGCCTGTACAGCCGGCTGGGTCTGGATACCCCGACCATCACCCGCATCCTCACCTTGGGGCTGCTGACCAACTGGATGGGCTACCTGCTGCTGGCCGGCACGGTATTCGCCCTGGGCTTTGTGAAACTGCCGGAAAGCTGGGCGGTGGGTGCCACCGGCCTGCGCCTGATCGGCGTATTGATGGTGGCGATAGCGTTGGCTTACCTGTGCGCCTGTGCCTTCGCCACGCGGCGCACGTGGGCGCTGCGCGGGCACGAAGTCACCCTGCCGAGCCCGCGTATGGCGCTCTGCCAGGTGGCGCTGGGCGCAAGCAACTGGGCGTTGATGGCAGCGCTGATTCACCTGCTGTTGCCCCCTGAGCTGTTCTATCCCTCGGTGCTGGGTGTGTTGCTGATCAGTTGCGTTGCCGGGGTGGTCGCTCACATCCCTGCCGGGCTCGGCGTCCTGGAAGCCGTATTCCTGGCGCTGCTCCACGGCCAGCTAGGCCAAGGCCCCCTGGTGGCCGCACTGCTCGGCTATCGGACGTTGTACTACCTGATCCCGCTGCTATTGGCGGTGGTGACCTACCTGATCCTCGAAAAGCGTGCCAAGGCCCTGCGCAGACAGGCCGGGGCAGCCCTCGACAAGCGCTGACAGGGCCTGGTGCACGGGAGGTATATCATGCGATTCGCTCTGTACATGGCAATGCTGGGCACCCTGAGCAGCGGGCAGGTGTTGGCCGAAGGTTGCGACGTGGTCACCCGCTCATCCAGCGAGGCGGTCAAACCGGTGCAGCAACACACCTGTTACAGCTACGGCAACATGCCCGCTGAGGCGATTGCCTGGTCGTGCAGCAACGAAAGCAAGGAGATGTTGAACAGCCAGAAGCGTCGAGTGGAGCGTTGCCCCAACGGCAGCGTTGGCAGCTGTATCGCGCCACTGACGCAAGAGACACTGGCCAACCCCGATGCCGCTGGGCGTGATGAGCCTGCCACCCGCCCTGCACTACCCAAGGATGCGCGGATCATCACTTACTACTACGACACCCCTGGCCTGGGCCAGGCACGTAGCGATTGCGACCGCAATAACGGTGTCTGGCAGACCCATTGAGGGCGTAACTCAAACCAGATGCGTGACGGGTGAGTTTCCGCATGATCTGAACGTCGTCCTGTCGCTCTCCCGTCTCACATCTGTCAGCCACTGGGCGTTATGGCGAAATCGGATCGCTCGCCGGGAATGTTTCCTCCAGCGCATTATCGACATTGGACTCTTTCGACTCCGCCAACTCACCACACTTGCAGTCGCTCATACGACAGGGCTCGCCGTTACGATGGCCCGTCGCGCAGGCTTCGCAGCAATAGACTTTACCATCCTGAACCACAGCATTGGCCTCCACGGTGCAAGAACAATGGGTGCAGGAACAGCGTTGCTCGTTCATCTCGGCTCTCTCCCTTCGTCATCGGGTACCACGTCATCGGTCCACGGCTCGCCGTCCAGCGGCGCGGAGCGGGCCAGTTCGGCCTCGTCCAGGCCGAAACCACCACCGATCTCGTGGGCCTCCACCTGGCGCAAAGTCTTGTCCGCCGGGCCGCCGCTGCCAGGCTCATCCGGATCGCGGGCACCGGTCTCATCGAGCAGCGTATCGGGGCTCAGGTCATCGAGGGTGACATTGTCCTCTTGCAGGCTGTCACTCAGCGCCTCGCCGCCGGTCATCCCGCTTTCGGCGACACGCCGGGGCGGATAGTCCTCGGCGACCTCCCGCGCCGAACGCTCGTCGCCAATTCGTCCCTGGCGTTCATCGCGGCGTTCGCTGAAATCCAGCTCGTGGACGCTGCCCATGCGGTCCTCGGTGTCATCGATCTCAATGGGCGGTCTTGGTTCATCGGGTGTGGACATGAACGTTCTCCGTTAGTGGGCTTCACTCGGTCGACTCTCGCCGACGGCAAATGATTCAGAGTTTCTGTCAGCCCCGGACCCTCGCTTTTTTTGAACTCCTCGCTGCGCCGCCACCTCCCAATCCTGAGACCCGCAAACCCTTCCGGAGCCCGTCATGGCCAAGCCCCTGCAGGAGTACCAGCGCAAGCGCGACTTCAATGCCACGCCCGAGCCGGCTGGTAAACGCGCCCATCCCCGCTCGGCCCATGCGCTGCAGTACTGCATCCAGAAGCACGATGCCAGCCACCTGCATTACGATTTTCGCCTGGAGCTCGACGGCACCCTCAAGAGCTGGGCCATCCCCAAGGGCCCCTCACTGGATCCCAAGGTCCGGCGCCTGGCAGTGCACGTGGAGGATCATCCGCTGGACTACGCCAACTTCGAAGGAAGCATCCCTGAAGGCCACTACGGCGCCGGCGATGTCATTGTCTGGGACCGGGGTGTGTGGGAGCCCGAAGGCGACCCGCGCGAAGCCTACGCAAAGGGCAAGCTTCGCTTTCGCCTGCTGGGCGAGAAACTGTCAGGGGTCTGGAATCTGTTCCGCACTCACCTGGCAGGCAAGAAAGAGCAGTGGATGCTGGTCAAGTCCCATGACGGGCAGGCGCGCAGTGAAACGGACTACAGCATTGTCGAGGCCCTGCCGGACAGCGTGCTGAGCGAGCGCACCCTGCCCCCGCGCAGCCCGGCCAAGGCGACCACTGCCAGGCACAAGCGAGCCAGCCGCAAAGCCTTGCCGGATACGCTCCAGCCGCAACTGGCCACGTTGGTCGATTCCCCGCCAAGCGGCGATTGGCGCTACGAAGTCAAGTTCGACGGCTACCGCATCCTGGCGCGTATCGACGGTGACGACATACGCCTGTTTACCCGTAATGGCCACGATTGGAGTGCGAAGATGCCCCGGCAGGTCGAGGCGCTCAAGGCCCTGGGCCTCGACTCGGCATGGCTGGACGGCGAGATGGTAGTGGTCGACGACAACGGCGTGGCCGACTTCCAGGCCTTGCAGAACGCCTTCGACACCGAGCATGACGAGCGCATCACCTACTACCTGTTCGACCTGCCCTGGCTGGGCGGTGAGGACCTGCGAGCACTGGCGCTGCAACAGCGCCGTGCAACCCTCGCCCGGTTGCTGGAAGGCCATGCATCGCAGGTACTCAGGTATTCCGCCGATTTTGAGGCGCCCGTCGAGTCACTGCTCGACAGCGCCTGCCGACTGGAACTCGAAGGCTTGATCGGTAAACGTGCCGACAGCCCTTACGTTGGCCGGCGCAGTAGCGAATGGGTCAAGCTCAAGTGCAAGCAGCGCCAGGAATTCGTGATCGTCGGCTACACCGACCCCAAAGGCAGCCGCAACGGCTTCGGCGCCCTGCTGCTGGCCCTGCACGACCACGGCAGCGGCCAACTGCGTTACGCCGGCAAGGTCGGCACGGGTTTCAGCGCGGCCACGCTGGATAGCATTCACGCCCGCCTCAAGCCGTTGCAAACCGACCGATCGCCCCTGCCGAAACCACCTACCGGTGCCGAAGCGCGCGGCGTGCATTGGCTCAAGCCACAGCTGCTGGCAGAGGTCGCCTATGCCCAGATGACCCGCGAAGGCATCGTGCGTCATTCGGTGTTCCACGGCCTGCGTGACGATAAACCTGCCACCGCCATCGACCTGGAGCGAGCAATGCCCACCAAGCGCGCAGCACAGACAGAACCCGAGAACCTGGGCACTCTGCGCCTGACCCACCCCGACCGCGTGGTCGACGCAACCACCGGTACCACCAAGCGTGAGGTCGCCCAGTACTACGCTCAGGTCGCCGACTGGCTGCTGCCACAGCTCAAGGACCGGCCTGTAGCCCTTGTGCGGGCACCGGACGGTCTGGACGGCGAACTGTTCTTCCAGAAAAACGCCGGCCAGCTGCATATCCCCAAGGTGCTCAGCTACAACAAGGCCCAGGCCGGCCAAGCGGCGATGGTGCTCAACCGCGCCGACAGCCTGCTGGGCGCGGTGCAGATGAACACGCTTGAACTGCACACCTGGAATGCCACTACCAAGGATTTCGATAAACCCGACCGCTTTGTCCTCGACCTAGACCCTGACCCGGCGCTGCCCTGGAAAGCCATGCTCGAGGCCACCCAGCTGACCCTTACCCTGCTCGACGAACTGGGCCTGAAGGTGTTTCTCAAGACCAGCGGCGGCAAGGGCATGCACCTCGTCGTACCCCTGACCCGACGCGCCGGCTGGGACGAGGTGAAAGACTTCAGCCGTGCGTTGGTCAACCACATGGCCGGGCTGTTCCCTGACCGTCTCAGCGCCGTGTCCGGGCCGAAGAACCGGGTCAGGCGGATCTTTATCGACTATCTGCGTAACGGCAAGGGTGCCACCACCGTCGCCGCCTACTCGCTGCGGGCCCGCGAGGGCCTGCCGGTGTCGGTGCCGATCTGGCGGGAGGAACTGAGCCAGCTCAAGGGTGCCAACCAGTGGAACATCGGCAACCTTCACACGCGGCTTGCACAGGTCGAAGACCCGTGGGCCGAAATGGGCAAGACACGCCAGTCGATCACGTTGCGTATGCGCAAGCAGTTGGGTATTGCATAATGGAACTGACCCACTTCGATTCGTTGTTACACCGTTTTGCTCACCGTTTGCAGGCCATCGAGCGCGACGCTTCGCTAATAGAACTGATGCAGGCCTTGCACGGCGAACGGCTCGACGTACTCCCGTTGCCCGGCCAGGGCTGCACGCTCGAACGCTGGCGCGTCCTGGCGCGGGTCGCCGGTTGCGATCTAAGCCTGGCCAAACTCTATGAAGGCCATACCGACGCCTTGGCGATCCTCGCCGAATGCGGTGCCGCCCAGCATGCCTGCAACGGCATTTGGGGCGTGTGGGCCGCCGAGCCGCCGGATGCCCGGGCCTACATCGTCGAGCGGAACGGTGAACGCGTACGCCTGCAAGGCCGCAAGGCTTGGTGTTCGGGCGCGTTGCAGATCGACCGTGCCCTGCTGACTGCCTGGGAGGACGACCAGCCTCAGTTGGTGGCTATCGAACTGCCTCATCCCAGCCAGCGCATCCAGGCCGAGCATTGGCAGGCCGTAGGCATGGCCGCCACCCGCAGCGTTGTGATCGAATTCGACGACTCGCCAGGGCTGGCCATCGGTTCGCCCGGCCAGTACCTGTCCCGGCCTGGCTTCTGGCAAGGCGGCGCGGGTATCGCCGCTTGCTGGTATGGCGCCGCCGAGGCCCTGGCCGGCTACCTTCACGAACAGTGCCGCAAACCCCGCCGCGACCCGCATGCCGATGCGCATCTGGGCGCAATCGATGCAGCCTTGTACGGTGCCCGTGCCGCCCTTCGCGAATGCGCCACCTGGATCGACCTCCACCCGCAGGACGACGCCAGCTTCGAGGTGCGGCGCACCCGCGCCCAGGTCGAACAGGCGGTCGAGCAGGTCACTCAGCATGCTGGCCGGGCGCTCGGTGCCACGCTGTTCTGTTGCAGCAGCCATTTCGCCCGGCTCAGTGCCGACCTGCCGGTATACATACGCCAGAGCCATGCCGAACGCGACCTGGCCGAGTTGGGCCGGCAACTGACCGGCCTGCCGGCGGGAGCATGGCAACTATGAGCCAGAACTTGATACAGGCTGCGCAAGGCACCCCCTGGAGTGCCTGGCAGCATTCTGCTCAGTTGGCCCGCGCCAGCTGGACGCTGCCTGCGCAGTTATGCCCACCCGGAAGGCGCCTGGTGCTGCTGGCTCCGCACCCGGACGACGAAATCCTCATGGCCGGCGGGCTGCTGGCCAGCTTCCAGGGACGAGAACAGGACGTGCTGCTGGTTTCTGCCACCAATGGCGAGGGCAGCCACCCGCATTCCTCGCAATGGCCCGAGCGCCGCCTGCGCCATCAGCGTCCACTGGAAAGCCGCCATGCCCTGCAACTGCTTGGGCTGGACCTCAACCGCCTCGACTGGCGACGACTCAACCTCAAGGATGGCGCGCTGCCCCACGATGAAGCCTTTTTGGTCAACCACCTGAACCAGTTGCTCAAACCTGACGACCTGCTGCTGACCACGTGGCGCGGCGACGGCCATTGCGACCACGAAGCAGCAGGTCGCGCCTGTGCCCAGGCGGCACAAGCCAGGCGCGTACAACTGGCTGAGGCCCCGGTCTGGGCCTGGCACTGGGCAAGCCCCGATGACCCGCGCCTGCCCTGGCCCCGGGCTCACCGCCTGCAGCTGGGCGATGAGCACTTGGCGCTCAAGCGCCAAGCCCTTGCCGCCCATGCCAGCCAGTTGCAGCCCGATGGTGACCGCCCACCGGTTGTGCCAGAACAGCTGCAGGCTTGCCTGTTGCAACCATTCGAGCTGATCTTTCTGTCAACGGAGGCAACATGAGCATGGACGCACAGTACTTCGCCGACTTGTATGCCGGTAGCGATGACCCCTGGGCCTTTCGGACCCGTTGGTACGAGCGGCGCAAGCGCGAGCTGACCCTGGCCAGCCTGCCGCGCCAATGCTACGAGCGCGTATTCGAGCCGGCCTGCGCCAACGGCGAGCTGAGCGTTCTGCTGGCCGAGCGCTGCGCCAGCCTGTCGTGCCAGGACATCGACGCGACCGCCGTGGCCCTGGCCCGTCAGCGGCTTGCAGGCGTGAGCCACGCCCATGTCGAACAGGGCCACCTGCCCGGCGACTGGCCGGGCGGTCAGTTTGACCTGATCGTGC
The DNA here is from genome assembly GCF_043106425.1 of Pseudomonas sp. FYR_2. Taxonomy (NCBI): domain Bacteria; kingdom Pseudomonadati; phylum Pseudomonadota; class Gammaproteobacteria; order Pseudomonadales; family Pseudomonadaceae; genus Pseudomonas; species Pseudomonas sp. FYR_2. Next base: position 53,802 of record NZ_JBICMM010000041.1, read on the forward strand.
TCAGTGAGATCGGCTACTACCTGGACCCCACCGACTGGTTGCAGGTGATCGAGCAGTCGGTGGCCAGCCTGGCGTATGACGGTGGTTTGCTGGCCTGCCACTGGCGCCATCCCATCGCCGGTTGCCCGCAGGATGGCCGCGAGGTCCACGCCCTGCTGGCCCGGCATCTGCCGCTGTATCCGCTGCTGCGCCACGAGGAGGCAGACTTCCTGCTCGAGTACTGGTCATGTCAGCCCAGTGTCGTCGACCTCGACGAGATCTGCCCATGATCGCCGTCATCATTCCCGCTCACAATGAAGCCCGTCGGCTTGGGTACTGCCTTACTGCCGTCAAGCAGGCGGTGGCCCAAGCCGAAACGGCGGGCATTGCAGTCGAGGTCCTGGTGGTGCTCGACCGCTGTGTCGACGCCAGCGCGCGCATCGCCCGCCGCCATGGCGTGCATACACTGGAGCTGGAGGCCGGCAACGTCGGCATCGCCCGGCGCCTGGGCGCGGCGTGGATGATCGAGCGCGGAGCCCAGTGGTTGGCCTTCACCGACGCCGACAGTCGCGTGCCCAGGCATTGGCTGGTGTCACAGCTGCAATGGCACGCGGACGCGGTGTGCGGCACGGTGCACATCGAACGCTGGCAGCCCTGGCAGAACGCAGCGTTACGCCAGTTGTATCGCAGCCGTTATCAGGCCCGTGAAGGGCATCGGCATATCCATGGCGCCAACCTCGGTGTATGCGCCAAGGCCTACGAGCGCGTGGGCGGCTTCCAGCCATTGCCGGCGCATGAAGATGTGCAACTGGTGCTGGCCCTGGAAGCCAGCGGCGCACAGATCGTCTGGACCGCAGCGCACAGCGTGGCCACCAGCAGCCGGGTGGACAGCCGTGCGCGCGAGGGTTTTGGGGACTATCTCAAGAGGCTGGAGGGACCGCTTGCGTAACTCATGAAGCCTTGGGCGGTCGCTTGGCCGCCGGCTTCTTCGCTTTGGTCTTGCCGCCGAGGCTGCGTTTAAGCAGCTCGGTAAGGTCGATGATGTTGGCGCCCTTCTCAGCCGTCGCGCGCTCGCCTTTGTCCACGATTCCGATCTTGCCTTTGCTGGCTTTCTCCTCCACCAGGTCGAGGATGGTCTGGCGAAACGCATCATGGTACTCATCGGGCGTCCATTGCCCGCTCATGTCCTCCACCAGGCGCCTGGCCATGTCCAGCTCACGCTTATCGACCTTACTCTCGGTCACGCTCTTGTCCAGTTCCAGGGTATCCAGCCCGCGCACCTCTTCCGGCCAGCGCAGGGTGATCAAGACCAGTGCATCTTCCAGCGGGCGCAGCAGGGCCAGGTGCTGGCGGGTGTGCAGCACCACGGTGGCCAAGGCCACCTTGCCGGTGCTGTGCAAGGTCTCGCGCAGCAAGGCATAGACCTTGCCCCCACGACGGTCGGGGCTCAGGTAGTAAGGGGTATCAAACTGTTGCAGCGGGATGTCGCCGGCATCGACGAACGAGAAGATGTCGATGGTCTGGGTCGCCTCGGGCCTGGCCTTGCGGATTTCTTCCTCGCTGATCACCACGTAGCGACCCTTTTCGTACTCCACGCCTTTGACGATGTGCTCCTTGTCGATGTCCTTGCCGGTCACCTTGTTCACCCGCTTGTAGCCAACCGGCTCCATGCTGCGCTTGTCCAGCCAGTCGAAGTCCACACGCTCACTGCGCACGGCGGTATTCAGCGAGACGGGGATGTGCACCAAGCCAAAGCTGATCGCGCCTTTCCAGATTGACCGGGCCATGGTCCGCTCCTACACATTGAAAGGTTGACCGGGCTGGCTGTAGCGCAGCGCGCCACAGCGTTCGCAACACTGGCAGTGAAGCCCGGCGACTTCACACACCACCAGGCTGCGCCATTGGCAGCCTCGCAGCAAGCAGACGAGTTTCATCAGCCACCTCCCTGGCCCGAGAAATACGGGCCCTTACTGAGACTGACTACGCGGCGCCGAGAAGGTTTATACGGATTTCCCGGACAGCCATCAGGCCACCTACCGAAAGTCACTCATCACTTGCCCGTACACTGCGCGCATCGCCTGGCGGCTATCCAGGCCCTGCTCACGGGCCAGTGCGTAGGCCTGGCGCTGGCGATCGGCGCTGCTGCCCTCGCGCAGGATGTGCCGGGCCTGATTGAATGAACGCTCGGCATCGGCGGTGTCAGCCGGGCACTGCTGCTGCAACTGCATCAGCCAGCCCTCGGCGCTGACCGGCTGTTGCGCGTGGACACCGATGAAGGTGGCCAGGCGGCCCTGACGCAGGGCGCGCCAGTAGTTCTCCTGGGTGACCCAGCGCATCTCTCGGCTGGCGGGGTCATCGTGGCGGGCCAGCGCCTTCTCGACGAGGTGGCGAAATAGGCCGGCGACAGCCAGGGCATCCTCTAGCCGCGGGCAGCCATCGCAGATACGCAGCTCGACCGTCGGAAACCGCCGCGAGGGCCTGATCGCCCACCAGAAGTCGCCGTCCTCGGCCAGGCTGCCGGTACGTTGCAGCAATGCCCGGTAGCGCTGGTACGCACTCCAGTCCGGCAACGGCTCTGGCAGCCCCATGTGCGGCCATTCCCCGCACACTGCGCGGCGGTAGCTCATGTAGCCGGTATCCTCACCGCCCCAGTACGCAGACGAGGTACTCAGCGCCAATAACAAGGGCAGCCAGTAGAGCACCCGATTGATCACCCGCATACGATCGATGCCCACCGGTACGCCAACGTGCACGTGCAGGCCATTCAACAGGCTGCGCCGGGCCACCAGCTGGTAATCGTCGAACAACTGGCGATAGTGCGGGGAGCCACGTGGGCGTTGGCGCAGCCACTGGGCGCTGGGGTGGCTTGCCGCGCCGTACAGCCCGGCGCCCTCATCGGCCAGCGCCTGGGCCAGGCGCTGTCGCCGCTCGCCAAAGAACTCACGCGCCTGGTGCAACGTGTCGAAAACCGGCGAAGCGATCTCTATCTGGCTGTGGAACATTTCTTCGGCGAACCAAGGGCCGAGCGCATCCCGACAACAGCGGGCCACGGCTGCTGACGGAGCCGCCATGACCTGCCCGGTGGCCAGCTTCACCAGCAGGTATTCTTCCTCGATGCCAAACGTGCACTCCCGCGCCACGACGCTATCAGCCGCGACGGGTGACGGTCAGGGCCACGGCGGCAATGCGCTCGACCTGCTCGTAACCGGGGTCAAGCAATTGCTCACCGAATACATCCGGATCCAGCTCGCGATAGAACCAACTGAACGCAGGCCCTGCCAGGCGCAACCGCATGGCTTCGAGCAGCGCGTCGCGCCCCTCGACGATCGCGACACCGGTGTACAGCAGCAACGTGCCCCCGGGCGACAGGCGCTCCCGGGCTTGCTCGACGATGCGCAGCGACAGCTCGGCACCCAGTGCGCCGCCGCCGTGGCGGTAGGCGCGCTGTCCGGCGTCGAGCATGTACGGCGGGTTGGCGACGATCAGGTCGAACGTACCGGCGATGTCATTGAGCAGGTCACTGCGCTCGACCGAAACATTGGCCACACCGGCCAAGGCGGCATTGATGGCGGTGTAGCGCAATGCCATAGGGTTGATGTCCACGGCGCAAACCTGAGCGTTTTGGGCGGCGCGCGCGATCAGCAACGCCCCGACACCGCTGCCACAGCCGATGTCTACGGCATGCTGCACGCGCTCGGGCGTGCTGCTCAAATGATCGTGTATCAGCTGGGCGAAACGGTAGCTGTCGGGGCCAAAGAACACCGCGTCACGGCTGTCCGTTGGCCAGGCAGCATGTACCAGCAACAGGTCGTCCAGGCTGGACCAGCGCACAGTGCTGCGCCACAGCGCACCTTGGGCCTCCAGCACGCCAGCGAGGCGCAGCTGCGCCAGTTCATCGGGGCTGAGCAGTGACGCGGCGAACGGCCTACTCCAGCCGAACACATCACGCAGGGTACGCGCCTGCTGCGCATCGGCCCGTGCATTGACCCTGGTCTGGGTCGCCGGCGTCACACAGGTGAAACGATAGCCGTCGGCACGCAGGCGACGCCCCAACTGCAACAAGGCCTCATCGGCACGGATCTGGTCCTGGTCGAGCAGCATCAGTAGAGCCCTCCTTGCATCAGGCCGGTGGCCTGAATGAACGCGCGGGTGGCGTGCAGGCCCTGCGGGGTAGCATGCCGATTGCCAGCCATCGCTTCGATCAACGCAGCCATGTCTGCAGCCAGCGGCGCAAGGGGTGTTTCATCTGCCAACTGCAAGGCGTGCTCCCACTGCCCTGGCGGCACCCGACGGATCTCTGCGCCTTGCCAGTCTCCGGCGATCCAGTCATGCCAAAGCTGCTTTTCATAAGCATCGAACACACCGAACATGGCCGCTACAGGGCCTTCTATCAGCGACCAGAAGCGGCTTTGGCGGGGATCGGTGTCGCGCTTGATCCAACCCTGAGCCTGTAGCGCCTCCAGAAAATCAGGCATCGCGCCGGGTTCGGCAAGCCACTGGTTGATGGTGCGTCCTTGCAGGCGACAACGGTCAGAATGCATGCACTGGCCATAGATGCGCTTGCGCTCCAGCGCGCCGAGCAACTCGGCCCGCAGGTCGAACGAGGCGATCAACGACGGCGTGTCGATCCCCAGGTTATTAAGACGGTAGCCATGCCTGACACGCTCGTAAAAGGCGGGTTGCTCATCCCGCATCAGCTCGGTGAAGCTCTCTATGGCACGGCGCGCATGGCCGCTGGCGGCATTATCGATGGTCACATGCAACTGGAAGTAATGGGCGTCGATACCCAGCTCGGCCAGCTCGTGGGTGGTGATCAGCAGATGCAAGGGGGGCTGTTCGTAACCCAGGTTGTAACCGATCACTTCTGGAAGAAAACGCTCGAAGTGCTGGCCGAGCGCCAATTGCAACGAGCCCTGCAGGTAGCGAGCGGGGTCAAGCGATGGCTCCTGCAGGCAACCAAGACGACTGAGCAAGCGCTGGTAGATCAATACGTGATTGCAGCGTGGGTCACCGTCTCCGAGTTCTTCGAGGAAGGTGCGGATCAACCCATGGAAGCGCGGGTCCTGCCAATGCCATAGGGCGCCGTGTAGCCATGCGCCGTCGACCGCTTTGGTCGGCGCGACTTGCTGCAAAAACCACAAGGCATGGGCACGATTGGCAAAAAAACGACGGGGGCCGCCCTGACGCCGTTGTTCCAGGTAGGCCGCATGCTCACTGGCGACACGTCCCGCATGGTTATCGGCCCATTGCGGGAGTAGCCCAGGATCATCTGGCAGGTCGTCGCAAAGCGCACGGGCCAGACGCAGTTGCTCCTCCAGCCAGGCCTCGGTGGTGGGCTCCGGGCCCTCAAGTAGCGCTCGATAGCGATGTTCCAGCCCTAAGTCGGCATTGTGAGGCCTTATACCTGCCTTTGTCGTCGCCACCATGCCCTGTACCTCACTCATTGATTCTGCGGTTTGGTCTCAGCTGGAGGGTTAGTTGCAGGGTCACTGGGTTGCTGCATCTGAAGTGACGGTTTGCTTGGGTCGGCATCCTTCGCTGGATGATCACTGTCGCGGTCGAAGCACCCTCCGAGCAGCGAGAAACTGGCAGTCAACAGCAACAGGGCGATCAGGTTGTTTTTCATGATGGTTACTCGTTTTTGTGAAGACCTAAACCAACGAGTCTCACCCGTCCTCCTGAATTCGTTCTGATTACGACATAGCGGATGAGCGGTGCCCGGGAACGCAGATTGCGCTGCCACGGCGGCCCTGTTTTCAAGAAAAACTAAACCTTCACCCGCACCTGCGGTTCAACCGAGTGCGACATTGAGGTCGCGCCAACAGAACGAAGGAGTGAGACATGAACACACCATTCTTGAAAATCGCCGGCGTTACCCTGTTGATGGGCCTGGCTTCGCTGCAGGTACAGGCAGCGTCTTCGGACGATTTCGTCGATGCGGCCACTGAAGCCGGTATCGCCGAAGTGGTCACCGGCAACCTGGCGCAGGAAAAGAGCCAGAGCGCAGACATCAGGCAATTCGCCCAGCAAATGGTCTCAGACCATACCAAAGCCAACCAGGAACTCGGTGATATCGCCCGCAAGCTGGACATCAGCGTGCCCGACGAAGCCTCGCTGACCGACAAGGTGAAGAAGATGATCCTCGAATGGCGCGAGGAGTCGTTCGACCGGTCATACGTCAATAACCAGGTCGACGCGCACGAAAAGGCCGTGGAACTGTTCAAGAAAGAGGCCGCCTCCTCCGACAAGCCGGAGCTAAAGGCCTTCGCCAACGACAAGCTGCCAACGCTGCAGCACCATCTGGAACAGGCCAAGGCGCTGCAAGCCACCCACGGCAAGTAACCCACACGTCACCGCGCAATCCCAGGGGCCGCCCTGCGGCCCTGCCTTGAGCCATCTGGAGGTGGGCTCCCCATGAATGATCGAATCATCGAACTGTTCACCGACACCACATTCTTCGGCATTTCCATCCTCAACCTGCTGGTAGCGCTGTGCGTTGCCGTGCTGACGTTCGTGATTGCCAGAGCTGTCATCGGCCTGTTGATGCGCCGGGTGCAGCGCTGGTCCGAACATGACGGGGCAATGAGTCAGGTGCTGGCCAAGGTACTGGCTGGCACCAGCAACAGCCTGCTGCTGCTCGCTTCGCTGCTGGTGGGTTTGAGCATGCTGGACCTGCCCGAGCGCTGGCTGGGCCGGGTCAGTAGCTTGTGGTTCGTGGTCGCTGCCCTGCAGATCGGCCTCTGGGTCAATCGCGCCATCGCGCTGGGCCTGACCCGCTACTTCAGCCGGCACAGCGCCGACGGCCTATACCAAGGCAGTGCGCTGGCCACGCTTTCGGCCTGGGGCGCGCGCGTGCTGTTGTGGTCGGTGGTGTTGCTGGCCATGCTGTCCAATCTGGGCGTCAATATCACCGCCTTCGTGGCCAGCCTGGGTGTGGGCGGCATTGCCGTCGCCCTGGCCGTGCAGAACATCCTGGGTGACCTGTTCGCCTCGTTGTCGATTGCCGTCGACAAACCGTTCGAGGTCGGTGACTTCATCGTCATCGGGCCGCTGGCCGGTACGGTGGAGCACGTGGGGCTGAAGACCACGCGGATCCGCAGCCTGGGTGGCGAGCAGATCGTCATGGCCAATGCCAGCATGATCAGCAGCACGATCCAGAACTACAAGCGCTTGCAGGAACGACGCATCGTGTTCGAGTTCGGCTTGTCCTATGACACGCCCACCGAGGCGGTGAAACAGGCGCCCGCCCTCGTCGAAGAGGCGATCACAGCCCAACAGCAGGTGCGTTTTGACCGCGCTCATTTGCGCGGCTTTGGCAAAGAGGCACTGGAGTTCGAATGCGTCTATATCGTGAGAGACCCTGGCTACAACCTCTACATGGATATTCAGCAGGCGATCAATTTCCACCTGCTCGAGCGCTTCAACAGGATCGGTGCCAAGTTTGCCGTACCGGTACGTGCCATCAAGGTGACCGCACTGCCACAATCCCTCGAGCAGCCCCAGGCCCTTTGATCGACAGCGGCACTTTGGCCAGCATGGGCAGTCCTACTTGAATCCCGCTCGTAGATTGATCGGTGCCAGGCCTATAATCGCCGCCACTGCTCACTCCCGGTCCGCACAAGGCTCGTGCCCATGAAATCGTCCAGCAAGCCCACGCTCGCCTCGCCGCAAAACCCTGCGCTAAGCCCCAGCCATCTGGACTTTCCAGTGGTGGGTATCGGTGCATCGGCCGGCGGCCTGGAGGCGGTCCAGGCGTTTTTCAAGCACGCCCCCGAGAACTGCGGCATGGCATTCGTTGTGGTGTTGCACTTGTCGCCGGACCACCAGAGCCAGGCCGACCGCTTGATCCAGCGCGTCACGCGCATGCCGGTGTGCCAGGTAAGCGAGCCGGTACCGATCGAGCGTGACCACGTCTATGTCATTTCGCCGGCCAACCGCCTGTCCACCAATGACGGCTACCTGCGGGTCAGCCCGGCCAGGCGCAGCCGCGGTGACCACGTCGCCATTGACCTGTTCTTCCGCGACCTTGCTGATGTGCACAAGGACCATGCGTTCTGCGTGATCCTTTCGGGCAGCGGCAGCGATGGCGCAGTGGGCCTGTCGCGCATCAAGGAACAAGGTGGCGTGACCCTTGTGCAGTCGCCCGATGACGCCCAGTACCCTGACATGCCCAAGGCCGCCATCGCCACCGGCATGGTCGACCTGATCCTTCCGGTGACCGAGATTCCGGGCAAGCTGGTGGAACTGTGGCGCTCGGCTCAGAAGGTCAAACTGCCGGAAATCGAGGATGACAGCCTCCCGCCGCCGCTAGGCGAACGCTCAGGCGACCCAGCCCAATGCGACCCGCTACTCGACGACATCCTCGCCCGGCTGCATGCCAGCACCGGCCACGACTTCCAGCACTACAAGCGCGCGACCGTCCTGCGCCGGCTTGAACGTCGCCTGCACGTCACCGCGCAGACCGACCTTGCCAGTTACCGCGACTACCTCGAGCGGCATCCTGAAGAGTCTCGCGCCCTGTTGGCGGACATGCTGATCGGGGTCACCAACTTCTTTCGCGACCGGGACGCCTTCGAAGCGTTGCAACAACAGGCGATGCCGGGGCTGGCCAACGACGACAGCGAGGATCCGCAGCGCGAAATACGTATCTGGTCGGCGGGGTGTTCATCCGGCGAGGAAGCCTATAGCCTGGCGATTATGGCAACCGAGCAATTGGCGATGGAGCAGCGCAGTGCCAAGGTGCAGGTGTTCGCCACCGACCTCGACGAGCGCGCGATCAATGTCGGTCGGCTGGGCGTCTATCCCGAAGCCATCGCCACCGATGTTCCCACGGCCAGGCTGCGCCAGTTCTTCATTAAGGAAGATCAGAAATACCGCGTGCGCAAGGACATTCGCGAAAAAGTGCTGTTCGCCCGGCACAACCTGTTGTCCGATCCACCGTTCTCTCAGTTGGACCTGGTGGTATGCCGTAACTTGCTCATCTACCTGGACCGAGAAGTGCAACGGGAAATCCTGCGGCTGTTCCACTTCGCCCTGCGCAAAGGAGGTTACCTGTTCCTGGGCAGTTCGGAATCTGCGGACGTGGCGGCCGACCTGTTCATTCCCGTGGACAAACGCCATCGCATCTTCCGCGCCAGGGAAGTAGAACCGGCGCGCCGTCCGGGGCGGCTTCAGACGCCCGACACGCAAGCCGTACGCGCCAAACCCAAGCTCCTGCGCAAGCTGTCCTATGCTGAAATCCATCACCGGGCGTTGTCCAGGCGCTCACCGCCCAGCCTGATCGTCGATGGCGATGGCAACATCTTGCACATGAGTGATGGCGTCGGCCGCTTCCTGCGCCACGCCGGTGGCGAAGTCAGCCCCAGCCTGCTGAACCTGGTACTCACGCCGCTGCGCCCGGCCCTGCGCAGTACCCTGTTGCAGGCTCAGAACACCGGCCAGCCGGTCAGCTCGGGCGCAGTGATCACCACCGTCGACGATCAGCGCGTCGAAGTCCAGGTACAGGTACAGCCCCACCAGGACGAACCCAGTGGCAGCGAATGCCTGCTGGTGGTTTTTCAGGTTCGCGAAGCTGATCCCCACAACCCGCCTGCTATTCAGCAAACCGAAGGCATGGTGTTGAGCACCCTGGAGCGCGAACTGCAGCGTACCCGTCAGCAGTTGCAGGAAACCATCGCGCAATCGGACATCTCCAGCCAGGAGCTGATGGCCTCCAACGAAGAAATGCAGGCGATCAACGAAGAGTTGCGCCTGGCCAGCGAAGAGCTGGAAACCAGCAAGGAAGAGCTGCAATCCATCAACGAAGAACTGCTGACGGTCAACTACGAGCTCAAGACCAAGGTCGATGAAACCGACAAGATCAACGACTACCTGAGCAACCTGATCGCCTCGACTCAGATCGCCACCGTGTTTGTCGACCGCAACCTGCACATTCGCTGGTTCACCCCTGGGGCCACCGCCATTTTCAGCATATTGCCGGTCGACACCGGCCGCTCGCTGCTCGACATCACCCATCGCCTGGAATATCCAGGCCTGGCTGACGATGCGCGTGCGGTGATCGAGCGCGAAACCACGATCGAGCGTGAAGTGATCGGCCAGGACCAGCATTGGTACCTGGCGCGCCTGCTACCGTACCGGGCCAGCGAGCAGAATGTCGATGGCACCGTGCTGACGTTTATCGACATCACCAAGAGTCGCGCTGCCGAAGAACGCTTGCGTCAAGGTGAGGAGCGCATGCGCCTGGTCGCAGAGAGCACCCATGACTTCGCCATCATCCTGCTTGACGAACAAGGCCTGATCATCGACTGGAATACGGGCGCTGCGCTGATCTTCGGCTACGCCAAGGATGAAGTGCTGGGCCTTCACTATGCGCTGATTTTCACCGAGCAGGACCGCGAAAACGGCGAGCCGGAACGCGAATTGCGCGCTGCCCGCCTGCATGGCCGCGGCCAGGACGAACGCTGGCATGTGCGCAAGGACGGCAGCCGCTTCTATTGCAGCGGTGAAGTTTCACGCCTCAAGGGCAGCAGCCTGCGCGGTTACGTGAAGATCGCCCGTGACCTCACCGGCCACAAGCGCCTGCAAGACGAACAAAGCAAGCGCCTGGCCGAGTCACAAAGCTCCAGCCACATGAAGGACGAGTTCTTCGCGGTGATGTCCCATGAGCTCAAGCACCCGTTGAACCTGATTCAGCTCAATGCCGATATCTTGCGACGTATACCATCGGTCACAAGTACCGGCATGGCGAACAAAGCGGTCAACGTCATTCGCGATGCGGTCACCAGCCAGGCGCGGATCATCGATGATTTGCTCGATGTAGCGCGCATCCGCACGGGCAAACTCAAACTGAAGACCCAGCCGGTCGATTTGTGCGCCGTGCTGCAGGGTATCTGCTCCGTAGCCTGCAATGAGCAGCGCGGCCGAAGTGTTCGGCTGACGCTGCCGGCTGATGGGGAACCGGTCTATGTGGAGGCCGACAGCACACGTGTCGAGCAGATCATCTGGAACCTACTGAACAACGCATTGAAGTTCAGCCCTGCCGATGGCGAAATTCTGTTGAGACTTGCTCGGCAGGATGAGCAGGCGCGACTTGAAGTCATTGATCAGGGTATAGGCCTCGCCAAAAACTCCCTGGAAGATATTTTTGAGCTGTTCAACCAGGCTGCACCCACCGGCCATGGGCGAGAGGGGCTAGGTATTGGCCTTTCCCTGGTTCGTCAATTGGTAGAAGCCCATGGCGGAGCGGTCAGCGTAGAGTCTCCCGGAATAGGCCAGGGTTGTACGTTCATCATCACCCTGCCTTTGTGCGTGTATACCCAGCAACCCCAGGCTCAGGGCGAAGCGCTGCCATCAGAAGGTCGCCTGAAAGGGATTCGCATCCTGCTGGTGGATGACTCGCTCGATGTGCTGGAAGTGATGGAACAATTGCTGTTGATGGAGGACGCCGACGTTGACGCCTACAGCGACCCGATACTGGCGCTGCAATCGGCGGCAGATGCGCGTTACGACGTGATTATTTCCGACATCGGCATGCCTGGCATGGACGGTCATGCACTGATTCGGGCGCTGCGCGGTCTGGAACATCTGCGCTACATCCCGGCCATCGCGTTGACTGGCTTCGGGGCAAGCGCTGACCAATACAAGTCCCGGCAGTCCGGGTTTGACCGCCACTTGAACAAGCCGGTGGGTTACGACGACCTGATCGACGCGATCGAGCGCCTGAATGGCTCAGCATCGGTCTGATTAACGGCAGATGGGCTTTGCGGGGGCGACTCACACCCCCTCAGTGCTTCCTGCCCTCCTCCTTCTGTTTTTCTTCGTCCTGCCCTTCAACCTTGTCCATCAGCAAAGGCATCGTGCCCAGCACCAACAGCGCCAGCACCGTGCTGACCAGCGCCGTGGCTTCGCGTCCCATCCCCGCTGCCGTACCGATGGCAGCCGTCATCCATAACCCGGCAGCTGTGGTCAGGCCTTTGACATGACTGGTGTCCTGGCCATTGCCCTTGAGAATGGTGCCCGCACCCAGAAAGCCGATACCGGCAACGATGCCCTGAATCACCCGGCTGAGTGCCTGCGCATCGGCACCTGCCATGCTGGGTGCCAGCACGAACAGCGCCGCACCCAGCGAAACCAGCATGTGCGTGCGCACCCCGGCGGACTTGCCCTTGTGCTCTCGCTCGAAGCCTAGAACAGCGCCCAATACGGCAGCCATCACCAGCCGTACCAGAATTCGCACGATCTCGCGCTCATCGCCAATATCGGCGAATTCGGCCTGGATTGTTTGCCAGATCATGTCCATTGACAGATACCGGCCGGATGAGGTTCTCTGCTGATGCGGCGCTCTTCACAGGCTCTCGTTGGTCCGATCTTGATCGGCATGGCAGCGGCTTCCGAGGACGGTTAAAGCGTATGACTGCGAGCACTGCAAGGTTGCTGCATCAAGTTCCACAAAGCGTCTTAAAGCCTTCAGATACATAGGCGCCTCAGGTGGCTTGACTTGATGTCAAAACCGGCCCGGTGATGTTCATCTCCTTACCAATCGTGCGTATAACTGGCAGTCAACACAGTGCCGGGTGCTGGCAAGTGGCTGGTGTTGTTGTTATTGCGCAGCAATTGACTGTAGAGCGGGTAGTAGTCGCGATTGAACAGGTTCTGGATGCCGACGCTTACCTTGTCGTCAGCGGATATCTGGTACTGGCTCACCAGGTCCACTGTCGTATAGCTACTCACTTGATGCCGACCGAAGCTGTCCACGCCATCGAGCCTATAGTCCTTGCCGTCGAAGAACGTAGCTTGCAAGCGGTTGCTCCACTCCAGTGTCGGCTTGTACTGGACGTAGGCGGTCAGCTTCAGGGGCGGAACGCGATAGCCGGTCATGTCTTGCCAGCCTTTGCCGTCCGGTTTTTCTCGTCCGCGCATCCAGGTCGCACTCCCCCCTGCGCCCCACACCGCATCGTCGGACAGCCAATCTGCACTGGCTTCGGCTCCGTAGATGCGCTCCTTGGTGCGGGTCAGAATCAGGCCATTGTTGAAACTCTGCACATCCCCCAGTTTGGAGGTGGTGTAGAACAGCGCCAAGGTACCGAGGGTGTTGCTGCCCAGCTCTCCTCGCCAGCCAAGCTCATAGTTGTTGGTTTTGACCGGTTCCAGGTTCGATACGCCGATGTCGAAACCACGGCGCGCATTGCGCAATTGAATGCCCACGTCGGGCAATTGGAAGCCCTGGCTGAAGGAGGCGTAGATCTCCTGGCCGAGTACCGGTGAGTAGACGACGCCCAGGTTCGACAGCACCGCATCGTAATGAACTTCGCCCCCCTTCACCGCCACCGGTGAGGCAGCGGTGGATTCGGACAACGGAACGAAGTCATCGAATTCGGCAGTGGAGTATTCGTAGCGCAGGCCGCCGTCGACAGACCAATGCTCATCAAAGCGATGCTGTAGCTGGGCGAACGCACCGGCGCTTCGCGTCCTCAGCGGGGGCATGTAGGTGAGCTTGCCCGTCTTGTCGAAGACCAGGCCGCCACTGGCGTCATAAACCGCAGGGTCGAAGACATCGAGCGGCATGTCGCTGCGCTCCTGGTTATAGTCGCCCCCCCACACCAGCTCGGTACTGCCGCTGTCGCCAAGTGGCGTGCGCAGGGTCAGGCGGCTGCCGAACACTTCGCTGTTCTGCATGATCTGGTCCACGTTGCTGCCGCGGGTAGCAACGGCCCGGGCATCGAACGGCGTGAAACGGGTGAAGTAGTCCCGGTAGTACATCTGGGCAGAGAGCCGGCTGCCGAGAATGTCGAGATTCTCGTACTCCAGGTTCACCAGCGTGTTGCGAATACGGTTCTGTTCGTCAAGATCCAGGCCCTTGATCGCATTGGCCGGCACAGAGCCTGCGGGGAGTTTCGCGACGCTTGGGTCTGTAGCGTAGTCGGTGTCCTGGCGTGCATCGTAGTGGCTGACTGCAAGCTGGATTCGCTGGTTCTCGTCGATGTGCAGCCCCAGCTTGCCGCCGATGTTGTAGATGTTCGAATCGAACAGGTCACCTTGACTGGGCTCCGGGGCGATCCGGTCACCATGCGCATCGTACGAGGCACCGATGTGGCGGGTGCCGAAGTCGAACGCGTAGTCCACCGCTCCCTGAGAGCCTGCGAAATACTGCTGGAACTGGCCCCCCAGGCCATCGCTGCCCAGTCGGGTAAGTGGCGAGGTGGCGCTCAGGCTGGTTTCGGCACGGTTTTCACCACCTGCAGGTCGTGTAGTGATGGAGATGATGCCTCCCGTGGCGCCGCTGCCGTAGATGGCGCTGCTACCACGGATAACTTCGACCCGGTCGATCAGCGCCGGGTCGATATTGGCCAGGTTGCGCGACGAGTCGCGGTTGGTATTGAGCGGCACCCCGTCGACCATGACCAGCATGCTGCGCCCGCGCAGGGTCTGGCCATACTCGGTGATGGTGCGGCTGGAGTCGGACATGCCCGGAATCGCCTTGGCCAGTACCGTGGCCAGGCTGTCTGAACCCTGGCGCAGCTCCTGCAGTTGTTCATGCTCAAGAACGGTGGATTGCCGCGTTGCGGAAACCAGGCTGCTGCTGGTGCGCGAGGCGGTGATTTCCATCTGCGCCATTTCCACGGGCACGCTCTGGGTCACGGGGCTGGATGCGGGGGCACCCTGCGCGACGATGACGAACGTACGCTCATCCTTGGCCTGCAACTGCAAGCCACTGTCCTTGAGCAGCGTTTTAAGTACTTGCTCAGGTGTGAACCGTCCTTTCACCGCAGGCGCGTTTCGGCCTGCACCGAGATCGCTGGCAAAGATGACCTGTACCGAAGACTGCTGTGCAAGGGCGTTGATGGCCTCCCCCAGCGGCGCGGCGGGGAGATCCACGTTCACCTTTTCCCGGCCCTGGGCCGACATTGCGATGAGCAGGCTACTGGCGAGCAATGACAGGCGTAGTTGGCGACTGCGGAGGGGAAAATGCACGTCTCGAGTTCCTTTTTCTGGTTGGGCTTTTTTCAATAGCCGCCATGGGAATCGAGAAACCCTACCTGGCTTGAGCTTTATTTTCTTGCCGATTTACGTTGAATCCGCACGCTGCCATCCTCTGTTTTCAACACGGCGACGGGCAGGATGCTCGGTAGCAGATCCAGCAGTCGGTCGACATTGTGCGCTTCGAAGACCCCTGTCACCTTGAGTGCAGCCAAGCTTGGGTCGCTCAGCTCAATGGATGCCTTGCGATAGTGACGCAGCAACGACACCGCTTCATCCAGCGGCGTCTGCTCGAACACGATGCGATCATCTTTCCAGGCCATCGCCTTCAAGGCGTCGACCTTCGAAACCGGCATCAGTTGCCCGCCGATGGAGTCGACCTGTTGCCCTGGCCTGAGGGTGACAGGCGCGTGTTCTGAAGCTGCAGCGGTGACGTCCACGCGTCCACGGGCCAGGGTCACACGCACCGCATCGTTATCCAGCCGGCGGACATTGAACAGCGTACCGAGCACCTCGACCTTCGCCGGGCCAGCGGACACTACGAAGGGGCGATACACGGCCGAGGAGACATCGAAAAGCGCCTGCCCTGCGCGCAGGTCGACTTCGCGGCTGAGCAGACGCAAGCTGATATCGACATGCGTGCCACTGTCCAGCAGCAGCTTGCTTCCGTCGTTCAGCAGCACAGCACGCCGCTCACCAATGGCGGTAGCGAAACGCTCGCTCTTGTAGGCAGGGTTCAGCCAGGCCAGGCCTGCAAAGGCGATCGCAACCGCCAGCGTGATACCTGCCGACTTTGCTGCCTTCGAGGGCGCAGGCCTGGACGGCGGCATGGGGAACAGCTGCTTGAGCTCTTCACGATGTCGCCCAAGAGCCTCGTCCAGTGGCACCTGTTCGGGTTGCTTCGTCATGGGCGCACCTCATCACGCCCAAGCCGTTGCCGGCACGCCGCCAGCCCCAGGCGCAGGTGCTTTTCCACGGTCTTGATGGAAATACCGAGGCGAGTGGCTACTTCTGCCTGGGGGATTTGGTGAATCTTGTGCATGACGAAAACAGCTTGGCAGCGAGGTGGGAGGTCTGTGATCGCGTCGACGAGCAGTTGAAACTCGCGCTCGCTGTCATACCGGGTCATCGGGGTGGCCGCCGGGCAGGCCACCTCAGGCAGCTCGGAGACCGCCTCTACCCAGGCGCCCCGGCGGCGATCGCTACGATAGCGACTAATAGCGGTATCGTGGGAGATTTTTCGTAGCAAGGCCAATGGGGTTCGAACGTCTTCTTTCTCACCGCGCTCAAGCAACTGCACGCACACGTCATGCACCACATCACGCGCCATGCTTCTGTCGCCGAAGCGTCGGCGAATGTGGTCCACCAGATCGTCATAGTGACGTACCAATGTAGACAGCAGCGTCGGTTTGGCGGGATCGAACGACACGATGCATCCTGGATAAGAGGTAGGCTCCGAAACAAGACACAAGTGTAAATGAGAAATAATTGCGAATAAACCAGCTGCCGCGTTGCGGTATGCTAAATCGCAGGAAGGTGAGCAATGGTCAGCCCGTTGGCAACGGCAAAGGCCAGATCACCAACGGTCTGGTCGCTGTAGCTGCGGTAGTTGTTGGCTTGGCGATGGGCCACGATAAGCCCGAGTTGCTCGTAATAGCGCTATGTATGGCGGCCGACTTCACTCCGGCGCTCCAACTCTCCAACATTCACAGTAAAAACTCCTTGACTGTAGAGTACGCTCTACACCTTAGCCTGCGCCGATCATTCAAACAAGGATTCAGGTATGAGCGTGGAGTGCTTCGTCACAGGCGGCAGTGGGTTTGTGGGTCAACATCTGCTGGCCCATCTTACCGCCACAGGGCATAAGACTTGGGTGCTCATGCGCAACCCTGAAAATATCGGACGCCTCAAAGCGCAAGTCGTGCAACTGGGAGGTAACCCTGCGTATATCCATGCAGTTGGAGGAGATATCAGCAGGGATGGGCTTGGACTCAGCGAAGCAGACAGGCAATGCGTAGCTTCAGCCGCTGTGGTCTTCCACCTCGCGGCGCAGTTTACCTGGGGCCTGACAATGGAACAGGCCCGCGCAGTCAATGTACAAGGGGCGCTGAATGTCGCCGGGCTCGCGGCGAGCCAGCGCATGCGCTTGCTGATGGTGGGCGGTTATATGCTGCAGAACCTTACACATCTTGCAAGTATCGGAGTTGATAACGAGCACCCTGAAAACACCAATTGGCCTGCAGTCTACGGCCGTGTAGGTGGCTACGAAGGGAGCAAGCTGGAGTCCCATTTCGCCGTCATCCGTTACATGCAGGCGGTAGGCGCAGATTACGCGATCGTTCATCCTGCTACGGTGTGTGGTCACAGCGAGAGTGGGCACATCCCTGAAGGACAACCTCTGGTAGATCTCATTCGAAATCTGGCACTGGGCCGGTTCAAGGCTGTCCCGGGTTCCGACAGGCACTGGTTGCCATTGGTCAGCGTCGATTACCTGGTAAAGATGATGACCTGCGTGGCGTTCGACCCGTCAATGGCCAACCGGCAGGTGCTGGCGCTGTATGAGCACACGCCAAACCTGCAGGGTATGCTCGAACAATTGGCACAAACGCTGAATATAAGGGCTCCCCGCCGCCATGTACCTATAGGATTGCTGAAGTGGCTATTGGCGATTCCCGGACTGGCCACCCGATTATCGATCAGCGCCGAGTCACTGAACTTCGTCCAGACGCAGCGCTTCGACATGAGTGACAGCCAGCAACTGGAACTCAAGTATCAGCTGGCACATCCCGACATGGCGCGAGCGTTGGAAAAGACCGTGCGTTACGTCCAGGGTTACTTGCCCAATCGTCATGTTCACACTTCTGCAAACCCTGCCGAGAGATAACAAACGGGTTCTGCCCTGAGTACACCCAGCTGAGCCCTGCGCATCGGCACCTGCCATGCTCGGTGCCAGCACGAACTGAGGGTGTCCCTGGAGTTGACCATGTAAGGATTACTCCTTGCAATTTCTTCCACACGCTCGGAGCTACGGTCCGCAGGAAGTAAATCCGATCCCTAGCCGTGTTCGAGAAGATGTTGGGCAATGGCAATCCTCTCGATGACTACAATCCTTTCGCCCCACCCGCTGTTCACTCGGATGCAAACGAAGGTCGTTCCGCGAACCATGCCACCGCCAGCGCCTTGAACGCCTCGGCCGAAGGCGTCAGCGGATAGCGCTGATCATGCGCTGTACGCAGATCCTTGCCATCGAATACTTGTTGGCGGCCCAGGCATTCGAGTTTCTCAAGGAGCAGCGCGTTGGCGCAGGTACCCAGGTAGTCTGGCGGTTACTGCGCGAACGGGTGCCTGCCTATGCCCAGGACCGCTAGCTGGCTCCGGACATCGCCAGCAGTGCATCGATCCTGAAGAATCCCGGCCTGCTTGACGCTGCCTTTCCTTGGCTGCTATGACGCGTGCTGAACGGCGCCAGGGTGTTCACACTACAGCGCTTGATGCTGCCCCAAAGGATTACTCATGCTCTACATCGTCATGCTCGGCGGTCGCCACCCTCGAGCCCGTATCGAAGTCCACGATGTTGTCTTCGCCCAGGCCGACACCCTGGAACAGCTCCATCCCCAGTTGCGCGAAGCCTGGTTTGGCAGCGCACAAGGCCTGCACATCGACTCCTGGCTGGAAGTCGGCGGGGTCGATGGCTACCGTGTCGAACTGAGCCAAGTAGCCCCCGGCCCCGGCGCCATGCGCTTGTTTTTCCTGAACCTGGGCGGTTATGAACGGCAGGTATTTGGCGAAGCGCACCGGTACCTGCTGGTGGTGGCTGTCGACAAGGCCGAAGCCAAGCGCCTGGGCAAGCAACGTATGGCAGAAGATTGGCTCAAGCCGCATACCGACGCCGTGCTGGATGTCGACGATTGCCTGCCGGTCGACCTGGTGGCAGGACGCTATGTGCATCTGGTCAAGGGTGAGCATGCGGGTATTCGCCAATTCAGCGACTACATCCTGCTCTGAAGCCTATGAGCCCAGGCCAAAACCAGCCCGTTCTTTGACCCGAAAATCCTGCCAAACGTAAACAGTGACTCGGCATTGACCGGCTGGAAGTTGCTGAAGCCTTCGCGGATCAGGCGGCCGAAGTTGCCCCCGGTGATCGACACCAGCGCTTTATACGCTCAGAGGTTTGCCTGGAAGAACGGCGTCAGATGCTGCAAGGCCCTAAGCACGCCCGGGCCGTCGTACAGGTCCATGTGCGCCAGGCCGTCGAGCACCACCAGTTCCTTCTTGCCCTGCGCCTTGGCAAGTATCTGGAAGGCGCTGGAAGAATGATCGTGGTACCTAACCGATTGGTGAACTTCATCGTCTGACCTTGCGGGCAGCTCCTGAAAGCCATGAAACCGGCATATTTTGATAATGCCGGTTTTTTTGTTCAGTTTCAGCGCACGCTTGGAATTCGCATCTTTACCTGTGCAAAAACTTGTACATCAATTTATATTTGTACAGTATTTTGTTTTCCGGTATCACACGCATGGCAAGCAGAAGCGCGGCGCTCAGCCTGTACACCTTGGCCATTCTGACCGCAATGGCGCTGCCCGCAAGCGCAGACTGGCGGCAATCGCTGTCATCGGCACACATGGCCGGTAGCGGCGAGTTCAGCTGGTTTGGCCTGCGTCTGTATACCGCCCAGCTTTGGCACAGTGGTTCCGCGTGGGACTGGAACGAGCCGTTCGCCCTCGAGTTGATTTATCACCGGTCGCTGTCCAGAGACACATTGGTACAGGCCAGCATGGATGAAATGCAGCGCCTGGCTGATCGCCCAATGCCGGCAGAGACCCTGAATCGTTGGTCCCAGGCTATGCGTCAAGCCTTTGTGGATGTACGCCCGGGCATGCGCATCAGTGGCCTATACCTGCCTGGAAAAGGTTGCCGCTTCTACGTCGATGGCCAACTTGTCCAGGAAGTGAACGACCCCGCCTTTGCCCGTGCCTTCTTTGCCATCTGGCTCGACCCGCGGGCCCGCGATCCACAGCTGCGCCAGCGATTGCTTGGGCTGACCGAGCAGGATCAAGGAGACTGAAACATGCACAAACTATTGCTGTTGATCGCCTGCCTGCTGCTGGGTAGCTGCAAAGTCGGCGTTGAGCATTACGCCCAGGAACAGCCACAGTTGGATTTGGTGGAGTTTTTCTCGCGGCCCGTGCAAGCCTGGGGCATGTTCCAGAAACGTTCAGGGGAAGTCGTCAAACGCTTTCATGTACGGATCGACAGCCGTCTCGAAGGTGAACAGTTGATCCTTGACGAGCACTTTGTCTACAGCGACGGCACGCGCCAACAGCGAACCTGGGCACTCACCCCGAACGGCCCCGGGCGCTGGCGTGGCACTGCGGGAGACGTGATCGGTGAGGCCAGCGGAGAAGTGGCAGGTAACGCGTTGCGCTGGCGCTACCGCCTGGATCTACCCGTTGATGGCCGCCACTGGGAGGTGGACCTGGATGACTGGATGTACCGGATGGACGAAGACACCCTCATCAACCGCTCCAGCATGAGCAAGCTCGGTGTGGAGATTGGGCAGATAACCTTGTTCTTCCGCCGTCTTCCGGCCAGCAAAGAGTAGTGCCGACGATGCGACTGGGCTTGGTGCTGGGCGACCAGCTGTCCTTCGACTTGCCGGTGCTGCGTGCGCTGGACCCTCAGCGCGATATGTTGTTGATGGCAGAAGTGGACGGTGAAGCACGCTATGTCCCTCATCACCCGCAAAAAATCGTGTTTATTTTCAGTGCAATGCGCCATTTTGCTCATGCATTGCGCGAACGGGGCTGGCGTGTGCAGTACCAAACATTGGACACGCCAGGCAACAGCGGCTCTATCGCCGGCGAGCTAAAGCGCTGGCTGGTGTTACTGGGCGCAGACGAGGTGCATGTAACCGAATGTGGAGAGTGGCGCCTGGAGCAGGCTCTACGCGATGCCGCGTTGCCACTTGTCTGGCACCGCGACACCCGCTTCCTGTGCTCACGCGAAGCGTTCGCACGATGGGCCGAGGGCCGCAAACAGCTGCGCATGGAGCATTTCTACAGGGGGATGCGCAAACGCTGCAACCTGCTGCTGGAGCCTGACGGCAGCCCCGCCGGCGGTGCCTGGAACTTCGATGGAGCCAACCGCAAGTCATTGCCACGCGGCTTGCGCGGGGCAATACCCGCGCAGTTTACCCGCGACGCCATCACCACTTCGGTCATTGCACTGGTTCGTGAGCGTTTTACCGACCATTACGGCGCAATCGATGCCTTCGACTATCCCGTAACCCACGAAGAGGCGCGGCAGCTCTGGGAACACTTTCTGGAATTCGGCTTGGCAGCCTTTGGCGACTACCAGGATGCGATGGCCGAAGGTGAACCCTATGTGTTCCATGCCCGCATCAGTGCAGCACTGAATGTTGGCCTGCTGGATGTGCGTCAGTTGTGCGAGGATGTCGACGCAGCCTGGCGTGAGCGGCGTGTGCCACTCAATGCGGCAGAGGGTTTTATACGGCAGCTGATTGGCTGGCGGGAATATGTGCGGGGTATCTACTGGTTGCGCATGCCCGAATACGCGCAACTCAATTACCTGGGTAATGTGCGTACGCTCCCCGAGTTCTACTGGACAGGCCAGACACGCATGCGCTGTATGGCCCAGGTGATTGGGCAGACACTGAAGCTGGGCTACGCGCACCATATCCAGCGCTTGATGGTCACCGGCAATTTCGCGTTACTGGCCGGCATTGCCCCACCGGCGATATGCGAATGGTACCTGGCCGTGTACATGGATGCCTTCGACTGGGTCGAATTACCCAATACGTTGGGCATGGTGATGCACGCAGACGGGGGTTACCTGGGCTCGAAACCGTATTGCGCCAGCGGCCGCTACATCCAGCGGATGTCCGATCATTGCAAGGCGTGCAGTTACAAGGTCGATCGCGTTGTGGAGGACGACGCTTGCCCGTTCAATGCGCTCTACTGGCATTTCCTTATCCGCCATCGCCCTTTGCTGTCTAGCAACCCCCGCCTGACGCTGGTTTATCGGGGGCTGGACAGCATGTCAGCCAGCCGACGCGACGCTGTCTGGCAACGTGGCCAGCAGCTAATGACGCACCTGGATGCCGGGGAGTCGATATGAAAAAACCGTTTCTACCCAGCAAAGTCTGCGCCGAGTGTGGCTTGCCTTTCACCTGGCGCAAGCGGTGGGCCGGCTGCTGGGAACAAGTGCGTTACTGTTCCGAACGCTGCCGCCGCTCACGCCACACGTCACATTAACGCGCTACCCGCTCTGCCCCACCAGAGCGGCTGGCCCGGCTGACGACAGCTTTCCCGGCACGATCGAATGCGACAGCGCATCACCGATCAACGACCAGCCCTTGAGCATCAGGAAACAGGACAGGAACGCACACACGCCGCCCACCAGCATCGACACCCACATCGCATTGCGCATATAGCCATGGGCGAACGGCTCGATCAGCCCTTCAACGATGGTTTGGGTGGTAACACGTCACGGGTCGAGGTAAGTCGGAACCAGACCCTCTTCCCCGTTGAGCGAGTCGACATACAGCACACCGCCATAGTGCGCGCCGGTTTGTCGGACACGGGGCTCTCACTGAAAATGGCCGGAACAGCAGCGCGCCAAGCAGCGCACCGGCAAGGCGTCAGGGTCCGGAAAGGTGCTTGTATTGTTCGAACATCCGACACTTCCACGTCTTGTCAGAGGAAACGGCTAGGTTGACGGTAGGGGCGCCGCTGTTTGAACCCGCACGACACGCACGGGTACTGCTGGCTTTAGTGCAACGAGTATGAATTGCTACCCTGCCGATCGCAAACAGGTCTACTGCCATTTCTCAATTCCCCCAAAGCCGCGTCAGGATGGTAGACTTCGCACCGGGTGCTAGCTGCATAACGCAGCAACGCAGGTTAAAGAACAGCGCAGGTCGGGCCGCCTTGCGGGGTTACTTGTGCCTATGCAAAAAATTCGAATTCCCCTTGCCCAACAACTGGCCCGTCGCGCGTTCGCCACGCTTGAGCGCTTCCTGCATGTCGAGGCCGTAAGTGGTTTCGTTCTGCTCATCGCCGCCCTGGCTGCACTCGCCTGGGCAAACTCTTCACTCGCTGATAGCTATGATGCGCTCTGGCACACACCGCTCACGTTCGGTGTGGGTTCGATGGTCTTCTCGCAATC
Source organism: Pseudomonas sp. FYR_2 (assembly GCF_043106425.1). Lineage (NCBI taxonomy): Bacteria > Pseudomonadati > Pseudomonadota > Gammaproteobacteria > Pseudomonadales > Pseudomonadaceae > Pseudomonas > Pseudomonas sp. FYR_2. The sequence continues at coordinate 76,944 of NZ_JBICMM010000041.1, forward strand.
CCTGCACTTCTGGATCAATGATGGCCTGATGACCATTTTCTTCCTGGTGGTCGGCATGGAGATCCGCCGGGAAATCCACGAAGGCGCGCTGGCAAGCCTGCGCCAAGCCACCCTACCCATGGCGGCAGCCGTTGGCGGCGTGGTTGTACCTGCCCTGATCTACCTGGCGTTCGCTCATGCACCCCAAGAACAGAACGGCTGGGCGGTCCCCACGGCGACCGACATCGCCTTCGCGGTTGGCGTGCTCGCCTTGCTTGGCAAATCGATCCCGTCCAACGTGCGTATCTTCCTGCTGGCACTTGCGATCATCGACGACATCATCGCGGTGCTGATCATTGCAATCTTCTATTCGGGCGGCCTGGACTACGCAGGCTTTGGTGTTGCCATCATCGGCATCCTGCTGGTTGTCGGGCTGCAGAAGATCGGCGTTGGCTCGGCCTACGCTTACGTGATTCCGGGCGCAATTACCTGGCTCGGCGTGCTGATGACCGGCGCCCACCCCACACTGGCGGGTGTGGTGCTTGGGCTCATGACACCCGTTCGCTCAGCGCCCATGGGTGAGCGCCCTGTGGATGCCGTCAAACGGTTTTCCAACGACCTGTTCGGCACCGCAAAAGCGCCAGAGCAGGACAGCAGCAACCTGATTGACCCACTGAAACGCCTGCGGTTTGCCCAGCGTGAAATGGTACCGCCTGTGGTGCGGGTCCAGAGTGCACTGCACCCCTGGGTCGCCTTCGTGATAATGCCCCTGTTCGCGCTGGCCAATGCCGGGGTCGGGCTGTCTGGAGTAGACCTGTCCTCCGAAGGGCCATACCACGTCATGCTCGCTGTCACCCTGGCACTTGTCCTGGGCAAGCCCTTGGGCATCGTCGGCATCAGCTGGCTAATGGTGCGCCTGGGTTGGTGTGAGCTGCCCAAGGGTGTCACCTGGAGTGGCATTACCTTGATCGGCTTGCTGGCAGGTATCGGTTTCACCATGTCGATCTTTATTGCCAACCTTGCCTTTGTCGACCCTGGCGCACTGGGTGCGGCCAAGCTCGGCATTCTTACCGGCTCGCTCATTGCTGCAACAGTCGGGCTGTTGTGGGGCGCAGTCAGTGTGAGAAAAGCCGCCAGCCCACTGAACGCCAGCTAGCCTGCAAAGTACCGCTTGCGGGCCACGCTGCGTCTCGGCAGCCCGCAAGTCAGGCTCTCGGTTTTACATCTCGACCTGGGTGCCCAGTTCAATCACCCGGTTCAACGGCAATTTGAAATATTTCAGGTTACTGTTGGCATTCTTCAGCAAGAACGCGAACAGGTGCTCGCGCCACTTGGCCATGCCGATCCGCTTGGTCGGTACCACGGTTTCCCGGCTGAGGAAGTAGGTGGTGCGCATGGGGCTGAAGTCCAGTTCGGCTGCGCCGCACTGGCTCAACGCGAGCGGTACGTCTGGCTCTTCCATGAAGCCGAAGTGCAGGCTTACCCGGAAGAACCCATCGCCGAAATCTTCGATCTCGAAGCGCTCGCCCACGCTGACCCGCGGCGAATCCTCTGATACCACCGTCAACAGCACCACTTGCTCATGCAGTACCTGGTTGTGCAGCAGGTTATGCAGCAGTGCATGGGGCACGGCATCAGTGCGGGCCGTCAGGAACACCGCAGTACCCTGTACCCGATGCGGCGGCTGTGCCTGCACACTGGCAATGAAGAGGTCCAGCGGCAATGCTGACTCGTCCAGCCGATCGAAGATGATCGAGCGCCCGCGCTTCCAGGTAGTCATGAGCACGAACAGGGCCAGACCGGCAATCACCGGGAAGGCGCCACCCTGAAGAATCTTCGGTGCGTTGGCCGCGAAGTACAGACCATCCACCAGCAAGAAGCCCAACAACAGCGGAATCGCCAACCAGCGCGGCGTCTTCCACAGCAACAGCACCACCGCCGAGGCCAGCAGCGTGGTGATTAGCATGGTACCCGTCACCGCCACACCGTAAGCGGCGGCCAACGCGCTGGAAGACTCGAAACCGACCACCAGCAGCACCACACCCACCATCAGCGCCCAATTGACCATGCCGATGTAGATCTGCCCCTGCTCTTCACTGGAGGTGTGCTGGATGAACATACGCGGCACATAGCCCAACTGGATAGCCTGCCGCGTCAGCGAGAAGGCACCGGAAATCACCGCCTGCGAGGCGATGATGGTGGCCAGGGTGGCCAACCCGACCATCGGCAATAGCGCCCACTCGGGGGCCAGCAGATAGAACGGGTTACGCACTGCCGTTGGGTCGTTGAGGATCAACGCGCCTTGGCCGAAGTAATTGAGCACAAGGCCTGGCAACACCAACATGAACCAGGCCCGGGAAATTGGCTTGCGGCCGAAATGCCCCATGTCGGCATACAGTGCCTCGGCCCCCGTCAGGGCCAGTACCACCGCGCCCAGTATCGCCACGCCCACACCCGGATGAGCGACGAAGAAGTGCACGGCCCATGCAGGGCTGAGCGCTTGCAGCACTTCGGGCCGTTGAGCGATTCCATAAACGCCAAGCGCGCCCAGCACCACGAACCACAGCACCATCACCGGCCCAAACAGTATGCCGATACGCGCCGTGCCATGCTTCTGGATCACGAACAGCCCGACCAGCACCACCACCGAGATCGGTACCACCCAGTGATCAATGCCATCGATGCCCAGTTGCAAGCCTTCGACCGCCGACAGCACAGAAATGGCCGGGGTGATCATGCTGTCACCATAGAACAGCGCCGCGCCGAACAGACCCAACAGCACCAGCACCCTGCTCAGGACTGGATAAGGCCGCGCCGCCCGCCTGGCCAGCGCAGTCAGTGCCATGATCCCGCCTTCGCCCTGGTTGCTAGCACGCAGGATGAACAGCACATATTTGACAGACACCACCCAGATCAGCGACCAGAACACCAGCGAGAGGATGCCCAGTACCCCTTCAATGTTGGCCTGCACGCCGAAATGGCCGTTGAACACTTCCTTGAGGGTGTACAACGGGCTGGTACCGATGTCGCCGTAGACCACGCCAACGGCAGCGACCAGCAGGCCGACGCCCGTGCTCTTGCCAGCGTGGGATTGATTTTCAGCAGTTGCGGTTTGGCTCACAGATAACGTCTCGTCTGTTTTGCGTAAATTCTGGCGTAGGTAGGAATTCGGGTGCTTGAAAAAGCTGCGCCAGTATCGGCCCTGGCCGTGATCCAGCGCATAAAGAATGCGTAAAAAAACCGTCGGCCGCCTCACCGTCCGCGTAAAAGAACAGCCGCCTTCACCCGCTGGCTGCCGGGGCGAAGAGCCCTTGGTTATTTTTTCATTTTGCTGCATCCAAGTGGCCTTCCCGTGGGTATTACCCAAGGGCAACACATCCTTGCCCTGCCAATCCCCCACCAGGAGATCACTCGATGAACATCACTCATGTCTCGTTTCTGCTTGCCTCTGGCCTGGTACTGGCCATGGTGCTGCCAGCCGCGCACGCCCAGACCGGAGTGCCCGATGCCGTAAAGGTGCCAAGCGGCTACAAAGTGGCGCTAGAAACCGTCGGCGTTGGCGAAATCACCTACGAATGCCGCGACAAAGCCGAGGCGCCCGGGCAGGCCGAATGGGCATTTGTTGGCCCTAGGGCCGTGCTCAATGATCGCAAAGGCAAACCTGTGGGGGACTATTTCGGCCCGCCCGCCACCTGGCAGGCGAAGGATGGCTCAAAGATAACCGGCACCCAATTGGCCATCGCCCCAGCGGCCAAGGGCGACCTGCCGTATCAACTGGTCAAGGCAAACCCCGCCGATGGCAAAGGTGCCATGAGTGGCATCAGCTTCGTCCAGCGCCTGGCCACACGTGGCGGCGTTGCACCACAAAGCGCCTGTACAGCGCAAAACAAGGGTGAGAAGCAGATCGTCAAATACCAGGCCGACTACATCTTCTGGGCCGCCAACTGAGGGCCGGGCGTACGAGCGTGCCGCCAGCCTTCAGCTACGCTCATGAGCACCCCCGGCCAGCCGGCCGGGGTATTTCTGCCAGCAGAAGGAACGCACCGGTTTGAACCTGCCTACGACGCCGTTCGACTTCCAGCGTTGCCTCGAGGCCTGTGCCATGGGCGAACGCAGCGCCTTGCAGGCGCTTTATGACCAGGAAGGTGCCCGGCTGCTTGGTGTAGCACGGCGCATCGCCCGTGACGATGCCATGGCCGAAGACATAGTCCATGATGCCTTCATCCGCATCTGGACCCGCGCCGCCACCTTCGACCCCGCGCGCGGTTCGGCAAGGGGCTGGATTTACAGCCTGACGCGGCACCTGGCACTGAATTTCATACGTGATACCCGTCGAGAAACCGTGCTGGACGATGTCGCCATTGATGCCATGGCGGCAATGGCACCCGAACACAATGACATGGCATTGCTGGCTGACTCGGCAAAGGTTCACCGTTGCCTCGATCAACTTGAGCCTGCTCCTCGCACGTGCATCCTGCATGCCTATGTCGACGGCTGCAGCCATGCCGAAATCGCCCACCTGCTCGGTAGCCCGCTGGGCACGGTCAAGGCCTGGATCAGACGTAGCCTGAAAGCGCTGCGGGAGTGCATGGAATGACGACCGAACCCGGCGCCGAAAACTTTGATGACCTCGACCAGCTGGCCGGGGAGTATGTGCTGGGCACATTATCGGCCGAACAGCATGCCGTGGTGGTCCGGCGCCTGGGCACCGACCGCGCATTACGCGATGCGGTAGACGCATGGGAGAACCGGTTGCTGGAGCTGAACACGCTGGCCACGCCCCAGCCGCCCAGCAGCAGGTTGTGGCAGCGGATCGAGCGCAGCCTGGGTGACCGCCCTGCCCGCCCTTCGTGGTGGCAACGCCTGGGGTTGTGGCAAGGTTTGGCCGCCACGAGTCTGGCCGCGAGCGTATTGCTGGCCCTGGCGTTAGTGACTGCGCAACCTCCGACAACCACCTACCTGGTGGTGCTCGTAGCGCCCACCACCCAGGCACCTGGCTGGGTGATCCAGGCCCGTGACACACACCAGATTCAGCTCATCCCCCTGGGCAAAACCGAGGTGCCGCCGGACAAAGTCTTGCAGTTCTGGACCAAGGGCGATCAATGGAAAGCGCCCGTCTCCCTTGGCCTGATCAGGCCTGGGCAACAGACCGACGTGCCGCTCGACAAGCTGCCTGCGTTGGAGCCCAATCAACTCTTCGAGCTGACGCTGGAGAAGCTGGGCGGTTCCCCAACAGGGCGGCCGACTGGCCCGGTGCAATTCATTGGGCGCGCGGTGAAAGTAATCTGAGGCGCCTGAAGACCCGACGCTCGGCCTGGCATACCCTCACTCACAGGTTGGTCTGGTCCTTGCTACGTAAGTGCCAAGCCGACGGTGATCGGTACCCACAATCACACTCCCGCTTTGGCGTTATCCGAATACTGCAACCACCGTCCGGTAACTGCAGACCCCTCGGGCCAGAACGGTGCAGCCATGATTGCCTGTGTAACGAGAGGTGACAATGATCATCAACGATACAAGCCTTGCGAGTGGTGAATGCTTCAGTGAGTTGCAACTGTTCACCGAACAGAACCAGTTATTCCTGCATTACGACCTGGACAACGTGCGCAGCAGTGTCGGGCGGATATTCAAACCCCATGAGCTGTCCGCCGTTCGCACTGGCGAGACGGTAGCGGCAAGCATGCACCATGTGGTCCGTGGGGGCCTGTCACTGGGGCGCCTGGAGTATGCGACGGAGGTCAATATCGACCCAGGGCGGCTTGAGGATTTCTACCTGGTCCAGATCCCCATCCACGGTGGCGCGACCATCCTCTGCGAAGGCATGGAGTTCGAATCCTCTCCCTTGGTAGCCTCGCTGCTGTCACCCAGCCTGCCGGCGCGCATGCGTTGGCAAGGTGGTGCGCCGCAACTGACACTGCGTATCGAACAGGCCGACATGGCCTACCACTGCCGCCAGCACATCCCACAAGCCAGCCAGCGCCTGCCGCGTTTCGACCCGCGCCTGGACTTCTCGCGCCCGGGCGCCGCCTACTTCCTGCAACTGCTCAACACCCTGGTCACCGCCATCGGCAGCCCGGAACACCCGCTGCACCAACCGCTGGTGCTCAAGCAATTTGAATCGGCACTGCTCAATTCGCTGCTGTATGGCCAGCCCCACAGTGCGCTGGACAACCTCGACCGCCCGGCAGAAAGCACTGTCTCGCCCTACTTCATCAAGCGCACCGAGGCCTTTATCCGAGAGCACCTGCACGAGCCGCTCAGCGTCGAGTCGCTGGCCGAACAGGCTGGCGTCAGTGTGCGCACCTTGTTCGCGGGCTTTCGCACCTTCCGCAATACTAGCCCGATGGCCTACCTGCGCGAATTGCGCCTCGAACAGGTGCATGAGGAGCTGGCGCGCAACGAGCAGGCTTCAGTGACCGATGTGGCGTTCAAATGGGGTTTCGCCCACTTGGGGCGGTTCGCTCAGGAGTACAAACGTCGCTATGGGGAACTGCCCTCGGCGACCCGACGGTTTCGAGCGTCCTGAGGGGACGGCGCGGTTGCCTCAGCGCAATCGCGCCAGTGTAGCGGATGGCGACTCACCGAACGCCTTGCGATAATCGCTGGCAAAGCGACCCAAATGACTGAAGCCCCACTCCAGCGCCACACTGGAGACACTGGCCGAGGCTCCGCCATTCAACAGCGCACTGCGCGCCGCTGCCAACCGATGATGCTTCAGATAGGCCATGGGTGTCAGCCCATGATGGCGGCGAAAAGCCTCGTAGAGTTTTTCTCGCGACACCCCCGCGACCTGCTCCAGATCATCCAGGCGCAAGGTTTCGCGGGCATGCTGGTGAAGAAACTGGCGGGCACGCACCAGATACTCTGGAACGCGCTCCATTGCGCCCGGCTCCAGCTCCGCCGAATAGTTGCTCGGCTGGGCCAGCAGCAGGCCCCGAATCAGCAGGCATTCCATGTCGCGCGCCAGACGCGGCTGACCGTACAGCGCGCTCATCTGCGGCCAGTGCTCCAGCACCTGCCGGATGCTCAACCACCAGGCGGCCACCGCCGCGCACCCGGTATCCATTTCTGCACGAAAACGGATTGGCTCGGCCAGCGGCCGCTGCAACAAGGCTTCGGCCACTTCCTCAAGGGCCTGCCGGCGGATCACCACCTGAAGTTTCTCGCAGTCCCCTCCCAGCTCCAGCGAATGGGCTTCGAGGGGTGACACCACCAGGCCGCATGCTGCGTCGGATCGCACCTGGTCCCGCCCGCTGCGCAGGCGCTGCCGCCCGCGCAGAGGCAGGCTGATGCTGTAGGCATCGAGGGAGCGGATATCGATGTTCACCTCCGTGCCGTAGGCGATACGCCCAAGTACCGTGCCCAACGCCGGCAGGCGCGTGCCCAGGTGACTGAAGCACAGCTGCTCCGGGTGCCGGGAGCGCAACTGGTGCGGGCCGCAGATCTCGCTCATCCATTGCTGGGCCAGGCCCAGTTCGGCACAGCGATTGTGCAGCGTGGCAGCGACGCTGTGCATGGGCATCTCCCGTCAAAACAATGGTCTGGCTCAATTGTCCGGCGCAGTACGGCCTCGCCACTATCCATTTTCTGCAGCTATTTGCAACCGTGTCATCCACGCACTGCAACGCCGGAAAAAATGGCTGATCAACGCCCATTAAGTGGCTAGAGCGAATGTGCTGCCAGCGCTTCAATCGTGCACACAACCCCAACAATGAGGACACGCCTGATGAGCGCCCGCAGCCTGACCCAATGGCAAACCTACGTCCAGGGTTGCCTGGACTTTCGCCCCGTCGAGGGGGTCTATCGCGTCGCCCGCGATATCTTCACCGAGCCAGAACTGTTCGACCTGGAGATGGAGCTGATTTTCGAGAAGCAGTGGATCTACGCCTGCCACGAAAGTGAAATCGCCAAGCCCAACGACTTCATCACCCTGCGCGCCGGCCGCCAGCCGATGATCATCACCCGTGACGGCAACGGCGAGCTGCATGCGCTGATCAATGCCTGCCAGCACCGCGGCGCCACCCTCACCCGCCAAGGCGCGGGCAACCAATCCACCTTCACCTGCCCGTTCCATGCCTGGTGCTACAAGAGCGATGGCCGGCTGGTCAAGGTCAAGGCCCCCGGCGAATACCCGGAAGGTTTCGACAAGGCCACCCGAGGCCTGCGCAAGGCGCGTATCCAGAGCTACAAGGGCTTCGTCTTCATCAGCCTCGACAGCAACGCCAACGACTCGCTGGAAGACTTCCTGGGTGATGCACGGATCTTCTTCGACATGATGGTCGCCCAGTCGCCCACCGGCGAACTCGAAGTGCTACCCGGCAAATCGACCTACACCTACGACGGCAACTGGAAGCTGCAGAACGAGAACGGCCTGGACGGTTATCACGTGTCCACCGTGCACTACAACTACGTGTCTACCGTGCAGCACCGCCAGCAGGTCAACGCGGAAAAAGGCGGCAGCGGCAGCACCCTGGACTACAGCAAGCTGGGCGCTGGTGATGCCGAGACCGACGACGGCTGGTTTACCTTCCACAACGGCCACAGCCTGCTGTTCAGCGACATGCCCAACCCCGCCGTACGCCCCGGTTACGACAGTGTCATGCCGAGGCTGGTCGAGGAATACGGGCAGACTCGCGCCGAATGGATGATGCACCGCCTGCGCAACCTCAATATCTACCCGAGCCTGTTCTTCATGGACCAGATCAGCTCGCAGCTGCGCATCGTCCGCCCGGTGGCCTGGAACAAGACCGAGGTCATCAGCCAGTGCATCGGAGTCAAGGGCGAGTCCGCTGCCGACCGGCGCAACCGGATTCGCCAGTTCGAGGACTTCTTCAACGTCTCGGGCATGGGCACGCCAGACGACCTGGTGGAGTTCCGCGAGCAGCAGCGCGGTTTCCAGGCCCGCCTGGAACGCTGGAGCGACATCTCGCGAGGCCATCACCGCTGGGCAGACGGCCCCACGCCCAACAGCGAGGCGCTGGGCATTCAACCGGTGCTGACCGGCCGCGAATTCACCCACGAAGGGCTCTACGTCAACCAGCACGGCACCTGGCAGCGTCTGCTGCTCGAAGGCCTGGCCCGCCGCGCGCTGCAACTCAAGGAGGTTCAGGCATGAACATCACCCAGCACTACGCCATCGAACAATTCCTGATCCGCAAGGCCGAACTCTGCGACGCCCAGGACTGGGACGCCTATCTGGAGCTGTTCGATGCAGACAGCGAATTCCACCTGCCGCAGTGGATCAGCGAGCACCGCTATGTAGAAGACCCGGACCAGGGCCTGTCGTACATCTACTACGCCGACCGCTCCGGCCTGGAAGACCGGGTATTCCGCCTGCGCACTGGCAAGTCCGCAGCTTCCACGCCGCTACCTCGCACCTTGCATCAGGTCAGCAACCTGCGGCTGCGTATGCTGGGCGACAACGAATTCGAAGCACGCGTGGCCTGGCACACCCTGTACACCCGTCAGGGCCAGCAGAGCAGTTTCTTCGGCCACTGCACCTATCGCCTGCGACAGACCGGCGAAACGTTCCGCATTCGCCGCAAGCATGTACTGCTGCTCAACGACACCATCGATTCCGTGCTCGACTTCTACCACCTCTGAGGGCCGCCAGCATGACCCATAACGTTGCCCTCAGCTTCGCCGACGGCAAGACCTTCTTCATTGCCGTCAAGCCCGGCGAACTGCTGCTCGACGCTGCACTGCGCCAAGGCATCAGCCTGCCGCTGGACTGCCGCGAAGGCGTCTGCGGCACCTGCCAGGGCCGCTGCGAGGCCGGTCGCTATGAGCAGGACTACGTCGACGAAGAGGCCCTGAGCCCCCACGACCTGGCCCAACGCAAGGTACTGGCCTGCCAGACCCGCGTGCAGTCCGATGCCACCTTCTACTTCGACCACGATTCCAGCCATTGCCATGCTGGAGAACCCCTGCTGCTGCGCAGCCGCGTAACCGATGTGGAGCTGGTATCGGCCAGCACCGCCATCCTGCACCTGGATGCCAGCGAGCAGCCAGACACCCTGCACTTCCTGCCCGGCCAGTATGCCCGCTTGCAAGTGCCCGGCACCGATCAATGCCGTGCCTACTCATTCGCCAACCGGCCAAACCCTGGCAACCAGCTGCAGTTCCTGATTCGCCTGCTGCCAGACGGTGTGATGAGCAACTTCCTGCGCGAGCACTGCACGCCCGGCATGGAGATGCTGCTGGAGGCGCCGCTGGGCAGTTTCTACCTGCGTCAGGTGGAACGGCCGTTGGTGATGGTGGCGGGCGGTACTGGCCTGTCGGCGTTCCTCGGCATGCTCGACGAGATTGCCGAGCGCGGTGACTGCGGCTACCCGATCCAGCTGTTCTACGGTGTCAACCAGGAAGCCGACCTGTGCGAAACCGCGCGCCTGGAGGCCCTGCGCGCGCGTATTCCCGGCTTTGAGTTCACCCCCGTGGTCAGCCAGCCCGGCGCCAGCTGGACCGGAAGGCGCGGTTACATTCATGAGCACTTCGACCGTGAGCGACTGGTTGCCACGCCGTTCGACATGTACCTGTGCGGCCCGCCCCCCATGGTCGAAGCCGTGAAAAACTGGGTCACCGAGCAGGCCCCGGCCGGGGTGCAGGTTTACGCCGAGAAGTTCCTGCAAAGCGCCAGCCGGCCCTAACCCTGAAATAACGGCACAACAGAGGTAAACACAATGAGCCTGGGCATTTCCTGGAATGCCCGGGCTCAATGCATTCCGGGGGCACGCTCTGCTGTGCCACGCACTCTTCAAAAAAAAGGCCTGCCAAATGGGCAGGCCAAACCTTCATCAAGAGGCGAACACCGCCTCGATCAGAAGTGGTGGATATAGCGCACCTGCAACCGCGATCCGTCCGGGCGGTTTTCCACGTCCTGCTCGAAATAGGCGTTGAACACGAGGTGATCGTCCTTGGAAAAGCTGTACATCGCACCCGGCCCGATTGCCCAGACCTTTTCCCGGCGCCCAGAGACTTCATGGCCATCTACCCGGGTGTCACTGATCTGCTTGAGCCAGTACCCGTTGATGCCCAGGCGCAGTTGCGGGGTGACCGCATACTCGGTAGCGAAGTTGGCGTGCAGCGCTTGGCCAGCCTGAATATCGTCGGCATCGCCAAAGCCGTAGTTGGGGTCGTGGTTCTTGAAGTTGTAGAGGTAATGCGCACGCACCGAGGCGGTCCAGTCGGGGGTGAACCAATAGGTCGCCGCCCAGTAGGGGTTGAAAGAAACCGCATTGTTGCCGGGGTTGATGTCCTTCTTGTCGCTGTACTCGCCGGTGGGCAGGTTGACCTGCAATTCGATGCGGTGGACAAAGCGTGGGCCGTCCGGCCCCATGATCGGGTCGAACTGGATGAACGGCCCGATCAGCCAGTCACCCACCCCGCCCTGGTCCTTCAGGGCCGCGTTGTTCAAACCGTCATCGACTTTCATCCGGGTGACGATAGGCAACACCGTGTTCAGGCCCAGGCTGGCGTTGCCAACGCGCAGCTCAGACAGGTAACTGACCTGCGTCACCGCCACCTGATAGTCCAGCTGGGTCTTCGGCAAGCCCAGCTTGTCGCCGTTCTTGTCTACCAGCCGGTTCGCGCTGTAGTTCTGGAAGTACTGTTGCAGGTACCAGCCCGGCCCCGCCGGCAGGCCGCCGTCGAGAAAGCTGGTCAGGCCCAGGTTGACCACCGGCAGGTCATACGCTTGGGCCGCACCACTGCCCAGCGCAAGGGCGCAGGCCAGGTAACGGATGTTATTCATGCAAGGCTCCGAATGTTGTTTTTGGTGGCAGGAGACTCAACGGCCGAGTTCGGGGTGCGCGACGGCGACCCGGTACTGCCCGGCATGGAAGACCAGCGGTTCTCCGCCGCTGTATCGGTAGTGCTCGATTTCACCGAGGAAGATCAGGTGATCGCCGCCCTCGTACTGGGTGACGTTGCGGCACACCAGGGTAGCGATGGCACCGTCGAGCAGCGGCACGCCGGCGGTGGCCTCGACATGCTCGATGCCAGCGAACTTGTCTGACGAAGGCCGCGCAAAGTGCCCGGACAAACCGTGCTGGTCGCTGCCCAGCACATTGATGGCGAAATGGCTGGCGGCCAGGAAGTCGCTCACACTCGGCGCCGTGCGCGCCAGGCTCCAGAGCACCAGCGGCGGCTCCAGCGACACCGAGGAAAACGAATTGGCGGTCATCCCCACCTTGCGACCGTCGCTCGCCCGGGTGGTGACCACCGTAACCCCCGTGGCGAACTGCCCAAGCAGGTTGCGCAGGGCCCGTGGCTCGCTGCTGTCGGCGGCGATCAGATTGTCAGGCAAATGCATTGCGTTCATGCTCATGGCTCCTCAGGCTGCCTGCTGGCACAGCTTGTCAACAAAGGCCTGGCAGGCCTGGGCATCGAACCACCAGGGAGCAAACTGCCGCGGGTCATCGAAGTTGTTGGCGATGATCGAGGCCAGCGCCTGGGACTTGCTGGCAGCGCCGAGCAGTTTCAGCAGGTGCTCGGGGGGCGGCAGCAGCATGCTGTTGGTCCAGCCGACCACGTGCTGGGCGTAGTCCCAGTAACGCTCGAAGGTCTGCACCATCCATTGCGGGGTGAACGCCTGGTCGCCATGAGCAACGATGGCATCGAGGTAGACCTTGCTGCACTTGGCAGCGTTGTTGGAGCCCTGGCCGGTAATCGGGTCGTTGACCACCAGGGCATCGGCCATGCCGAACACCGGCAGGCCTGACGGCAGCTCCAGCACCGGCTTGCGCACCATCGGCGTAAAACGTCCGGCCAGCACACCTCCCGCATCGGTCAGCTCTAAATTGCGGCAACGCTCGGCCTCCCAAGGCACATAGCGGCGAACAATTTCCAGGCTGCGCTGCAAGTGCTGCTCGGGGCTCTGCACGTCTTGCCAGCAGTCCATCGGCCCGCCAGGCACGCCTTCGAACACCATGATTTCGCACGGCCCGCTCAAGGTCAGCGCCGGGAACACGAAGTACTCGCCTACGCCGGGGATCAGGTTGAAGGCCACCCGCGAATAGGGCGACATCGGCGTCATGCCTTTCACGTAGGTCAGCGCCAACGCCCGCTGCGGCTGGCTGAAGCAGGTGCGCTCGGCATCCTTGGGGAACAGGTTGACGATCTCGCCCTTGCCCGCCGCCAGCAGCACCAGGTCGTGGCTGACAGCCAATGCTTCCAGCTCTTTGACACCGACGTCCTGGATGGTCAACTCGCCGCCACGGCGGACGAACTCATCCATCCACACCGGCATCTTCAGGCGCTGGTCCACGGCTTGGGCGTAGCGTTCGAGGCGCGCACTCCAGTCAATCGCCTTGCTGCCCGGCTGTTCAGGGTGCGGGACGCTGAGGCCGATGCCTTCCACGGCGGGGCATTGTTCTTCCCAGAAGTTGAGGCCCAGGTCCCGTTCGGTCTGCAAGGCGGTGTTGAACATGCACTGGCTGGACATCACCTTGCCGGTACGAATCTGTTCAGCGGTGCGGTTGGTGGTAATGCTCACCTGGTAGCCCTGGGCAAGCAGCCCGAGCCCCAGTTGCAGGCCGGCCTGGCCGGCCCCGACGATAGCGATGCGACGCATGGAGTAACTCCCATTGTAGGATTGTTTTTGTGGAAAACAGCGCGCTTGGTGCGCGCTGGAAACACGCTTTCGCCAGCCTTATTCGGCCAGCCTTGGAATGGCCGGAACATTGCGCTCCGGCCCCATTACCGAGTAGCCACCGTCCACCGCGTAGTCAGCACCCGTGACGAAACTGGCCGCTGGCGAGCAAAGGAAGGCCACCACCTGGGCCACCTCGGCGGGGTCACCAAGGCGCCCCAGCAGGTGATAGTCGGCGGCCACCTGGTCGGCCTTGTTGCGATCACCGCCGCTGACCTCGGCGATGACCCGCGACCAGGTCCAGCCCGGCGACACCGAATTGACCCGGATGCCGTCGCCGGCCAGGTCCATGGCCATGCAGCGGGTCAACTGCTTGATGGCCGCCTTGGACACCGGGTACAGCCAGCGCCCGGTCTGCGCGCAGCCAGCGGAAATCGAGGCGAAATTGACCACCACCCCGCTGTTGGCCCTCAGCTCGTCGTGCAGTGCACGCACCAGCTGCACCGCCGACACCAGGTTGATGTCCAGGGCCCGCAGCCATTCTGCCCGGTCAGAAGCCAAGCCTTGGTCGAGGTAGCTGCAAGCCAGGTTGATCACCATGTCGACCCGGCCCCAGCACTGCTTCACTGTGCCGACCGCCTGCTCGATGGCCGCATCGTCGGTCAGGTCCAGCGGCACAAACAGACATGCCTCAGCAAGACTTGACGCCACGTCGGCACCTTTCGGGTCGATATCCAACAGTGCCACCCGTGCCCCCGCAGCCACCAATACCTCCGCCACCGCCGCTCCGATCAGGGTCGCACCGCCACTGATCACCGCCACCTTACCTGCCAGGTTCATGCTCATGGCTCAACCCTCGATCGGTAGGTTGGCGCTACTGGCCCAACCCGGCATCAGGGTGTTGGACGGCAGCGTCTCGTCGAGCAGTTTGTGCGCAGTCTGCACACCGGCCACCGGTAGGCCGCTAGGGTCGAGCAAGCCGATTTGCACCAGTACGCTGGCCTGGTCCCAGTAGATATGTTCGTGGTAGAGCTTCGGCCCGCGGAACTTGACCACACCTAACATCGGGATCTCGACAAACCGCCCTGTGGGTGCCACGCCCGGCAGCATCCAGTCGATTTCCTGATCGTGGGTGAAGCTCATGATGAACTCGTCGACGATCTGCGACGCACCGACAGTGCGCGAGATCGGCGTCAGTGCCATGTCCTTCGGGTTGCCATGCACGAAGTGGTAACGGTAGAACCGCGCCAGCTCGCGATAGCCGACACCACCTGTCATGGTCGGGATATGGTTGACGTAAGGCTGGGGGACCATGGTTGCCATGGTCGCCGGCACGTCGCGGGTAGCGAACTCGTGGCGGACATGTTCATCCCACAGCGCCGACAGGTTGTAGTCCGGCCCGATGGAACGGCGCAGCGCTGCGATGCTGCGTTCATGGGCGAGCAAGGCCGAGGGTTTGTGGTAGTGGTCGCTTGCTGGACGGGCGAACGCATGGTCGACACCCGGATAGACATAGGCCTCGGTGCCGGGCTTCTGATGCAGTGCGCGGATGATCGTTTCGCGGGCATCGGCCTGGCAGAACTGATCCTGTTCGGCAAAATGCAGCACCAGCCGGCCTGTCAGGCCTTCCAGTTCATGCAGCGCGTTCTCGATACCCACACCGTAGTAACCCACGGCGCAGGCCACTTCGGGCAAGCGGCACGCCGCCAGATAGGCAAGCTTGCCGCCGAGGCAATAGCCGACCACACCGAGGCCATCCGCGCTGCAAGCCTCCATGCTGCGCAGATGCCGCAGGCTGGCGGCAATATCGCGTACACCCAGTGCCTCGTCGAATGCCTGATACAGGGCGAAGGCACGCTGAAAATCCGCTTCGGTATAGCCCAGGTCCACGCCTGGCTCCTGGCGCCAATACAGGTCTGGCACCAGCACCGTATAGCCTTCTTGCGCCAGGTGGTCAGCCACCTCGCGCATGGCCGCGTTAACACCGAAGATTTCCTGGCACAGCACCACGCCCGGGCCATGGCCATCGATCGACGTGGCCAGGTAGGCCTGGAAGTGCTCGCCGGAATCGGCAGCGAGGGTAATGTATTGGCCCTTCATTGTTATGTCTCCAGTCGCGGGGGGATGGAGACATATTCAGGCGCTGGAAACCAAAGGGCTGTCCGGGAGGTGCGTGAATTATCCGTTGAGTGCGGGAAATTCGGCTAGGCAGTCAAGTGGCGTGCATCATCGCCGTCGCGCATCCCTGCGCACAGCCTGTGGAGGCACACCAAACCCACGCATGAACACCTCACGCAGATGCCGGCGGTCCCTGAACCCGGTCTCTCTGGCTACGACATCCAGGCTGTGGCGGCTCTGCTCGATCATCAAACGGGCTGCCTCCAGCCGCAAGCGCTCAACGGCCTTGGCGGGTGACTCACCGGTCTCAGCGGTGAATACACGGGTGAATTGCCTCGGGCTCAGGTGCACCACATCGGCAAGTTCCTCCACACTCAACGGGCGGCTGAGGTGTTTGCGGGCGTAATCCAGCGCGCTCTGGATACGGTCCGACTTGGGCGAGAGCGATAACAGTTCGGAATGCTGGGATTGCCCACCAGAGCGGCGTTGGTGCATGACCATCTTGTGCGCCACCGACCTTGCCAGGTCGGTGCCCAGGTCTTTTTCGACCATGCCCAGCGCCATGTCCAGAGCGGCGGTCATGCCGGCGGACGTCCATACCGGCCCGTCAACAATGAAAATCCGGTCTTCCTCGACGTCGATCTTCGGGTGCAACTCACGCAGCTTGTTTGCATAAGCCCAGTGGGTGGTGGCGCGCCGGCCATCCAGCACACCGGCCTGCGCCAACACGAAGCAGCCGGTACAAAGGCCTGCGGTGCGACGCGCACCGTCGACGAATCCACGCACGCTGGCAAGTACCTCTTCACTGGGGGGCGTGAGCGGGGTCAGCGTACCGGCGACCATCCAGGTGTCGGCCAGGCCCGGCGCGCTCAATGTCAACGTGTCGATATGCATCCCCAGGGAAGAACGCACCGTGCCGCCCCCGATGGAAAAATTCTCGATCCTGTAAACCGCTTCGCCCGCTGCGATATTGGCGAATTCGAATACGGTTTGTGTAGCCAGGGACATGACCTGGAAGCCTTCGGGTATCAGGTAGCCGACCCGGTGCATGATTGAAGCCCTCTTTGCGATGTCCTAAAAACGTACCATATACGTCATTTAAGTCAAAACACACATTCTGCATGATGACTCCACACCCAAATACCGGAGCATCACCATGACGCAGCAATTCAAAGGCACCGCGCTCATCACGGGCGCCTCCACCGGCATCGGTTCGATCTACGCAGACCATCTGGCACGACGTGGCTATGACCTGGTGCTGGTAGCACGCAACCGCGAACGCCTTAACGCATTGGCCGCCCGGCTCACCAGCGAAACCCGGCAGAACGTGGAAGTGTTCCCGGCCGACCTGGCCAACGCAGCCGACCTCGCCAAGGTCGAACGCAAACTGCGCGAAGACGCCAGCATCAGCCTGCTGGTGAACAATGCGGGTATCGGTACCCATACCGGCCTGCTGGAAAGTGACGTCGAACGCATGGCCGAAATGATCAGCCTCAACATCACCGCCCTCACCCGCCTCACCTACGCGGCGGTGCCAGGCTTTGTCGCTCGCAAGCAAGGCGCGGTCATTAATATCTCGTCCATCGTCAGCCTGGCGCCGGAGCTGCTCAACGGCGTCTACGGCGGCAGCAAGGCCTATGTCACCGCGTTTACGCAAGCGCTTGCCAAAGAGCTGGCAGGCAAAGGCGTTCAGGTCCAGGCAGTACTGCCTGGGGCCACCGCTACCGACCTTTGGCAGACAGGCGGTTTGCCGCTCGAAAACCTCGACCCTGCCATCGTGATGTCGGCCGAGGACCTGGTGGACGGCGCCCTGCAGGACTTCGACAAGGGTGTATTGATCTCCCTGCCTTCGGTGCACGACCTGCAAGCGTTCGAGCACTACGAAGCCAGCCGCAAGGCCTTGTTCGGCCAACTGTCCAGCAACCAGCTCGCGCCCCGCTACAGGGCCTAGTGACCAAGATGAGCCCAAGCCGCATCGTTCATTTTCATTGAAGACGAGAAAGTCTTACTGCATTCAGGCTATTTTTCGAGCAAATCAAAACGCTTAGCCTGAATGCACTTTTCGACCACCCTGGAGGTAGCGCCAATGAAGGCCGTCGTTTACACCCAACCCGGTTTGCCGATCCACGCCCCACAATCGCTGTACGACGCGGAACTGCCCGCCCCCAAACCCGGTGCCCGGGACCTGCTTGTCGAAGTCAGGGCCATTGCCGTCAACCCGGTTGATACTAAAATCCGTGCAAGCCGCGGCGGTGACCAGCCACAGGTGCTGGGCTGGGACGCTGTCGGCGTTGTCCGCGAGGTCGGGCCTGAGGTCACATTGTTCCGACCGGGCGATGAAGTTTTCTACGCCGGCGCCATTGACCGCCCGGGCAGCTACAGCGAGCTGCATGTGGTGGATGAACGCATCGTCGGTCACAAGCCTCGCAGCCTGGACAATGCCAGTGCCGCCGCCCTGCCCCTTACGTCCATTACCGCCTGGGAGCTGCTGTTCGACCGCCTGGGCGTTGAGGAAAACGCTGGCGAAGGCCAGCGCCTTCTGGTGGTCGGTGCCGGTGGCGGGGTTGGCTCCATCCTGGTACAGCTTGCCAGCAAACTCACTCGGCTGACCGTCATCGGCACAGCGTCAAGGCCCGAAACCCAGGCGTGGGTAAAGGCGCTGGGCGCCCATCATGTGATCGATCACGTCGAGTCGATTCCGCTTCAGCTGGAGGCGCTCAAGCTGGGCCCGGTCGATTACGTGATCAGCCTCACCCATACCGACACCTACCTGCCGCAACTGGTGGAAGTGCTTCGCCCACAAGGCAAGCTTGCGTTGATCGACGACCCGGCGCAGCTGGATGTCATGCCGCTCAAGCGCAAGTCACTGTCGCTGCACTGGGAACTCATGTTCACGCGTTCCCTGTACAAGACCGAGGACATGATCAAGCAGCACCAACTGCTCGATCGCGTTTCGCAACTGGTCGACAGCGGTGTGCTCAAAACCACCCTCGGCGAACACTACGGTACGATCAACGCCGAGCACCTCAAGCGCGCCCACGCCATGGTCGAAAGTGGAAAAGCGCGCGGCAAGATTGTGCTGGAAGGCTTCTGATTGCCGCCAGCACAACTACCCAGGCTACCCTGCATGGGTCAGCTAAGGCTGCTCGCCCGCGAGGAAGGCTTTGCTGATTACACGGAACTGTTCGTGGCTTGCACTGCGCAGCAGTTCGAACACGACCATTTCACGGGTGACGACCTGTACGCCAGCCGCCGCCATGCGCTGGAGGGCCGCGAGGTGGTTTTCCGCTGTGCGGCTCGACGTGGCGTCGGCGACCACGAACACCTGCTTGCCACTGGCCAGCAGGTCGAGTGCGGTCTGCAGCACGCACACATGGCATTCGATGCCACAGAGAATGACCTGCTCACGCTGCATCATCGCCTGCGGCAGGCATTCGGCGGGTACGCAGGAAAAGTGCAGCTTCTCCACCACTGGCGCCGTGGCGCAGCGTTCCGGGTGAAAACCAACAATCACCAACGCAGCAATCGTGGCCCTAATGCTGCACCCACCACGGCCGGCACCAGCATCCCCAGCACATACCATACCCCCCAGAACGGCACGCCCATTTCAGGGCAGTGCAGGCAGTAGGCCAACGTCGCTGTGGCGCCTGCGAGCAAGCCCCCCGCCGCGCCAGCCTGACGCAGGCGGGTTGGTGCCAGGCCGCGCAAGGCGACGAACACCGCGATAAAGGCAGGCACAGAGAGCAAGGTGATGTTCAACGGGCAGGTGCGCCAGGTGCGGCCCAGGATCAGCTCGGCGCGGGCTTCCAGCGGAGCGCCAGACAGGCTCACGGCCGCGCCCAGCCAGACCAGCAGCAACGGCAGCCCCAACAAGGCCCAGCACGCACCGCCCTGCACACCCGGCCTGGCCAACCGCTGGGTCAGCCACAGCGACAGTATTGCCAAACTGCCGGGCAAGGCCAGCTTGGCCCAGAACAACGGTGTGGACGCGACCAGCGCCAGATCGTTACGGACACCGAACAGGGTCACGGTCAGCAATACCGCGCCCAGCATACCGCCCAGCAACGCCATACCCATACGCCGCGCCAGCACATGGCGGTCCACCGGCCCTTCCCCAGCGGCCAACAGGGCAATCAGTTCATCGGTCCTCATCGTCGCCCTTGCCTCCTATCAACTTGGCCAATGCCTTCAAGCCCCGGTGGATGCCAACCTTGACTGCCGAGGCAGAAAGCCCGGTCATGCGTGCAGTCTCCTCCACCGACAATCCCTCCAGCTTGACGTGAACGATGGGCAGGCGCTGGCGTGGCGGCAACTGCGCCAACAGCTTGCCCAGGTCCCGCGTGGCCTGGGCCGCCTCTTCCTCGCTGGCGGTGAACAGGTCGCTGTCATCCTCCAGCCCGTCGTGCAGCGCATCGTGGCGGGCATAACTGCGATAGTGATCCGCCAGCTTGTAGCGGGCAATGGCCTGCACCCAGGCGGTCAGCGGTTGCTGGGCCTGGTAGGTGTGGCGGGCGTTGTGCACCGCCAGCAACACCTCCTGTAGCAGGTCTTCCACTTCGCCGGGGCGCTGCGCCAGGCGCCTTAGTAAAAAACCACGCACATGCACCGCCAGCGCCGCCAGAAAGGCCCTGTACGCCACGGCATCGCCCGTCAACCCTTGCAGCAGTAACGCCTGCAACCGGGCTTCGCGTGCGATGAGTGCCTGCTGAGAAGTAGTTCGTAGCATTGGCCGCCCGGGTTACATCCACCGTGGAGTTTTTACCTAGGGTTGTTGCCTTCATACGTTAGGCGACGGCTACGACGTCGTGATTTTTTTTCCAGCGCCTGTAACCCGATCCGCCAAAGCCGCGAACTAGTTCATGAGCCGCCGGTACATCGCCACGGCCCCACTTCCCGGAGACACATCATGAAAACCCTCGCCCTCACCACCGCCGCCCTCGCACTCGCCTCACTGGCCGGTGCCGCCCTGGCCGCTGACGCGACCAACAACGCAACCGGCGCCGCCATGGAAAAATGCTACGGCGTTGCCATGGCCGGCAAGAACGACTGCAAGGCCGGCGCCGGCACCAGTTGCGCCGGCAGCGCGAAAAAGGACTACGACGGCATGCACTGGAAGAACGTACCCGCTGGCACCTGCACCTCCATCAAGACGCCCAATGGCATGGGCTCGCTGTCTCCGATCAAGTCGTGAGCGGAGGCCGCCGATCATGAACGGGATCACCTGCATGGGCGCCGGCCTGGGGCTCAAGGCCGAGCACTTTGCCGAAGTCTGGGCTTGCCAGGCCAACGGGCTGTGGTTTGAAGTGCACCCGGAAAACTACATGGTCGGCGGCCCACGGCTGGACGGGTTGCAGCGCATTGGCGAACGCCATCCACTGTCACTGCACGGCGTCGCGCTGTCACTGGCGGCCGATGCCGTACCCGATGCGCAGCACCTGCGTCGCCTGCGGGCGCTGGTCGATCTGGTGCAGCCGGCCTTGGTGTCGGAGCACCTGGCCTGGTCGACCTGGGGCGGGCAGTATCACCCTGACCTGCTGCCCTTCCCCCGCAGCAACGAGGCCCTTGCCCGTATCAGCGACAACATCCTGCGTACCCAGGACGCGCTGGGGCGCAGCCTCTCGCTGGAAAACCCCAGCCATTATCTGGAGCTGGATGGCCACGACTGGGATGAAACCGAATTTCTGCATGAACTGGTGCGCAGGACCGACTGCGGATTGTTGCTGGATGTCAACAACGTGTACGTGAGTGCCCAAAACCTCGGCTTCGACGCCGCCGGATACCTTGAGCGGTTCCCGGCAGGGGCAATCCGCGAAATACACTTGGCCGGCCACAGCCAGGACACGCAGAGCACGCTACTGATCGACTCCCATGACGCGGCCATCGCCGCACCGGTCTGGGCCTTGTACCAGCAAGTGATCGCACGCATCGGCCCGCGCCCGACCTTGATCGAGCGTGACGGCAACGTGCCCGCCTTCACGGAACTGCTAGCCGAACGCAATACCGCCCAGGCGCTGCTCGATCAGGCCGGAGCACGACCATGAACCTTTCCCTTGGCCAGTTTCAAACCGCCTTTGTCGAGGCGCTGTATCACCGCTCTGCCCCACAATTGGCCGCACTGACTGGCCAGCCAGCGTTTGCGGTGTATCGCAACACCGTGCTGGCAGGTTGTGTTGACGCCCTTCGCGCCAACTTCCCCGCCGTCGAGGCACTGGTCGGCCCGGCCTGGATGCAGGACGCTGCCGCAGCCTACGCACAATGCACGCCCCCCGACGACCCGCGGCTGATCCGCTACGGGGCGGCGTTTGCCGACTTTCTCGAACAACAGCAAGCCCATCACCGCTTGCCGTACCTGGCCGATGTGGCACGCCTGGATTTCGCCTGGTGCGAAGCCTTCAGTGCCCTTCGCGAGCCCTGCCTTGACCTGGCCGACCTTGCCGGCATGACCGCCACGGACCTGGCGTGCAGCTACCTGGCCCCGCGCAGCAGCGTGCGCTGGTACTGGTTCGCGCAAACTCCGGCGTTCAGCCTGTGGCGCCACAGCCGTGAAGGCCTGGCCTGGCCGCAAGACCAGCCCTGGCGCGCAGAAGGCGCTTTGTTGAGCGGCACTGACGAAGGTGTCGTACAACAAGCGCTGGAAATCGGGGGCTGTGCATTGCTCGATGCCTGCGCCCAAGGCCTGACGCTGGAGCAGGCCTCACAGGTTGCGCAGCAGGCTCAGCCCGACCTGGACTTCGCCGCCCTGCTCGGCCGACTGCTGGCCGCCCAGGTGTTTCGTCCACTTTCCTTCGCTTGAGGAACCACCATGGACATCACCCATACTTCGCGCACTGGCCACGGTCTGCGCCAACGCTGGAACCACCTCGCCGAACGGCTGCACCTGCTGTTGAGCGACACACTGTTATGCCTGGTGGCACGCCTTGCCATTGCCTCGATCTTCTTTCTGTCCGGCCGTACCAAGGTCGAAGGCTTGCTGACCATCACGCCCAGCACCTATGACCTGTTCCAGAGCGAATATGCACTGCCGCTGGTGTCCCCCTGGCTGGCGGCCCACCTGGCCGCCTATGCAGAGCACCTGTTCACGCTGTTGCTGGTACTGGGCCTGTATACGCGCCTTTCGGCCTTCGCCTTGCTGGGCATGACCACGGTGATCGAAGTGTTTGTCTACCCCGAAGCCTGGCCAACGCACTTGTCCTGGGCCGGCTTGCTGCTGTTGTTGATCGGGCGGGGAGCCGGTGCGTTGTCGCTTGATCGGCTGCTGGGCGTGAGATGACCCGCCGTTGTAAAATCAGGCTCGCGCCTCGGTTTTGCGATGGCTTGGCAGACGAAGGCAGTTCGGGAGGGGCTGGTGGCAGACCATGTTGACTACAAGCGCAATAGCGAAATCCCCGGCCTGGTGCTGAGCGAGGGGCGGTTTTCCAGCTTTCGCTTTGATCGCCATTATCACCTCGACTACCACGTAGGCCTGATTACCGAGGGTGTGCAGCGCCAAGGGCTGAACGGCGAATCCGTGCTGCTTACCCCCGGCACCATTCAATTGATGCCGCCCTGCGA
Organism: Pseudomonas sp. FYR_2; assembly: GCF_043106425.1. Classification (NCBI taxonomy): domain Bacteria; kingdom Pseudomonadati; phylum Pseudomonadota; class Gammaproteobacteria; order Pseudomonadales; family Pseudomonadaceae; genus Pseudomonas; species Pseudomonas sp. FYR_2. The sequence goes on from NZ_JBICMM010000041.1 coordinate 100,180, forward strand.
AATCCATGACGGTGTCAGTGCCGATACCGCGTCCTACACCCTCAAGACCTTTCGCGTTTCGGCCGCCCTGCTCAAGGATGTCACCGAGGAGCTGACCGGGCACGACCGGTTTTCTGCGCTTGGCGGCGCGCTGTTGCAAGACCCTGGGCTGTCCATGGAACTGGCGCACTTGCACAGCACGCTGGCACAGGGCATGCCCGCGTCGCCCTTGTTCGTCGAGTCGCAATGGCTGACATTGCTGGGCCGCTTGTTCAGCGAAACCCGCATGGTCAAGCAGCAGTTCCTCAAAGGCACCCTCTCACCGCTGCAATGGCGCAGGGTGACAGAGCACTGCAACGCTCACCTGGCAGACAAGATCACCTTGCTGGAACTGGCTGCGTTGTGTGGCCTTGAGCGCTTCCAGTTCCTCAAAATGTTCAAGCAGACCGTGGGCATGACGCCCCATGCGTGGCTGGTTCGCCTGCGCCTGGAGCGCGCCTGCGAACTGCTCAGCCACACACAGTGGGAGCTGACCAAGGTTGCTCAGGAAGTCGGCTTTTACGATCAAAGCCATTTCAACCGGGCCTTCAAGCAGGCGTTTGGCGTGGCACCCTCGCTGTACTGACGCCCCCGTCCAGATCACTCAATTTTATACAAGCGCGTCTCGCACAGGCTTCTTAACCTTGGGCACCGGGCCGGACACCGCATTGTCCCCGCCCCGTACTGATAGAAACGGTCAAGGAGCCATTGATGACACTGCGCGCGTATTACACAAGCGATGAACTCACCCTGCGCACAGACGTGCTGAGCTGCACGCCAACGGATGACGGCAAGTTCCAGGTGGTGCTGGAGGAAACGCTGTTCCACCCACAAGGCGGTGGGCAACTGGCCGATCAGGGTGTCATCGCTGGCATACCGGTCAAGGGCGTAAGCCAGAATGAAAACCAGGTCATCCATGTCCTTGAGCACCCGGTTCCACTTGGCCCTGCCGAAATCGCTGTCTCACCTGACGTTCGCAGCTTGCACGCCCGTCTGCACTCCGCTGGCCACCTGATCTCTGGCGTAGGTCAGCTGTTGGGCTGGCAGCCGGTCAAGGGGCACCACTGGCCGGGTGAGTGCCGTGTGGTGTTAGAGCGCCAGCCGCAATCCGAGGCGCTGACGGCTGAGCAGCTGGAGCACGCCGTCAATCAACTGATCAACGATGACGTACCTCGCCACCTGCTTGACCAGAACGGCCTGAGAACGGTGTCTTTCGGTACGCTGCCCATGCACGGTTGCGGGGGTACGCATGTTGTATCCGCTGGCGAGATCGGCCCGGTCAAAGTGCTCAAGATCAAAGAAAAGAAGGGCCAGCTGTCTGTCCATTACGACATAGGCAACTGATCGGCCGCACTGCCCGGCTTCCAGGCCGCAGGCTGTGTACATGCAATCGACTTTACAGGAGGCCACCGCGTGGACTACATACCTCAACTCTTGACCATTGCTGCGGTCATGCTGCTGGGCTGCATAAGCCCGGGGCCGGACTTCATCGCCGTCACCTCCAACGCGCTGATCAGCCGCAATCGCGGCCTGGGAGTTGCCCTGGGCACCGCCTTGGGCATCTGCGTCTGGGCCGTGATGGCGGTCATTGGCCTGGGCGTGCTGCTCACCAAACTGGCCTGGCTGTACGACGCCATCCGCGTGGTCGGGGTGTGCTACCTGCTCTACCTGGGCGCCAAGATGCTGCTCGGTGCTCGCCGCCCCTATCAGGAGCTGGCGATCGCCACCTCCAGCAATACCACTACCCCAGCGCCTCGGGTCGGCTTTCTGGTGTCGATGACCAACCCCAAGGCCGCTGTGTTCTTCGGCAGCTTTTTCATTACCGTACTGCCTCAGCATGCTCCCGTCTGGGTACTTGGCAGCGCTGTCGTGGTGGTGACGCTGGTTTCGTTCCTGTGGTTTTCAACGCTGGCCCTGATGTTTTCGACCCAACGGGTTCGCCTGATCTACGCGGGCATGCGACGGCCGATCGATGCGGCGATGGGGGCGGCGCTGGTCGGGCTTGGCGCGCACCTGGCGCTTGCCCGATAAAGGTCACTGGCGCCCCACGCCCATCGTCCTGTAAAGCTACTGCCGGTCAGGCTTTGCCGATGGGGCTCGTGCAGGCGCCGCGAACCATTTCTCGCGCGGTACCCATTTGTCCTGCGCCGGATCACCCAGGTAATGCGGCGACATGATCTGCACCCCATACTCGTTGAACACGTCCTGGATGTTGGCATGCAACAGGCTCAGCAACTCCGCACGCGGCCTTGGCGCGCGGGGTACTGCCTGGGCCACCAGGCGGTACTCGGGGTAGAAGTCTGAAAGGCCGGTCTGGAATACCTGCGGCGTGGGGTTTTCCAGTATGCCATCGGTGCGGTGAGCGGCTTCTACCAGCATGGCTTCCACCTGGCGCCACGGCGTGTCGTAGCGGATGGTGACAACCGTATCGACGATGTAACCTGGCCCCTGCACCACCCGCGAATAGTTGCGCGTCACCGACCCGGTAATCATCGAGTTGGGCAACGTCAGCACTTCGCCCAGGCCGGTGCGGATGGTGGTGTTGAACATGCCGACCTCAGTCACCGTGCCTTCGTTGTCGCCCACGCGCACGTATTCACCCGCCTTCAGCGTACGTGAATACGTCAGGATCAGCCCCGCCGCTGCCTGCCCGACCACGCTGGGAGCCCCCAGCGAAATCATCAAACCGAGCAGTACCGACAGGCCCTTGAAGGCATCGGTGCCAGAGCCTGGCAGGTACGGGTATGCCATCACCAGGGCAAACAGCCAGATCGCCAGTGACGTCAGCCGCGTGGTGGGCTGCAGGGTTTCCTCGGTCAGCCATTTCAGCGTACCGGGGCGGGCCATGCGCTCCAGCATGCGCCGGCTGAAGCCACTGATGCCCCGGGCGATGAAGAAAATCATGACGGCCACGGCGATGCCAGGGATGGCGTGCAGAATGCCATCGAGCAGATAACGCAGCAGATCGAGCAGGTGCACGTTGAGGCTTTCACCCCACGGCCGTGTATAAGGAAACTGCGATAGCACAAAGCTCAGCCACTGGTAGCTGAGCAGCAGCACGATTGCCCAGTACATCAGACGCAGCAAACGGTCGATCAGAAAGTACACGTACTGCATGTCGAACAGCGGCAGCTGGCCCACCTTGATCTGCCGGGCACGTTCACGCATCAATTGCGGCAGGCGCCCGCGCAGTTTGCGCCGGCCCAGGTTGGCACCCTTGATCAGCACCACGAACACCAGTGTGGCGACGGCAGAAAACCCTAGCGCCTTGAGCAGGAAGCGCAGGCTGCGTGCTTCGCCGGTCTCATCCACTACCTGGCGCAACGTAGCGGCTGCCTGCTCGGCCGCTTCACGGGTATCGCCGCCCTCTACGCCCAGGTCCTGGGGCGCGACAATGAACGCCCTGCGCCCGCCCAGCAGCACCAGGTGGCTATTGACGATCGGGTCGACACTGACCTTCAGCTCGTCGGTACCACGCAAGGCCTCGTCGATAACCGATGAGGCCCGCTGCGCGCGTGCAGCGGGGGTTTCGCCCAGCAGCGTGGCGTGAAAGGTGAAAATGCTGCGGTTGGCGATACGCAACTCTGCGGGTTCATCCGGCACACCATCAGTAGCTTTCCGAAGCACTGTTCAACCATCTGGCACCGGCTGGCTTCGAGGCCGTCAGTTCCGGCAGCTTTCCCAGGGGGCAGGTACTGCCCCGCAGCCTGAGCACCTTGCAGCAAGCCGGTATTTCGACCGAGGCCCTGAGCAGCAAGGGCAACGACGCCTTTGAAAGCAACCCGCCGGACATCGTCATTACCGTCTGCGACAACGCTGCCGGCGAAGCCTGCCCGGTGTATTTCGGCCCCGCGCTGAAAGCGCATTGGGGGCTTGCAGACCCGTCCGAAGTACGGGGTGACGAAGCGGTGGTAGACGCGGCGTTCCAAGCCACGTTGGCGCACATCGCGTCACGCTGCGAAGCCTTCTTTGCACTGCCTTTCGACAACCTCGACCGTGATCAACTTCAGCACGCGCTGGATCGCATCGGCACGCGTTGAGCAGGCGTGCGAGGCGCATTCCCTGATACCGAGTGACGCGTTGCTTCAGGTTCTCGATACGGAAGCGCCCCCGCTCTGAATCCGGCCATACCGCCATGGAAGTACGCGTCGCCCGCTTCTCTTCTCACCACCTCCGGCAACTGCACGATCGCGTTCCCAAGCCTGAGTCATTAGACGGCCATGTGCCTTTGAGCATGGTGCTGCGTCGCACGCGGTACTGACGGTGTTCGCCCAGAGCATGATGCAAACCGCTCAACCCGCCTACCCTGCCCCCTGTCTAAGGCGTAATCCTTGAAAACTAACCACCCGATCCCATGGGAGCACCGTACGTGCCTATCGACTTCAGACCCGCTCAAGCCTCGGACGCGCAGGATATTGCGCGCTTCTTTCAACTGACATCGGAAGGCATGGCCGATTACATCTGGAGCAAACTTGCCGCACCTGGCGAAGCGTTGCTGAGTGTCGGTGCGTCTCGCTATGCCAGGGAACAGGGCGACTTTTCGTACAAGAACTGCCTGATGGCCACTTACGAAGGGCGCGTCATCGGCATGATGCACAGCTATGCCTTGCGCGAGACCCCTGACAGGCCGGTCGAGACAGACCCGGTCCTGGCGCCGTATTCCGACATGGAAATACCCGACACCTTGTACATATCCAGCCTGGCCCTGGATGAGGCCTGGCGCAGCCAGGGGCTGGGCGTCCAGTTTCTTCACCACGCCCAGCAGCGCGCGGAGGTCGCTGGTCTGGATGGGCTATGCCTGATCGATTATGCAGAAAACCACGGTGCACGCCGCTTCTATGAACGTCACGGTTTTCAAATTGTTAAAACCTGCCAGATCGTTCCGCACCCGATGCTGGGCGTAACCGGTGAAGCCTATTTGATGTATCGCCCTAACCACAACGTGCTCGAGAAAAAACCATGAACAAGAAACTGACCGTGTTCCGCGAACTGGACATTCAACCGGTGCGCGACCTTCCCTTTTTTGAAGAGGTTGTGGAAGGCACCCCGCATACGCTGACTTCAAAGTATTATCACGATGAACAGCAAGGTCGCATTTCCGGAGAATGGGAAGCCAGCACCGGAGCGTGGCGCATCGACTACAAGGTTTGGGAGTTCTGCCATGTGCTGAGTGGACGCTGCGTCATCGAACTCGAGGGTTGCGCCCCCGTCACACTGGCCGCTGGCGACACGTTCATTATCGAACCGGGCGCCAAGGGCAAATGGACCGTGCTGGAAGACATGAAAAAGAACTTCGTGATCCTCTTGCCCGCGAACTAGGCACGGGGTCATGTTTCATCGAGCGCAGCATAAGGACAGTTTGCATGCTTGCCTGCTGGCGGCGCTCGAATGTATTTCGGCAGGCCACAACAGCCCTCTACCTCTCAGTGTTTGCTTGGGTTGAGAGCGGTCACGTGTGAGCCGCACCTTTCACGCTGATGCCGCCAGACCAGGAAATAGAGTTGCCTGGCACGGGCTACGCCCTTACTCGTGGGTCAAGCCCGCACTGATACTTGGCATCTTCAAGGCGTGCTTCAAACGCCTGGAGCCCTGCGTATATCTGTTGGAGCCCAGTGATTTGCCCCAGCACTTCGCGTTTCTTGTCGGCAATGGCCCTGCCCGCCAACTCCCACGGCAAATCAGCACCCTGATGCCTCGGCAGAATCCCCTGCAGTTCCTTCAGTTTGAAACCCAACTGCTGCGCGCATTTGATGAATGTCAGCAGTTCGACACTCTGCTGGTTGTAGACGCGGTACTGCCCCTGGCGCTCGGGCGGCGGCAGCAGGCCAATCGCTTCATAGTGGCGGATGGTTTTGACGGTGGTGCCCGACAGTTGGGCGGCTTTGCCAATGTACATGAACGTCCTTTTCATAAGGAGGGCGGCGCATCATTGCATGACGCCAGCGGTTCGGGAACCTCATTGGCGCAGGTCAGCCGGCGAGCTTTCGTGCCTGTTGGAGCCAGGCTGCGCGCCGCCGCGCGCTGGAGCCGAGCAGCGGCCCGAACATCAGGGTACGCAGCGGCCTGATACCGCAAAACTGCAACGTGGTCTTGCGCACTTGGTGAAGGCCAGGCATGCGATACACCCAGCGGTAGTACCACGGCGGTGTATCCATCGTCACCAGCAGATGCGCCGTGCGCCCCTTGAGCAGTTGCTCGGGGAAAGCCTTGCCTGTCCTATACCGGAACGCGAAACCGGGCAAGAACACGCGGTCGAAAAAGCCTTTCATCAATGCAGGGATACCGCCCCACCAAATGGGGTAGATAAAGGCTAAGTGCTCGGCCCAGGTGATGTCGGCCTGAGCCCTGAGCAGGTCGGGTTCCAGTGGCTGCGCTTGCCGGTAGCCGCTGCGCAGCACCGGGTCGAAGCTCAACGCATCAAGCCGTAACACCCTTACATCATGGCCGGCACTTCTAGCCGCCTCGACATAACTCTCGGTCAGCGCTGCGCAGAAACTCTCGCCTGACGGGTGCCCCAGCACCACGAGTACTCGTTTGCTCATCATCACTTCATCCTGAACATGAAGCGTGCAGGGTAAAGTCTGCCCCTAACGGGAGAGTCAACTGCTCAGGCTTTATCGCTGCCATGAGCATCCAGTCAATCGCTTGTGCATGGGTGTGCATGCCAGCTCAAGCCCCGAAGGCGAGGTGTAGATTCCTTCAGCCTCCACCTGATAACTCCTTGTCATGGCTGATCATGACCGGAGCATGAAAAAGCCCCGACCATCGATGGCGGGGCTTAGGGTTACGTCAGGATTCACACGCGCAACGTCCTATGGCCCGCCCAAGGCAGTCCTCATGGGACGCATCATGTTCACGCGGCTGTAAGTCGTCATAGGGGCATCATCAGATGCTTCATCGAGGGTGTCAAATTTGGGGGCGGGTAAACCTAGCGCAGTGCAGCCAACACGCTCGCCGCGTCGCTGACCTCGAACTTGCCAGGCGCTTCCACCGCAACGTGCTGGACGATCAGGTCGTCGACCACCATGGCATAACGCAGCGAACGGCGCCCCAGCCCGCGGGCCGACAGGTCCTGGATCAAGCCCAGTGCATCGCTGAAGTCGCCATTGCCATCGCCGATCATCTTCACGGCATCGCCCACCTGCAGGCTGTTGCCCCAGGCATTCATGACAAAGGCATCGTTTACCGAAACGCAGAAAATTTCGTCAACGCCAGCCGCAAACAATGCTTGTGCCTGCGCTACGTAACCCGGAACGTGGCGTTCGGAGCACGTGGGCGTGAACGCGCCAGGCAAGCCGAAAATAACCACTTTTTTCTGCTTGCAGCGCTCGCGAACAGAAAAGGCATTCGGGCCGATCGCGCAGATGCCAGCGTCGTTGTTGTATTCGTAAAGGGTAACGTCGGGCAGTTGATCGCCAGTTTTGATCATCGTTGTCTCCTGCATCAGGTGATGATTGAGCAAGCCATGATGCCGCAGTCTGGTCGAAATGTCCGTGGTTGCCGTGCGGGTTTGATATCCCTGGCAGCTGAAATGCAAAAGCCGCAGCCTCTTGCGCGAACAGGAGACTACGGCTTGGGTGTTGATGACGCTAGCGGCCCAACCCCGTCAGACCGGCGCCACACCGATTTCAGCGCAATACGCTTCGGTTGCCTGCTCGATCACCTTGATATTCTTGTTGGCACGTACCAATAAGAAAACACCGAGCCCAATCATGATGATGCCGGGTACAAGCATGAACAGCATGGGCAACCCGAGGATGATGCAAAACCAGCCCACCAGTTTGAGGAACTTGGCAGCCTTGAGGAGCATGCTTTTCTGCGAGTAAATGGCGTCCGCGTCTTTGGTCGGCAGCATCTTGTAGCTGCCAATGATTTCCCGCTCGTTCGAAAACAGCATGGTATGCCTAATTCCCTTTAGTAAGTGTGTGAATTTACGCCACAGCAACCTTTGCGCTGTTGAAATAACACGAGGCTTGTCTAACGATTCACTGCGAGCCGTCCATGTATCTCACGAAGCTCAGGCGCTGCCAGGCGTTTGAGCTGGCGCAATTTAACCATGGTAAAGAACCCTTGTTCAATCGATTCTCTGGCCCGACAGGCACAGGCAGAATTATTCCCTGTCGCAAGGAACTCTTTAAACCGGGCGATGTCCTGATGCAACTTTGTCTGCGCAACGCGCCGAATAATATTATTATGATATCACCCTGAATGTGGCGCATCGCCTGTTCAGCGGGCCAGTATCGCCTGATGATGGTCGATCGAAGGCACAGCGTCCTGAACGCGCCGAGCCCTCAGCCATTCGCGCATTCGCGCAGTATCGAAAATCTGCCCCTCCTCCATCATGGCCAGGATGAGCGTTTGGGACATTCGGTAACATCCACATCGAGAACAACACCGCGCTTCCCATCCGTGGGCGCATTCGACAGTTTCAGCCTGCCCTGCGCAGATCAGACAACTCATGTAAGTCCCCTTTTATTCTTCTTCCATGAAGGGTGGTGGCAAATTCAAAAGATTAGTATGGCTTTCGATTGACATGAGATTTTCGTGCCAAGTCCCAAAATACCTTCTGCGCGCTTGAGAACCAGGCATGGCCCGAGGAGCGCTCATCTACAGTACAGGCTGTCATCCAAGGGCTCGCTCGGCGCGTCCATCAGGCACACGCCTGGTACTGGCCATGGCACACATCATGAGCAACGCTAAAAAACCTGTGAATTATCTTCAATACCTTTCATGTAGACGCCCTGCTTAAACTACGTCCTGATCAAGCATCAGCATAAAGTTTGTTGAGCGAAGGCCCCGGAAGGTGCAACTGGACAGCACTGGAAGGCTCGACCTCAAGCATCAGGACACCGCTCACCATGAATACAGCACCTACGTTTAGCGTCAAGCGCATTGCCTTCGACGAACATTATCACCCTGCCGAAAACACCCGCATCACCACCAACTTCGCCAATTTGGCGCGGGGGGCGAACCGCCAGGAAAACCTGCGCAACACCTTGACGATGATTGACAACCGTTTCAACGCCCTGGCGCATTGGGATAACCCCGACAATGACCGCTACCACGTCGAGCTGGAAATCATTTCGGTGGAAATGAACCTGGAAGCCGAACAGCACGGCAATACCCTGCCGTTGATAGAAATGCTGAAAACCCATATTGTCGACCGCACAACCAATACCCGCATCGAGGGCATGGTAGGCAATAACTTTTCCTCGTACGTTCGCGACTACGACTTCAGTGTACTGCTGCTGGAGCACAACAAGCATCGGTCAACCTTCAGCACGCCCGAGCACTTTGGCGCGCTGCACGGCAACCTGTTCAAGTGCTTCGTAAATTCGCAAACGTACCAGCAGCATTTCAACAAACCGCCGGTTATCTGCCTGAGTGTGTCGAGCAGCAAAACCTACTACCGCACCGAAAACCAGCACCCTGTACTGGGCGCTGAATACCAGCAGGATGAATACTCGCTGACGGACGAATACTTCAAGAAAATGGGTTTGAAGGTTCGCTATTTCATGCCACCGGACAGTGTTGCCCCGTTGGCATTCTATTTTGCCGGTGACTTGCTCGCGGATTACACCAACCTTGAGCTGATCAGCACCATCAGCACCATGGATACCTTCCAGAAGATTTACCGCCCCGAAATCTACAATGCCAACTCTGCAGCCGGCAAGGCCTACCAGCCCAGCCTGAAGCATCAGGACTACTCGCTCACGCGCATTGTCTACGATCGGGATGAGCGCAGCCGACTGGCGATCGAACAGGGCAAATTTGCCGAGGCGCACTTTGTCAAACCCTATCAGGCCACCCTTGAGCAATGGTCCGCTCAATACGCCCGTTGAATCATTCAAAGTACAAGGTCATCGCTCATGAACACGCTACTCCCCACGTCCACTGCCGGCAGCCTGCCTAAACCGTCCTGGCTTGCCCAACCTGAAACACTCTGGTCGCCGTGGAAGTTGCAGGACGCGCAACTTATCGAAGGCAAACAGGATGCCCTGCGCCTGGCCTTGCAAGAACAACAACACGCCGGCATCGACATTGTCAGTGATGGTGAACAAACACGTCAGCACTTCGTCACCACCTTTATCGAGCACCTGAGTGGTGTTGATTTCGAGCGACGCGAGACCGTTAGAATCCGCGATCGTTACGACGCGAGCGTGCCAACCGTGGTGGGTGCTGTCGCCCGACAGAAACCCGTGTTTGTCGAAGATGCCAAGTTCTTGCGCCAACAGACCACGCAGCCGATAAAGTGGGCGCTGCCTGGCCCCATGACCATGATCGATACCTTGTATGACAGCCACTATAAAAGCCGCGAGAAATTGGCCTGGGAATTCGCCAAGATTCTCAATCAGGAAGCCAGGGAGCTGGAAGCGGCCGGTGTTGACATCATTCAGTTCGACGAACCGGCATTCAATGTCTTCTTCGACGAAGTGAATGACTGGGGCGTGGCCACGCTGGAAAGGGCCATTGAAGGCCTCAAGTGCGAAACAGCCGTCCACATCTGCTATGGCTATGGCATCAAAGCCAATACTGACTGGAAAAAGACCCTGGGCTCGGAGTGGCGGCAATATGAGCAAGCCTTCCCCAAACTGCAACAGTCCGGCATCGATATCATCTCGCTGGAATGTCATAACTCGCATGTTCCAATGGACCTGATCGAGCTGATTCGCGGCAAGAAAGTCATGGTCGGCGCCATTGATGTGGCCAGCCATGTCATTGAAACACCGGAGCAGGTTGCCGACACCCTGCGCAAGGCACTGCAGTTCGTCGATGCCGACAAACTCTACCCGTGCACCAATTGCGGTATGGCACCCCTGCCTCGTCAGGTAGCCAGCGGCAAGCTCAAGGCGTTGAGTGCAGGCGCGGCAATCGTCCGTCAGGAACTCGTCAACGCACGCTGAAGCAAACGCAGCCACAGGACCTACTATGTTGCTTTCCGGTAAGGCTATCGAGCCGTCGATTTTTCGCCAGGCGCTTGGGCACTTCGCATCCGGCATCACGGTGATCACATCGTACATTGACGGTGAGCCGGTCGGCTTCACCTGCCAGTCGTTCTACAGCGTGTCGATGAGCCCTGCGCTGGTGTCATTCAGCGTGATATCTCGTTCGGCCAGCTATCCGAAGATTCGCCAGGCTGGCCGCTTCATGGTCAACATCCTGTCAGGTGAACAGGTCGGCATTTCCAACCGCTTTGCGCAGCGCGGCACCGATAAATGGCAGGGCGTGCAATGGCAGATATCGCCCCTGGGTAACCCGATCATTGCTGGCAGCATCCACTGGCTTGATTGCGAAATTCACGCCGAACACGCCGCCGGGGATCACCTGATCGTGATTGGTGAAGTTAAAGCACTGAGCCAGCAGGCATCGGCTGATGCGCAGCCACTGCTGTATTTCAAGGGGCAATACCGCAACATCGCCGCGCACAACGCGGCTTGAGCCTCTGCCCCACCAACGGAAACCTACTGAAAGGGATTGCCAGGGCCGCTCGAGCGTGAGGAGAACCCACGTTCATCGAGTTGGTCCGTAATTTACCCATGATCGATTTACGCCACCTGCGAACCCTCCACGCGCTGCGTGAAACCGACAGCCTGCACGAGGCCGCCGAGCGCCTGCACCTGACCCAATCAGCCCTGTCGCACCAGTTCCGCGACATGGAGGAGCGTATCGGCATGCCGCTGTTCGTGCGCAAATCCAGGCCGGTGCGCTTCACCAGTGCGGGGCTGAAACTGTTGCAGCTGGCCGACCAGGTGTTGCCGCAAATTCGCAGTACCGAACGGGACCTTGGCAAGCTGGCCGGGGGCTCGGCCGGGCGGCTGCACATCGCCATCGAATGCCACAGTTGCTACCAGTGGCTGATGCCTTCAGTGGATGAGTTTCGCAGCGCCTGGCCAGAGGTGGAACTGGACCTCGCCTCCGGTTTTTCCTTCGCACCACTGCCAGCCCTGGAGCGCGGCGACCTGGACCTGGTAGTCACTTCCGACCCGGTAACACTGCCGGGCATCACCTACGTGCCGTTGTTCGGTTATGAGGCACTGCTGGCCATCGACAACCACCACGCCCTGCGCGACAAGCCTTACCTGGAACCTTCCGATATCGCCCACCAGACGCTGATCACCTACCCGATCGAACGCGCTCGCCTGGATATCTTCAGCCGCTTTCTCGACCCGGCCGACGTCGAGCCGGCACAGGTACGCACCTCGGAACTGACCGTGATGATGATGCAGCTGGTAGCGTCCGGGCGCGGTGTCTGCTGCCTGCCCAACTGGGCAGTGCATGAGTACAGCTCGCGTGGCTATGTAACTGCCAAGCGCCTTGGCGAACAGGGCTTGCAGGCCAGGCTCTACGCCGCACTGCGCAGTGACATGCTGGAAGTGCCATACGTGAGCGATTTTCTGCTCACCGCCAAGGACATCTCCTTCACCACGCTGGCGGGTGTCAGCGTGGCGTCAGGGCCCGTACTCTGACAGCTGCGCGTCCTTGGCAGTCCACGCCCCAATTCGGGTCAAAATCGATAACGGGGTTCAAAGCGCCCTTTTTTGATGCACGCCTGGCTGTCGGCCCGGCGTTGCTCACTCGTAGCTACAGCAAACACCGTCCCGTACTGCCACGGATTACCCGCCCAAATCCCGTGTTTCGCGGCGTTTCCCCCTCAACATCCCCGCTGCACAGCGTTTTCGGCACCTTCATTGCAATGCTTGTTGTGCTCACCGCACAGGCAATCCATCGCAACCGAGGCTCACGCGAGACACGGCACCCACCGACCCCAGCAAGGCAGCACCCCGAAAAACGCAGATGAACCGCAATGAAGCTGCCGGCAACGGCGGCAAGGAGTGGGTATGTCCCGGGCTTTTTTCAATGAAATGTACGAAGCGAACGGCAGTTGCCGCCCGCATTATCAGGAGTTCGCCCGCTGGCTGGCGAACACCCCGCTGGAGCTGCTGGAGCAGCGCCGACGTGAGGCGGACCTGTTGTTCCACCGTGCCGGCATCACCTTCACCTTGTACGGCGACAGCCAGGACACTGAGCGCCTGATCCCCTTCGATATCATCCCGCGCAGCATCCGCGCCAGCGAATGGCGCACGGTCGAGCGCGGCTGTATCCAGCGTGTGCAGGCGCTTAACCTGTTCCTGCAGGACATCTACCACGACCAGCGCATCCTCAAGGCCGGTATCATCCCGCCCGAGCAGGTACTGGCCAACGAGGGCTACCAGATCGCCATGCAGGGCCTGGACCTGCACCGCGGGCTGTATGCCCACATCGCCGGTGTCGACCTGGTGCGCGATGGCGATGGCAGCTACTTCGTGCTGGAAGACAACCTGCGCACCCCCAGCGGCGTCAGCTACATGCTCGAAGACCGCAAGATGATGATGCGCCTGTTCCCCGAACTGTTTGCCGCCCAACGTATCGCCCCCATCGACCACTACCCCAACCTGCTGCTGGACACGCTCAAGAGCGCCAGCCCGCTGGACAACCCCACGGCCGTGCTGCTCACCCCCGGCCGTTTCAACAGCGCCTATTTCGAGCATGCGTTCCTGGCCCGTGAAATGGGCATCGAGCTGGTCGAAGGCGCCGACCTGTTCGTGCGTGACGAGCATGTCTACATGCGCACCACCGCCGGCCCACAGCAGGTTGATGTGATCTACCGCCGCCTGGACGACGACTACCTCGACCCGCTGTCGTTCAACCCGGACTCGATGCTCGGTGTACCAGGGCTGATCTCGGTGTACCGCGCCGGCAATGTGGTACTGGCCAACGCCGTCGGCACCGGCGTAGCCGACGACAAGTCGATCTACCCCTATGTCGACGACATGATCCGCTACTACCTGGGCGAAGAGCCGATCCTGAACAACGTGCCCACCTGGCAGTGCCGCAAGCCTGCGGATCTGTCCCACGTCCTGGCCCACCTGCCTGAACTGGTGGTCAAGGAAACCCAGGGCTCCGGCGGCTACGGCATGCTGGTTGGGCCGGCATCGACCAGTGCCCAGATCGAAGACTTCCGCGCGCGCATCAAAGCCCGCCCGCACGCCTATATCGCGCAACCCACCTTGTGCCTGTCCACCTGCCCGACCTTTGTCGACAGCGGCATCGCACCACGCCACATCGACCTGCGCCCGTTCGTGCTTTCGGGCAGTGAAACCCGCCTGGTGCCCGGCGGCCTGACCCGCGTGGCGCTGAAGGAAGGCTCTCTGGTGGTCAACTCGTCGCAAGGCGGCGGTACCAAGGACACCTGGGTGGTGGAGGACTGAACCATGCTTTCGCGAACCGCTTCCGACCTGTACTGGATGTCGCGCTACCTGGAGCGTGCAGAAAACCTCGCGCGCATGCTTGAGGTCAGCTATTCGCTGTCGTTGATGCCCCAGGCCGGGCGCAGCGATGGCCATGCCGAGCTGGCGATGTCGCTGCTGGCATCCGGCACGCTGGACGACTACATCCGCCGGCACACCGAGCTCGACACCGAGCGCATGCTGCACTTCTTCGCCCTCGACGCGACCAACCCCAGCAGCATCTATTGCTGCCTGCAGGCCGCCCGCACCAATGCCCATGCAGTGCGTGGCCGCATCACCGCCGACATGTGGGAAAACATCAACGCCACCTGGATCGAGATGCGCAATATCGCCAGCAATGGCCTTGGCCGCTATGGCATCAGCCAGTTCTGCGACTGGGTCAAGGAACGCTCGCACCTGTTCCGTGGCGCCACCTCCGGCACCATCATGCGCAACGATGCCTACAGTTTCATCCGCCTGGGCACCTTCCTGGAACGCGCGGACAACACCCTGCGCCTGCTCGATGCGCGCTATGAAATGTTCGGCGAAACCTCCGAAGAGGTCAGCGACGATTCCGCCCGTGGTTATTACCAGTGGAGCGCCTTGCTGCGTGCGCTGACCTCGTATGAAGCCTTCAACGAGATCTATCGCGCCGCCCCCAGCGCGCGGCCGGTGTCCGAGCTGCTGCTGTTGCGGGTGGACGTTCCACGCTCGCTGCATGCCTGCATCGAGGAACTGGACCTGATCCTGGCCGGCCTGCCGGGCAGTACCGGGCGCGCCGCACAGCGCATGGCGGCCGAACTCAACGCGCGCCTGCGCTACACCGCCATCGATGAAGTCCTCGAAGCGGGCCTGCACCCTTGGCTCAGCGATTTTATCGGCCGCATCAACCAACTGGGCCAGGCGGTCCATCACTCCTACCTGGAGGTTGTATGAAACTGTCCATTCGCCACGACACCACCTACAGCTATGCCAGCGACGTCAGCAACAGCATCCAGTTTCTGCGCCTGACGCCGCGCAGCAGCGCACGCCAACGCATCAATGAATGGCAACTGGGCCTGCCCTGCAAGGTCAAAAGCCAGATCGACCCGTACGGCAACATCCTGCATGTGCTGACCCTGGACAAACCCCACGGCCACCTGGCGCTGACTGCCAGCGGGCAAGTAGAGATCGACCCGGACTGCGAGCAGGAGGCCGAAAGCCAGTCTCCCCTGCCATTCCTGCGTGTCAGCCGCCTGACCCAGGCCGATGACACGCTCAAGGCCTTCGCCACCCGACAATGTGGCGAGCACCGAGACCGGGCGGCATTGACGGGGCTGATGCAAGGCTTGGCCGAGCACATGCCCTACCGCCCGGGGGCCACTTCGGTGGGTACCACCGCGATCGAAGCATTCAACGGCGGCGCCGGGGTGTGCCAGGACCACACCCACGCCTTCCTGGCCTGCGCCCGCAGCCTGGGGGTGCCGGCACGCTACGTTTCGGGCTACCTGTGCACCGAGGACGAGCAGCACCTGGCCAGCCACGCCTGGGCAGAAGCCTGGATCGACGACGCCTGGTACAGCTTCGACATCACCAACCGCCTGACGCGGCCAGACCGTCACCTGAAGCTGGCGGTTGGCCTGGACTACCTCGATGCCTGCCCGGTCCGGGGCGTACGCCGCGGCGGCGGTATCGAATCGATGCAGGCCAGCGTTCACGTGCACCGCCAGTGACACGTTTGCAGCAGGCCGGTCTTGCCGCGCAGATGCGGCAAGACCGCTCCATATCCAATACCAGGGAAACCGCATGACTTACTGTGTCGCCATGCACCTTGAGGACGGGCTTGTCTTCATCAGCGATTCACGCACCAACGCCGGCATCGACCAGATCTCCACCTTTGCCAAGTTGTTCGTGTTCAGCGTGCCGGGCGAGCGGCTGATCGTGCTGCAGACCGCCGGCAACCTGGCAACCTCGCAGTCGGTGGTGAACCTGCTGCAGCAACGCAGCCAGGGCAGCGGCCCTCACCTGCTGAACGTTGGCACGCTCTACGATGCAACGGTGCTGGTCGCCGACACCCTGCGCGAAGTGGTCAACCGTGACCGCAGCAAACTTACGGGCGACATCGACCTGAGCAGTTCATTCATTGTCGGTGGCCAGATAGCCGGCGCACCCATGGCCATCTACAACGTCTACGCGCAGGGCAATTTCTTCCAGGCCACGCCAGACACCCCGTTCCTGCAACTGGGCGAAAGCAAATACGGGCGGCCTATTCTCGACCGCAACCTGCAATACCAGACGCCACTCGATGAGGCGTTGCGTTGCGGCCTGATTTCGTTCGACTCCACCATCCGCAGCAACCTGTCGGTGGGCATGCCGCTGGACTTGCTGGTGTACCGCGAAGGCAGCCTGGAATGCATGACACGCAAACGCATTACCGGTGAGGATGCGTATTACCAGCAGATTCGTAGGCAATGGAGCGATGGGTTGAAGCGGTTGTTGGCTGAGCTGCCTGCGCCGCCTTATAGCTGATTGAGCAAACCATTCGTACCCTCTAGTGCCTTGGCCAAGGCACACAGGTAATGCGAGGCCCAAATCAGCTGCGGTTTGTCTTCCATCAAGCCATCCAGGGTCATGTCCCGTGCGTAGCCCATCAACTCTGAAGCCTGCTCGCGAGCGCTCTGGCAAGGAATGCCGGCCTCGATACGGAACAGGGGGTGGGTCTGGTTTTCACCTTGGTAGAAGGTGGTTTTGCCGACGGTGAATTTGTTTTTCTGTGTGTACATCGCACTGTGTTCTCGGGAGGGCCACCGCCAACCCGCTGTCAAACGGAAAGGTGGCAGCTGTGTATCAGCATGCATGACATGCATTCATCCATGCTGTGAGGAGCCATCGTTTGAGTCGATCAAATCGCTGAAATCTAATGGGTGCAAACCAACAAGAAGCTCGCACGGAAGCGATCAGCGATAGAGATAACTACACGATGACTCCAACGTTCTCATTATTCGTCCTGGGCACTGCAATACTCCTGATCGTAGCCATGATCAGCAAATTCAAAGTCCACCCTTTTCTCGCGTTGATGGCCGCAAGCCTGGTGGTAGGTGTCGGCACCGGCATGGCGCCCACGGCAATTGTGGCCGCATTCGAGAAAGGCATGGGCGGCACGCTGGGCTTTCTCGCCGGTATCATCGGCCTGGGCAGTATCCTCGGCAAATTGCTGGAAGAGTCTGGAGGTGCCAAACGCATCGCCACCACGCTTTTGAACACGCTGGGTGAACGCAATGCCTCCTGGGCAATGATGCTCGTTGGCTTCATCGCCGGCATCCCGGTGTTCTTCGAGGTTGGCTTCGTCCTGTTGATTCCGCTGATCTACGTGGTCGCACGTCAAACCCGCATCAGCATGCTGTACCTCGGTGTGCCACTGGCCACCTCGCTGATGGTGGTGCACTGCATTCTTCCACCACACCCCGCTGCCACGGCCATCACCGGCATGCTCAATGCGGATATCGGCACTGTCATCCTGTACGGGCTGATCGTTGGCCTCCCGACCGCCATCGTCGCGGGCCCGCTGTGGGTGCGTTTCACCTGCCGACGTGAAGCCAGCGAATCCCAACAGGCCTTCCTGTCTGCACGCACGGTGACTCAAGCAGAAGAACAGCCAATGCCCGCCTTCGGCATCACACTCGCCACCGTACTGCTGCCGCTTCTGTTGATGGTTGGCAAAACTCTGGCAGTCACTGTTCTGGACAAGGGGTCTGCGCTGTATGAGTGGGTGGCGTTTTTCGGCAGCCCATTGATTGCCCTGACGCTGTCGGTGGTGTTCGCCTACTGGGCGCTTGGCTTGCGTCGCGGCCTGCACATGGCTGGCCTGCTGAGCCTGACCCAGCGCTGCTTCCCTCCCCTGGCCGGCATTCTGCTGATCATCGGTGCCGGTGGCGCCTTCAATGACATGCTCGTGGGCAGCGGTATCGGCAAGGCACTGGCCGATGTGCTCAACCATACGCAACTCAATCCGATCATCCTTGCCTGGTTGATTGCCGGGATCATGCACTTTGCCGTCGGCTCGGCCACCGTTGCAATGATCAGCGCGGCCGGCATGGTCATGCCGATGCTTGGCCAGCATCCGGAATACAACCGGGAAATCCTGGTGATCGCTATCGGCGCCGGGGCCATCGGCTGGACCCACATCACCGACTCGGCGTTCTGGGTGGTGAAGGAATACCTGGGCCTTTCCCTGAGCGACGCACTGAAGAAGTTCACGGCCGCTACAGTACTGGCCTCGGTAGTTGCCTTGTGCCTGACCCTGCTCCTTTCGAAGATTGTCTGATCTACTCTGCACATACTGTGCAACAGGTGAAATCATGATTCACGGAAAAACCCTTGAAGCCTGGCAACAAAGCCACCCGATCATCGCCGACCTGGTTGCCCTGAAAGAGACCAGCTGGTTCAACCCTGGTATCGCCGGAACTGCCGAGGCCCTGCACGACGTAGGCCTGACGGCTGCTGACGTGCTAGCGACAAGCGTACGGTTGCAGCGATTTGCACCTTACCTCGCCACCGTGTTCCCCGAGACAGCCGCTACCGGTGGTGTCATCGAATCGCACATCACGCCGCTGGCGCAGCTTCGCAAACTTCTAATCGAGGAAGGATCACTGCAAAACGTGGGCAGCCTGTGGCTCAAGGCGGACAGTGACTTGCCTATTTCCGGCTCGATCAAAGCCCGGGGCGGTATTCATGAAGTGCTCAAGCACGCCGAAGACCTGGCCTTGGCGGCCGGCTTGATCACGCCAACGGATGACTACAGCAAACTGGCCAGCGACCAGGCCCGCGCATTCTTCAGCCAGTACAAGATCGCCGTAGGTTCAACCGGCAACCTCGGGCTGTCGATTGGCATCATGAGCGCCAAGCTGGGCTTCCAGGTAAGCGTGCACATGTCGTCTGACGCAAGGCAATGGAAGAAGGACAAGCTGCGTGCCAACGGCGTAACGGTGGTAGAGCATGCCTCCGACTACAGCGTGGCGGTCGAGCAAGGGCGCCAGCAGGCGGCTTCTGACTCCAGCTGTTACTTTGTCGACGACGAAAACTCCCCGCAGCTGTTCCTCGGCTATGCCGTTGCCGCCGAGCGCTTGGCACGCCAATTCGACCAGGCCGGCATCCAGGTGAACGCAGATCATCCGCTGTTCGTGTACCTGCCGTGCGGCGTCGGGGGCGGCCCCGGTGGTGTCGCATTCGGGCTGAAGCTGGTGTTCGGCGATGCGGTGCACTGTATCTTTGCCGAGCCCACCCACTCCCCCTGCATGCTGCTGGGTGTCTATACCGGCCTGCACGATGAAACCAGTGTGCAAGACTTCGGCATCGACAACATCACCGCCGCCGACGGCCTAGCGGTCGGTCGCCCGTCCGGATTTGTCGGCAAGGCCATGCAGCGGCTGATCGATGGTTACTACACGGTGACCGACGAAGCGCTGTACCGCTTGATGGTCATCGCCTATGAGCAGGACAAGGTCAAACTGGAACCCTCTGCCCTGGCCGGCGTACCCGGTATGGTAAGGGTACTGCAAGCAGGTGAGTACCTGGCGCGCCAGGGCTTCACCCCCGCTCAGCTTCAGCAGGCCACTCACCTCGTCTGGGGCACGGGTGGCAGCATGGTACCGGACGATGAGTTCAACGCCTACCTGGCGAAGGGGTACAGTTTGCAGGCAAACGTGTAACCGCAGTCAGTACATTGTGCGAAAGGATTGATAGATGAAAAAAACCGGCGCCGCCGCCGTGAAACTCAATGGCTCGCACCTGGGCAGCCTGCATGTTTTTCTGGTGGCCGCACGGCACTTGAGCTTTTCTCGGGCCGCGGATGAGCTGTGCCTGACGGCCAGCGCGGTAAGCCATCGCATCAATCGCCTCGAAGATGAACTGGCGCTCAAGCTGTTCCATCGCATGCCGCGCAAGGTCAGCCTCACCGAAGACGGCGAGCGCCTGTTCGCGGTCATGCAGCGGACCATGGATGAGCTCAGCGAGGCCGTGCAGGAACGCGCTCACGCCGAGATCGCCGGCCAACTGACATTGTATGTACGCCCGTCAGTAGCACAATGCTGGCTGGTGCCGCGGCTTGCGCAGTTCACTTCCCGCTACCCTGATATCCAGCTGGATATCAGGGTGGGCAATGAGAGCATCGACTACCGCACACGCAAGATCGACCTGGTCCTCTGTTACTCGGATGGCCATCACCCCGGGCTCAAGACCCTCCACTTGATGAACGAGCGGATCGCCCCCGTGTGCTCCCCCCATTACGCAGAAATCCATGCATTGACCGGCGACCTGCACCGGCTGGACCACTGCACCGCCTTGCATGACGTAGCAGCCTGGGACAATGCTGCATTCGATGCAGAGTGGCAGCTGTGGGCCAGCACCACAGGCGCCGGTATCACCCCTCCACACCGGTTTCTAACATTCGATCGCTCCGACCTTTGCACACTCGCAGCGCTGAACCATGCCGGCATCGCCATCGGCCGGGAACAACTGGTCAGAGAGCGCATTGCACGCGGTGAGCTGGTCCTGCCGTTGGGTGGTTTCGTCGAGACCCCCAGCTATGGCTACTACCTGGTCTACCCGCCTCATGACCCGATGCCCAGACGGTTGCAGGTATTGATCGACTGGCTTGTGGAATGCGCCCAAGCGCCCGACTCAAGCCATTGACTTGCTCAACCACGGATGCACTGCGCAAAAACCAGTTCCTGCAAATAGGCCACATTGAACCGGGTCCAAGGCGTCACGGCCTTCTGGTTGGTCCGGAAGATCGCCCCCGGCGGTAGCCTCCCGCACCCGGTTCTGGAGGCGCATCGGGTGCCGCAGGTAATGCCCTTCGCTGAGGATCACATCCGCCGTGCGTTCGCACAGTTCCGAACAACTGGTGTGCAACATCATCTGCAAGTCGGCCAACTCGTCGATGACGGGTAGTAGCCCGGGTTTTCCACCAGCACCGCATCGCCCGGTACCACGAAGCGGCGAATGATCAGGTCCAGCGCATGGTTGGCGCCAAGCACATGACCCACGCCGTCCCCACGGCATTGCTCGGCATCCCCGGCGACACCATGGCCCCACCCCTGATGCGCGAAGCCAACTTCCTGCGCAACCTGGGCGTACCGCATATCGCCCTGCGCAAGATGATCTCCGGTGCGGTCATCGCTGCCCTGGTGGCAGAGCCGTTGGCAGTGCTGTGGGCCTCGGTGCTGGCGCTGCTGCCCTTCGTGCTGGCGATCATCGACTTGCAGACCCTGACCGGCCAGCACTGCCTGAACACCACCACCGACCAGCGTTATTTAAAGTCACGTTAGTGAGTAGACTAACATTCTACAATGCTGACCGAAGAGCAAGATTTTACTCACAACTGGATCCAAAGTTAACGGTGTGCCCTGATTGCTCTAGTTCGCTGTAGGTCGTTAACGGGCGATGATGAATTACCCCAACAACTGGCTCAATACCGCGCGCAGTTTCCCCGGTTTAACCGGCTTGTTCAGCAGCGGCGCCCCCAACTTCTGCAAGCCCCGACGGCACTGGTCGCTGCGGTCGGCGGTAATGATCACCGCTGGTATCGCAACCGCAAAATGCTCACGCAAGTGCTTGACCACCTGGCAGCCCACCACCCCATGGTCGAGGTGGTAGTCGGCCAGGATCAATTCCGGAGCCCGCCCCTGCAACGCCAGCAAAGCTGCCTCCTGATCGGTTGCAGTGACCACTTCACAGCCCCACTGCTCCAGCAACGCGCCCATGCTCTCGAGGATGCTCACTTCGTTGTCCAGCACCAGCAAGCGGCGGCCCGGCAGCGGGTTGCCGGCACTTGGCAGCGGCACAGCCTGGTGAACGGCCAGCGGCACTTCTTTGCCAATCGGTACCTCGATACTGAACATCGAGCCGCGCCCCGGCCATGAACGTACCTCGATCCGGTAACCGAGAATCTTGGCAATCCGTTCAACGATAGCCAGCCCCAGCCCCACCCCTTTGCGATCCGCAGCACGGCCGACGTCCAATTGGTTGAATTCGAGGAAAATGGCATCCAGCCGATCCGCAGCAATGCCCCGGCCAGTGTCCCACACCTCAAGCCGCAGATGCTCGCCACGGCGCCTGGCACCTAGCAGTATCCGGCCTTCGTCGGTGTAGCGGCAGGCATTGCTGAGGAAGTTGCGCAGAATGCGCGTCAGCAACCGCAGGTCGGTGCTGATGGCATGGTCAGCGATACGTGCGTGCAGCGTCAGGCCTGCCGCATCAGCCACTGTGCGAAACTCCGAGACCAGCGGCGCGAAGACTTCGTCGAGACGGTACACGGCCACGTCCGGTTTGACCGCTGCCTGGTCGAGCCGGGAAATGTCCAGCAGGTCGGTCAGCAGGTCTTCGGCGCCTTCCAGGGCCTGGTGGGTGCGCTCCACCAGCACATGCTCGGCCTCTGGCAATGGCCGTTCGCGCAAGGTAGAGATCAGCAAGCGGGCGGCGTTCAGCGGTTGCAGCAAGTCATGGCTGGCGGCGGCAAGGTATTTGTCCTTGCTGCGGTTGGCGGCCTCTGCGGCATCCCGGGCCTCCAGCAATTCATCGGTACGCGCAGCAACCCGTTGTTCCAGTTCGTCGTTGAGCTGTTGCAAACGCTGCTGGGCCTGCTTGCGTTCGGTGATGTCGGCGACAAAACCTTCCACCAGCCCTTCCTGCCCTGGCTTTAGCAGCAGGTTCATCAGCACATCCAGGTGGCTGCCATCCTTGCGGCGCAGGCGGGTTTCGTAGCCGTGCAGGCTGCGCTCACGGGCGAGGATCGCGGTAATCGCCTGCAGTTCTTCGGCGCCGCCGTCAAACAGGTGAGTGGCCAGGTCAGTCAGGGAAAACAGCACCGCTTGCGGGTCGTCGTAGCCAAGCATGCGCGCCAACGCCGGGTTGGCGGCACGCATGCCGTCCTGCAGGCTGGCCTGGAAAATGCCGTGCACGGCGTTTTCGAACAGCCATTTATAGCGGTTGCGTTCGGCTTCCAGTTCGTCCAGGCGGGCAGAAAGCTCCGGATAATGGCTTTTGCGCGCCGAGTGGTCGCCGAGCCCCAGCAGCCCGGCCAGCGCCCGCTGCTGCTCGTCAGAGGGCCTCGCCATAGACCACCTCGACATCACGCTGGCTCGACGCGCGGGGGTTGGTGAGAATGCACGGATCATCCATCGCATGCTGCGACAGGAACGGAATATCGGACGTGCGCACGCCGTGCAGGCCCAGGGTTTCGTGGAAGCCGATGGCGTGCTTCAGGGCGATCAGGTGTTCCACCAGGCGCCCGCAAATCTGCCGGTGGTTGAGGCCACGGCAATCAATGCCGAACACCTCGGCAATCACCTTGAAGCGCTCCGGCGCCGAGCTGTAGTTGAACGCCACCACGTGCTCCACCAGCACCGCGTTGCACAAGCCATGGGGCAGGTCCAGAAACCCGCCAAGGCTGTGCGACATCGCGTGCACTGCACCCAGGATCGCGTTGGAAAACGCAAGCCCCGCCTGCATGCTGCCTAGCATGATCTTCTCGCGCAGGGCGATATCGGTGGGGTTGGCGATCATCTCCACCAGGTTGCCATTGATCAGGCGCATGGCTTCCAGCGCGTGGGGGTCGGTCAGCGGGCCATGGCCGGTGGACACGAAGGCCTCGATGGCATGCACCAGCGCATCGATACCAGTACAGGCCGACAGGAACGGGTCCATGCTCAGGGTGGTTTGCGGGTCGATCAGCGACACATCCGGCACCACCGCCTTGCTGACGATGGAGAACTTCATGCGTTCCTGCTGGTTGGAAATGATCACGAACTGCGACACGTCCGCCGAGGTGCCGGCGGTGGTGGGGATCAGGATCAGCGGCGGGCTGGGCACGCGGATCATGTCCACGCCTTCGAATTCGAGGATGCTGCGCCCATGGGCAACCACGATGCCGATGGCCTTGCCGCAATCCATCGGGCTGCCGCCGCCCACGGCGACGATCACGTCGCAGTGGTTTTGCCGGTAGATTTCGGCGCCGAGCATCACCTCTTCCACCCGTGGGTTGGGCGATACAGCCGTATACAGGCAGTAGTCGATGCCCTGCGCCTGCAGGCTGGCTTCCACATCCGCCACCCAGCCGGCGGCAATCACGCCGGGGTCGCTGACCACCAGCACCTTGCGGGCGCCGAAGGTTTTGGCGTAATTGGCAACGTTATGCCGGCAACCGGCACCGAAGATGATTTCAGGCGATACAAACTTGCGAAGCGGGCTGAAACTCTGGCTCATCGTGAAGCCTGTTCTTATTGTTCTGGAAGGTAACTGCCAGCGTAAAGCATCCCGCAGCGAAAGCAACCAGACCAAAGCGTGGCACTGGCTCAACCACAGGGAATCAGGGGGAACCGGCCACCGTGGCGATGGCCGGGCGGCACATCAACGATTGGCGAAATACATCGTCACTTCAAAGCCGATGCGCAGGTCGGTAAAGGCGGGTTTATTCCACATGGGCAATCCTCTTCTTATGCCGGGGGATTCCGGTAGAGGCATTAATGCACGGGAACGGACTGAGCCGAATGCTACTTTGGAAGGAAGTTGCAGAGTGCATTGGTAGGAGGGAGAAGATACCTGTGCCGGCCTATTCGCGGGTAAACCCGCTCCCACAGGTACCGCACAAGTCTTGAAAATTGTGCAATCCCTGTGGGAGCGGGTTTACCCGCGAAGAAGGCGACGCGGTTTAGAAGAAGCCCAATGGGTTGATGTCGTAGCTCACCAGCAAGTTCTTGGTCTGCTGATAGTGGTCAAGCATCATCTTGTGGGTCTCACGGCCCACCCCCGACTTCTTGTACCCGCCAAACGCCGCATGCGCCGGGTACAGGTGATAGCAGTTGGTCCACACGCGGCCAGCCTTGATCCCACGACCCATGCGGTAAGCACGGTTGATATCGCGGGTCCACAGGCCGGCACCCAGGCCAAACTCGGTGTCGTTGGCGATCGCCAGCGCTTCGGCTTCGTCCTTGAAGGTGGTCACGCCCACCACCGGCCCGAAGATTTCCTCCTGGAACACGCGCATCGCGTTGGTGCCCTTGAGCAGGGTCGGCTGGATGTAGTAACCCGTGGCCAGGTCGCCTTGCAGCCGCTCGGCAGCACCACCGGTGAGCAGCTGCGCACCCTCTTCCCGGGCGATATCCAGGTAAGAGAGGATCTTGTCATATTGCTGTTCCGAAGCCTGGGCGCCCACCATGGTCTCGGTGTCCAACGGATTGCCCCGGGTGATCTTGGCGATCTTTTTCATCACCTCGGCCATGAACGGCTCGTAGATCGACTCCTGGATCAGCGCCCGCGACGGGCAGGTGCACACTTCGCCCTGGTTGAAGAACGCCAGCACCAGGCCTTCGGCGGCCTTTTCGATGAACGCGGGCTCCGCCTGCATGATGTCTTCGAAGAAGATGTTCGGCGACTTGCCGCCCAGTTCGACAGTAGACGGGATGATGTTCTCGGCGGCGCATTTCATGATGTGCGAGCCCACCGGGGTGGAGCCGGTGAAGGCGATCTTGGCAATGCGCTTGCTGGTGGCCAACGCCTCGCCAGCCTCACGGCCAAAGCCCTGGACGATGTTCAGCACGCCGGCCGGCAGCAGGTCGGCAATCAGCTCAGCAAAAATGGTGATCGACAGCGGTGTCTGTTCAGCCGGTTTGAGCACTACGCAGTTGCCGGCAGCCAGGGCCGGGGCAAGCTTCCAGGCTGCCATCAGCAGTGGGAAGTTCCACGGGATGATTTGCCCGACCACACCCAGCGGCTCGTGAATGTGATAGGCCACGGTGCCTTCGTTGATCTCGGCCGCCCCGCCTTCCTGGGCACGAATGCAGCCGGCGAAATAGCGGAAGTGATCGGCCGCCAGCGGCACGTCGGCATTGAGCGTTTCGCGCACGGCCTTGCCGTTGTCCCAGCTTTCGGTAACGGCCAGCACCTCCAGGTTCTGCTCGATACGGTCGGCGATTTTCAGCAGCACCAGGGCGCGGTCCTGCACCGAGGTCTTGCCCCAGGCTTCAGCGGCGGCATGCGCAGCGTCCAGCGCCCGATCGATGTCCTGAGCGGTGGAGCGCGGGAATTCGGCGATCGGCTGGCCATTGACCGGCGAGCTGTTGGTGAAGTACTGGCCAGCCAATGGCGGTACGAACGCGCCGTTGATGAAGTTGCCATAGCGTGGCTTGAAGGACACGACGGCGCCTGGAGTTCCGGGTTGTGCGTAGATCATGCTGAGCCTCTGTGGGTCGATGCCTGTCCAGCGACAGGCGATGCAGCGATGGTAAAAAGCCCCGCGTGCCAGGCGAATGCATCGTTGGCAGCGGGGCTCTCCTCATTTGGTAGTAGGCGGCAGGGCCGCAGCCTTACGGCTTGGCGCTGGCCGTTTGCTGCAACTGCTTGGGCAGCTTGAAGGTCCAGAGCATGCCGCCCTGGTTGAAGTCCTTGACCCGCTTGGCCACTTCGCCGCCCCACAGCGGTACGGCGCCGCCCCACCCGGAAACCACCGACACATATTGCTCGCCGTCCATTTCCCAGGTCACGGGCGAGCCGAGCACGCCGGAGCCGGTCTGGAATTCCCAGACCTTGTCACCGGTCTTGGCGTTGAAGGCCTGCAGGAAACCTTCCGGCGTACCGGTAAACACCAGGTTGCCCTTGGTGGTCAGCACCCCGCCCCACAGCGGCGCGTAGTTCTTGTGGCGCCACACTTCCTTGCCGCTGATCGGGTCGATGGCACGCAGCACGCCGATGTAGTCTTCGTTGAGCGGCTTGATGGTGAAGCCGGCACCGAGGAACGCCGCACCCTTCTTGTAGGCAATGCCTTCGTTCCAGATGTCCATGCCCCACTCGTTGGACGGCACGTAGAACAACCCGGTGTCCTTGTTGTAGGCCATCGGCATCCAGTTCTTGGCACCGAGGAAGGCCGGCGCGACGAACACCGAGCTGCCTTTGGCCTCGCTACCCGGTGCGCCCGGGCGGCTGGCTTCGTTGTAGATCGGCCGCCCGTCCTTGTCCAGGCCGGTGGCCCAGGTGATCTTGTCGACGAAGGGGAAGCCACGGATGAACTTGCCGTTGGTGCGGTCCAACACGTAGAAGAAGCCGTTACGGTCGGCGGTGGCGGCGGCCTTGATCTCTTTGCCGCCGTCCTTGTAGTTGAACGAAATCAGCTCGTTGACGCCGTCGAAGTCCCAGCCGTCATGCGGCGTGCTCTGGAAGTGCCACTTGATGGTGCCGTCGTCCGGGTTCAACGCCAGGCGCGACGAGGAATACAGGTTGTCGCCAGGGCGCAGGTGCGAGTTCCATGGCGCCGGGTTGCCGGTGCCGAACAGGATCAGGTTGGTTTCCGGGTCGTAGTAACCGCCCAGCCACGGCGCAGCGCCGCCGGTCTTCCACAGGTCGCCTGGCCAGGTCTTGCCCGCCTCGCCGCCGGAGATACCGTTTTCGATGGCCTTGCCGTCTTTGTACACGTAGCCCATATGCCCTTCCACGGTAGGGCGCATCCACAGCAGCTCGCCGTTCGCCGGGTTGTAGGCCTGGATCTTGCCCACCACGCCGAACTCGCCACCGGCCACGCCGGTGATCAACTTACCGTTGACGATCATGGGCGCGGCACTGATGGAATAGCCTTCCTTGTGGTCGGCCACCTTCTTGCTCCACACCACCTTGCCGGTGTCCTTGTTCAAGGCCACCAGCTTGGCGTCCAGCGTGCCGAAGAACACCAGGTCGCCGTACAGTGCCACGCCCCGGTTGATCACGTCGCAGCACGGGCGAATGTCATCCGGCAGGCGCGCATCGTATTGCCACAGTTTCTTGCCGGTGCGGGCGTCCACGGCAAACACCCGCGAGTAGGAGCCGGTCAGGTACATCACCCCGTCCTTGATCAGCGGCTGGGCCTGCTGGCCGCGCTGCTTCTCACCGCCAAAAGAGAACGCCCAGACCGGGCGCAGTTCCTTGACGTTGTTGGCATTGAGCAGGTCCAGCGGGCTGTAGCGCTGGCCCTGCACGCCCAGGCCATTGGTCACGATCTGCTGCGGGTTCTTCGGGTCCTGAAGGATTTCTTCATTGCTGACAGCGGCGTGGGCCGCACCAGCAAGCAGCATGGCGCTGAGCACCAGGCTCACGGCGAACAAGGGGCGACGCGGGGATCGGGTCATGACGGCTACCTTTGGTTTTTTGTTGTATCCGGGAAAATTTCCCGGTGTGCCGGGAATTCTTGGTCCCGACCCGGTTGCCAACAATTGCCCGCAGTGCGGAGATTTCTAGTTCCTTGGTACAAGGCTGGCGGACGGTTCACTATCAACGCGCTGTAAACGCTGACGCTCATAACGCGGATACAGGTGACTGACGCTGCGGATCAACTCGTACCGCGTCAGGCTGATACCGGCAAATCGCGCGGGGATGGGGCTGCGGATCATCTCGGCCATGTCATCACCACGGGCCGCGCCGTCGCGCATCAGGCCATCCAGCCAGCCCAGGTAGTCGCGCATCTGCGCAAAGGGCCGGGCATCGCTGGCAACCGGACCATGACCCGGCACCAGCTGCTTCCAGGGCAGCGCTTGCAAGGTGTCCAGATCCTTGAGCCACACCTCCAGCCCCGGGCTGTTGGGCGTGGTCAGGGCACGCTCGTAAAACACCAGGTCGCCGGCGAACAGCACGCCGGTCTTTTCATCCAGAATCGCCAAGTCGGCACCGGTATGCCCGCCCAGGGCCAGCAGACGCAGCCGGTGCCCGCCGACCTCGTGGATACCCGCCTCCAGCACACGGCTGGGCAGCACGACTTCGGTGCCGCGCATCCAGTCGCCGACCAGGCGGTACATGTTCTCGGCCATGGCATCGCCCTGCTGGCGCAACAAATCACCGGTACCGGCCAATGCCCCGATAGGGACATCGGTGAAGGCCTGGTTGCCCAGCACATGGTCGGGGTGATGATGGGTCAGCAGCACCTCCAGCACCGGCTTTTCGGTGGTGGAGGCGATGGCCTGGCGCAGCGCTTCGCCGTAGCGTTTCGAGGGGCCGCTGTCGATCACCACCACACCGCTGTCGGTGACGATGAACGCGGTGTTGACGATGTTGCCGCCGTTGCTCCTGGCGAAATTGTCGGTGCTGCCTTCCAGCAGCCAGGTATCTGCGGCTATTTGCCGAGGTGCAAGCCGATATTCAAAGTCAGCCCAGGCCGGCAGGCCCAGGCACAGCAGCAACAAGGGTATCCAACGCATACAGGCGCCTCTGGTCACAGGTGAAGTCGGGCAACAGGGTCAGGGCACCGCCGCCTCGAACTGGTTGCCACTGTTGTCCTGCAGCACCAGCCGGGTCGGCCCGGGGCCCTGGATATCGAACCCGAGGTTGGGGTTTTCGCTGACGGCCGGGTACAGCTCGAGGTGGGCCAGGCGCTGGCCGTTCGCATCTTGCAACTCGGCCTGGTTGAGGAAGAATTCGGGAATGCCGCTGACCAGGCCGTTATCCATCGGGTGAGCCACCTGCAGGCGCAAGCGGCTGCTGTCGCCACGCGGGTAGCGCCCGCCCAGCACTTCGCCGAGGTGCTCCTCCCAGCCAGGTTGCGTGCGCACCACACTGGGTGCGGTGCAGCCACCGCCAGCGGCGTCGATCAGGGTCGAGCCGACGTGCCACAGGCCGTCACGCGTCTGCACCGCAGCGCGCAGCGGCGTGGCCTGTTCGATGCGGATGCGGATCGACAACCAGGGCAGCACGCGCTCGCCGGGCTGGAAATCGACAATACGCGGCAAAGGGTTCAGCTCCGCCCAGGCGATGATACGCACCACATCGCCAGAAAACGCCCGGGCATCGATCTCCAGCGGCACCTGGCGCGCGTCCTCGGCAAACGGCGGCGCCAGCAGCTTGACCCGGTCGTCGAAGACGAACGCGGCCTGGCCCAGTAGCTGCTTGTGGTAGAAGTCCCACATTACCGAGGGTACCGGGTCTGTCTGGGTACCTTGCGTGGCCGCCAGGGCCGCACAAGGCATCCAGCAGGCCAGCAAAAAAGTCGCTCGCCAGTTCATGGCCTGCTCCTATTGATACATCTCCGGGACCTCGTAACGCAGGCCGTAAGCAGCATACATGGCCTTGAGCCGGCCATCACGGATCATCGCTTCGAGGGCTTCTTCCACGGCATAGGCCAACTGGCGATTGCTTTCATGCACCGCCATGCCAATCTCCCAGGCCTGCTTGCCCAGGTTGGGGTAGGCGTTTTCCGCCAGCGCCAGTTGCGGATCGGCAGCCTGGTGCAGTTGCCAGTCAACCTCGCCGCGCATGGCCATCACCGCGTCCACCTGCCCGGCCTGCATCGCGGCGAACGCCTGTTGCACACCGGGATAATGGTGGGTTTTGGCACTGAGCATGCCGTTGAACACCGACGTCAGGTAAAACGACGGCACGCTGTCTACCTCGACCCCGATGGGGTGCTGCTGGAACACTGCCACACTGGCCACCGATGCCAGTCGACGGCGGTCGTACGCGACTTGCCAGCGCTCTTCCTGATAGGGGCCGAACATCACCACCTGGCCGTTTTCCAGCTCGCCCACCTCGTTGCGTTTTTGCGCATAGTCGTGGTCGTAAGGCACCCGCATCATCAGGTCGGCCAACTGCTGGTGGCGCAGCGGGCTGCCGCGCCAGATATAATCGCGCAGGTCATCGTCGAGCTTTTCCCCGGGCGGCGCCCACATCAGATGCAGGCGCACCCCCATGGCCGTGGCCAGGGCCTGTGCCAGCTCCACATCCACACCGCGGGGCTTGCCGTGGTCCTCGAAACTGTAAGGGGCAAAATCCTTGTACACCGCCACCTTCAACTCGCCGGCAGCGATGATCGCGTCATAGTTGCGCACCTGCGCCTGGGCTGCTGCGCAACACAGCAGCAGGCCGCTCAACAGCACCGCCCACAGACGCATGGCCGTCACTCCTCGACGTGCACGCTGTCCAGATAGGTACGTACCGCCCACAAGGCTTCCTGGCTCAGGTAGTCGGCCATCTTCGGCATGTACACGCGGCCGTCGCGAACCGCGCCATGGCGTACCCGCTCGACGAACCACTCATCGCCCGCCTCACCCGCATCAAGCATGCGCAGGTCGGGCGCAATGCCACCGGATTTCGCTTCAAGGCCATGGCAGGCGGCGCAATTCTGGTTGTAGGCAGAAGCGCCGATTTCCACGGCCTTGTCGTGCTCCGGCGAAGTACGGTACGGGTTGACCGCCGCCCAGCCGTCGCCGTCCAGGCTTACGCCAGCGTCCTTGATCGGGGTCAGGCCTTTGGTCTCCACCGCCTGGGGCACCACGTTGCCATGAGCCCAGGCCGTACCGCTCAGCACAGCCGCAGCCAGCAGCCCTGTAGCCAGCAACACATTGCGTTTTGTTGTCATTGTTATGCCCTCACCATTGCACGCAAAGCCTCAACCACAGAGGCCGTGCCGCCATCTTAAAAACAGCCCGCAGGCGGTCGAATGCTGCTTTGGTGGCCGGGCCTTACTCCCTTGGTAGTAGGGCTTGTGGTGAAGGGCCAATTGAGGTGCCGCTCGGGAACTATTCCCGGCAAGGGCGGGATATTTTCCGTATCCGGCCAAGGCTGCATCGCCGCACCCTGTGCAGGCCAAAACCTCCACAGGGAACTGCAACCATGACAACAAGAACGCTACCCGCCCTTTCCCCTCTGGCCCTCAGCGTGCGGGCCCTGCTGCTGGCCGGTAGCCTGGCCCTGAGCAACGCGGCCATCGCGGCCACCCCCCCAGCGGCACCTGCCGGCAAGAACGTGACCTGGGAAGACATCGCCAACGACCACCTGACCACCAAGGACGTGCTGCAATACGGCATGGGCACCAATGCCCAACGCTGGAGCCCGTTGGCCCAGGTCAACGACAAGAACGTGTTCAAGCTCACCCCGGCGTGGTCCTATTCCTTCGGTGACGAGAAGCAGCGCGGCCAGGAATCCCAGGCCATCGTCAGTGACGGCGTGGTCTACGTCACCGGCTCCTACTCGCGGGTATTCGCCCTGGATGCCAAAACCGGCAAACGCCTGTGGACCTACAACCACCGCCTGCCCGACAACATTCGCCCGTGCTGCGACGTGGTCAACCGCGGGGCGGCGATCTACGGCGACAAGATCTACTTCGGCACCCTGGACGCGCGGGTCATCGCCCTGGACAAGCACACCGGCAAGGTGGTGTGGAACAAGAAGTTCGGCGACCACAGCGCCGGCTACACCATGACCGGCGCCCCGGTGCTGATCAAGGACAAGACCAGCGGCAAGGTGCTGCTGATCCATGGCAGCTCCGGCGATGAGTTCGGTGTGGTCGGCCAGCTGTTCGCCCGCGACCCGGAAACGGGTGAAGAAGTGTGGATGCGGCCCTTCGTCGAAGGCCATATGGGCCGGCTGAACGGCAAGGACAGTACCCCGACCGGCGACGTCAAGGCGCCGTCCTGGCCAGATGACCCAACCACCGAGACCGGCAAGGTCGAAGCCTGGAGCCACGGCGGCGGCGCCCCTTGGCAAAGTGCAAGCTTCGATGCCGAGACCAACACCATCATCGTCGGCGCTGGCAACCCCGGCCCCTGGAACACCTGGGCACGCACCTCCAAGGATGGCAACCCCCACGACTACGACAGCCTCTACACCTCGGGCCAGGTCGGCGTCGACCCAAGCACCGGCGAGGTGAAGTGGTTCTACCAGCACACGCCCAACGATGCCTGGGACTTCTCTGGCAACAACGAGCTGGTGCTGTTCGACTACAAGGACAAGGACGGCAAGGTGGTCAAGGCCACCGCCCACGCCGACCGCAACGGCTTCTTCTACGTGGTCGACCGCAACAACGGCAAGCTGCAGAACGCCTTCCCGTTCGTGGACAACATCACCTGGGCCAGCCACATCGACCTGAAAACCGGTCGCCCGGTAGAAAACCCTGGCCAGCGCCCAGCCAAGCCGCTGCCAGGTGAAACCAAGGGCAAACCGGTGGAAGTGTCACCGCCATTCCTCGGTGGCAAGAACTGGAACCCCATGGCCTACAGCCAGGACACCGGCCTGTTCTACATCCCCGGCAACCAGTGGAAGGAGGAGTACTGGACCGAGGAAGTGAACTACAAGAAAGGCTCGGCGTACCTGGGCATGGGCTTCCGCATCAAGCGCATGTACGACGACCACGTCGGCACCCTGCGGGCGATGGACCCGACCACCGGCAAGCTGGTGTGGGAGCACAAGGAGCACCTGCCACTGTGGGCCGGCGTGCTGGCCACCAAGGGCAACTTGGTGTTCACCGGCACCGGCGACGGCTTCTTCAAGGCCTTCGACGCCAAGACGGGCAAGGAGCTGTGGAAGTTCCAGACCGGAAGCGGCATCGTTTCGCCGCCCATCACCTGGGAGCAGGACGGCGAACAGTACATCGGCGTGACCGTGGGCTACGGCGGCGCCGTGCCGTTGTGGGGCGGTGACATGGCTGAGCTGACCAAGCCGGTGGCCCAGGGTGGCTCGTTCTGGGTGTTCAAGATCCCGAGCTGGGACAACAAGACCGCGCAGCGTTGATCGCCAGCGGGGAGCGGGCCAACCCCCTCCCCGCTTTTGCTCATCTTCCGCCAGGAGCCTTCTACCATGAACTACCTGCCCTATGCCTTGCTGTTGGTACTCTCCCCCGCCATGGCGGTAAGTGCCGACGAAGATGGCAACGATGCCCCCTTGACCGTCAACGGTTGCGTGATTGCCGAAGCCAGCCAGTGCCCGGGGGCCAACCTTCGCGGCGCCAACCTGGCCAACCAGGACCTGCGCAAGATGAACCTGGCCGGCGCCGACCTGCGTGAGGCCGACCTGCGCCATGCCCGGCTGGACCTGGCCAACCTGGAAAAGGCTCGCCTACAAGGCGCCAACCTGACCCGCGCCAGCCTGCAGCAGAGCAACCTGCGCCTGGCTGACCTGAGCAACAGCAAGTTGGTCGCCATCCAGGGCTGGGGCATGTTCGCCCAAGGCGCGCAGTTCGAGAAAGCCGACCTCGGCGCGGCCTACTTGCAGTTCGCCCGGCTGTCAGGAGCAAAGATGCACCAGGCCAACCTGCAGGCCGCAGATCTGGAAATGGCCTGGCTGAGCAAGACGGACCTGCAGGAGGCCAACCTGGGGGACGCTAATCTGCAAGAAGCCAAATTTGGCCAGAGCAACCTGGAACGCGCCGATTTGCGCGGGGCGCGGCAGCATTACGGGAATTTTCAGGAGGCCAACATGGAGGGGTGCAAGGGGTGCCCTGAGACTTGGGATAATTGAGCGAAGGGTTCGCCGGTGCATATTCAGCGCCTGTGAGATCAAGCGCCGCACGGGCGGCGCTCGGTCTCACAGGCGCCGCAGCTATCACGTCGAATCACCCCGCCACCCGCACCACCCCCAGATCAATCCCCAGATGTACCAGCTCGGCATGCGAGCTGACCTGCAACTTGCTCTTGAGCAAGGTCAGGTGATTGGACACAGTCTTGCCACTGATACACAACTGCTCGGCAATCACCCGCGCCGGAGTGCCTTTGGCCAACATCGTGAAAATCTCCAACTCACGCTGGGTCATGCGCTGCAAACGCGGGTCATTGGCACTTTGTTGTGACGTGCAAGCCAACTGGGTAGCCAAAGGCTGTTCGATATAAGCATGCCCGGCCAACACCCGCTGCACCGCCTCGATCAACACCTCGGGCGCCGAGTTTTTGGTCAGGTAACCCAAGGCCCCGGCTTCAAGCGCCTGGCGCACCAGCGGCAGCTCATCGTGCATGCTGAAAAACAGCACCCGCAACTGGGGCAGGCGCTGCCGCAGGCGGCAGGTGGTTTCAAGGCCGCTAATGCCAGGCAGGCCAAAATCCATGATCACCAGGTTAGGCACTTGCTCCTGAACCCGGGCCAAGGCCTCTTCGCCACTGGCAGCCTCACGCACTTCCATCGTGGGCAACACCGCCCGCAGCAGGCTGGCATAGCCCTGGCGGACCACGGCATGGTCATCGACCAATACAATATTCATCACACCTCCAAGGGAATATTCAGAGCCAATGCCCAGCCAGCCCCGGGGCGGCTGAAAATGCGCAGTTCGCCCCCCAGGCTGCGGGCGCGTTCGGCCATCGAATGCAGGCCTACGCCGGGCCGCTGCGGCTGACGGGCTCCGCAGCCATTGTCGCGAATCAGCAGGCGCAGGCCCTTGGCGCTGCGCTGCAGGCGTACCCGCACCTGGCTGGCACCGGCATGCCGGGCGACATTGGTCAGCGCCTCTTGCAGCAACCGGTACAGGTGCGTGCGGCTCGTCCCGGGCAACGTTGGCAAGCGCTCGCCAACCTGGAGGCGACAAGCGATACCCTGGCTGGCCTGCCACTGGTTGACGAGCAGGTCGAAGGCTTCAGCCAGCGGCATGTGTTGCAACGCCACCGGATACAGGTCACGCACCAACGCACGAAAGCCCTGTTGCAGGCGTTCGCAATTGAGTGCCAGGGCTTGCGCCGTCTGTTCCACCACGGTCGGCTGGTCGGCCACCATGCGCAACAGGCAGATCTGGGCACGGATACCTGCCAGGTATTGGCCAAGGTCGTCGTGCAGCGTCTGCGCCAGGTGGGTGCGCTCCTGCTCCTGCACCGCCAGCAGGGCCTGCGTCAGTTGCGTATTGTCGGCCTGGGTCTGCTCCAGGGTGGCGGCCATGCGGTTGAAGTGTTCCGCCAGCTGACGGGCCTCCGGCAGGCCGGCCTCGCGCAGGCGGGCCGTCAACTGCCCGCCCGAGACCTGACGCAAGGCTTGCAGCAGTTCATCCAGCAACCCCATGCCACGCCGTACCGCCCAGCGGATGGTCAACAGGCTCAATAGCAATGCCAGGCCGAACAAGCCGAGCAGTTGCTGCAAGGCATCCCAGACCTCGTCGATCTCATCCCGCGCATCTACAGCAATCAGCACCCGGGCCCCGTCATTCAGGTCCAGCAGCCGGCTGCTACTGTGCCGCTCACCCAACAGCTGGCGGCCCAGCCAGGCATCCAGGCCGCTCTGCGCCGGTAGCTGCGGTGCTTCCCCCACCGCCAGCCAGTGTACCCGCACATGGCGCAGGCTCTGGGTCAGCCGTGGTTGCAGGCTTGCCGGGTCACGTTCGGCGGTGTCGCCGAGGTAAGCCACCACGGCTTCGGCAGACTGCAACTCACGCTCAACATCCGCCACCGCCTGGTGCAACAGCACGCCGGCACAGGCCAGCGTCACCAGGGCAAAGCAGCAGGTGACCCAGAGGTTGATCCGCCACAGGGCCGACAGGTTGACAGGGCGCACAGGCGATTCTCCTTGGGCGTTTTAGCCCATCGTGTTTCCCATCGTAAAGCCGCAGCACCTAGGCCGAATTACTACCTTGGTACCGGCCGGGCGCTACTTTCTGCATATTTCCCCCTCCCAGTGGGCTTCCTATGCTGGCGCCATCTGCCGTGGAGTATGTTATGCGCCAGCCTGCCCCTCTTGCCCTGACCTGTCTGCTGGCCCTGGCCGCAGCGCTGTGCGCACCGCTGGCATCCGCCGCAGAACCCTTGCAGGTACGCATCGGCTACCTGAGCTATCGCCCCGACCCAGGCCCGTTGTTGTCCAACATCATCCCCGAGCCTGCCGATGCCGGGCTGCAAGGCGCGGAATTGGCGATTGTCGACAGCAACAGCACAGGGCGCTTCCTGAAGCAGCAATTCCAGCTGGCCAAGGCCACCGCCGACAGCCCCGAAGCCTTGCTGCAGGCGGCCAAGGCCCAGCACGACCAGGGCCTGCGGCTGTTCGTGGTGAATGCCCCGGCCGCCAGCCTGCGCGCGTTGTCTGCCGCCCTGCCCGACAGCCTGCTGTTCAATGCCGGCAGCCCCGACGACAGCTTGCGCAGCAGCCAGTGCCCGGGCAATGTGCTGCACAGCCTGCCGAGCCGGGCCATGCTGGCCGACGCCCTGGTGCAGTTCATGGTATTGCGCAAATGGCAGCGGGCGCTGTTGGTGGTCGGCCAGACCGAGGACGACCAGGCTTACGCCGCCGCCCTGCGCAGGGCCATGAAGCGCTTTGGCGTGCAGCTGGTTGCAGAGAAAGCCTGGACCTTTGACAACGACCAGCGCCGCAGCGCCCAGGCCGACATGCCGTTGTTCACGCAAACCGCCGAATACGATGTGGTGCTTGTGGCGGACGAACGCGGCGACTTCGGCGAGTACCTGCCCTACCAGACCTGGTACCCGCGCCCGGTGGCAGGCACCCAGGGGCTGACCCCCACCGGCTGGCACAAGACCGTGGAAACCTTCGGCGCCGCGCAGCTGCAAAAACGCTTCGAAGCCCAGGCCGGGCGCTGGATGAACGACCGCGACTTTGCCGCCTGGATGGCCGTGCGCAGCGTCGCCAGTGCAGTCAGCAAACTGCGCCAGACCGAACCACGTGCATTGCAGCAACTGCTGCTCAGCGAGCAGTTGCCGCTGGACGGGTTCAAGGGCCGCAAGCTCAGCTACCGCCCGTGGAACGGCGAACTGCGCCAGCCAATCCCGCTGGTACAGCCGCGCGCCCTGGTCAGCACCTCGCCGCAGGAAGGTTTCCTGCACCCCTTCAACGAAATGGACAGCCTGGGCTACGACAAGCCCGAAGTGACCTGCAGCTACCCCTGACCCGATCACCACAACAATAAGGAATTCGCCATGCGCCGCCTCTTTCACAGGGCCCTGCTTTGCCCCAGCCTGCTATCGGCCGCCCTGGCACTGGCCAGCGGGCATACCATGGCTGCCACTGCCTGGGTCTCCAACGAGAAAGACAACAGCCTCAGCCTGATCGACATGCAAACGCTTGAAGTCACCGACACCTTGCCGGTCGGCCAGCGCCCGCGCGGCCTGCTGCTGTCCCACGACAACAAACTGCTGTACATCTGCGCCAGCGATTCGGACCGGGTGCAGGTGATGGACGTGGCCACCCGCAAGATCATCAAGGAGCTGCCCTCCGGCAAGGACCCCGAGCAGTTCGCCCTGCACCCCAACGACCGCTGGCTGTACGTGTCCAACGAGGATGACGCACTGGTGACAGTGATCGACACCGTCACCGACGAGGTGCTGGGGCAGATCGACGTTGGCATCGAACCCGAAGGCATGGCGGTCAGCCCTGACGGCAAATGGGCAGTCAACACCAGCGAAACCACCAACATGCTGCACTGGATCGACACCAGCACTCAGACGTTGGCCGACAGCACCCTGGTCGATCAGCGGCCACGCTTCGTCGAGTTCAACAAGGACGGTTCGCGGCTGTGGGCATCGGCGGAAATCGGCGGCACGGTGACCATTCTTGACGTGGCCACGCGCCAGGTACTCAAAACCCTGAACTTCCAGATCAAGGGCGTACACCCGGACAAGGTCCAGCCGGTGGGCATCAAGCTCAGCGCCGATGGCAAGTACGCCTTCGTCGCCCTGGGCCCGGCCAACCATGTGGCGGTGATCGATGCCAACACCTACGAGGTACTCGACTACCTGTTGGTCGGGCGACGGGTCTGGCAGCTGGCGTTCACCCCGGACCAGAGCCAGTTGCTGGCCACCAACGGCGTCAGCGGCGATGTTTCGGTCATCGATGCGAAAAACCTCAAAGTGCTCAAGTCGGTGAAGGTCGGGCGCTACCCCTGGGGTGTGGTGGTCACACCATGAACGCCCTCGACGTCAGTGACGTAAGCTTTGCCTATGGCCAGCGCGCGGCACTCAAACAGGTCGGGTTCAGCCTGGCGCCAGGGCACTTCGCCGCATTGCTGGGCCCCAACGGTGCCGGCAAATCGACACTTATCGCGCTGCTTACCCGCCTGTACGACCTGCAGCACGGCGACATCCGCGTAGGCGGCTGCTCGCTGCGCAATGCAGCACGCCCGGCTTTGCGCCAGCTGGGCGTGGTGTTTCAGCAAAGCACCCTCGACCTGGACCTGACCGTTGAACAGAACCTGCGCTACCACGCGGCGCTGCATGGCCTGTCGCGGCGCCAGAGCAGCCAACGGGTCGACGCCGAACTGGCCCGTCAAGGGCTGGGCGAACGTCGGCATGAGCGTGTTCGTGCGCTGAACATCGGCCATCGGCGCCGGGTGGAGATTGCCCGCGCCCTGCTGCACGAACCACGCCTACTACTGCTTGACGAAGCCAGTGTCGGCCTCGACCCGGCCAGCCGCTTGGCGCTCAACCAGCACGTACGACGGCTGTGCCGCGAGCAGCAGCTCAGCGTGCTGTGGACCACCCACCTGCTGGACGAGGTCCAGCCCAGCGATGACCTGCTCATATTGCATCAAGGCCGCCTGGTAGCACGCGGTACCGCCGACGCCCTGAGCCTGGAGCACGGTGGCGACCTCGACAGTGCCTTTGCCCGGCTGACCAGCGCGCCCTCAGGAGCCAACGCCCAATGAACGCTTACTGGCAATGTTTCAACGGCATCATGCTGCGCGAATGGCTACGCTTCGTGATGCAGCGCACGCGCCTGCTCAGTGCGCTGGTGCGCCCGCTGCTGTGGTTGCTGGTGTTCGCCGCCGGGTTTCGTGCGGCCCTGGGCATTGCCATCATCGAGCCCTACGACACCTACATTCCCTACGAGGTGTACATCATCCCGGGCCTGGCCTGCATGATCTTGCTGTTCAATGGCATGCAGGGCTCGCTGTCGATGGTGTATGACCGGGAGATGGGCAGCATGCGCGTGCTGCTGACCAGCCCATTGCCACGGCCGTTCCTGCTGGGCAGCAAGCTGTTGGCGACCGCGTTGATTTCCCTGCTGCAGGTGTATGCCTTCCTCGCCATCGCCTGGCTGTACGGCGTACAGCCGCCCGCTGCGGGCCTGCTGCTGGCACTGCCGGCAATGCTGCTGGTTGCGTTGATGCTCAGCGCCCTGGGGCTGCTGCTGTCGAACGCGATCCGCCAGCTGGAGAACTTTGCCGGGGTGATGAACTTCGT
Organism: Pseudomonas sp. FYR_2; assembly: GCF_043106425.1. NCBI lineage: Bacteria > Pseudomonadati > Pseudomonadota > Gammaproteobacteria > Pseudomonadales > Pseudomonadaceae > Pseudomonas > Pseudomonas sp. FYR_2. The sequence goes on from NZ_JBICMM010000041.1 coordinate 140,324, forward strand.
GATCTTCCCGCTGTTTTTTCTGTCGTCGGCGTTGTACCCGCTGTGGAAGATGCGCGAGGCCAGCCAGTGGCTGTACTGGCTGTGTGCGGTGAACCCGTTCACCCATGCGGTAGAACTTGTGCGCTTTGCCCTTTACGAGCGCCTGAACCTGCTGGCGTTGGTGGTGTGCCTTGGGTTGACGGCGCTGTTCACCCTGCTGGCGATCCTCACTTTCAACCCCCAGCATGCGGCGCTGCGCAAGCCGCGTTGAACCTGTCGCCCATATACCTGAGCATTTTTCTACTACTTTAGTACTGCCTTTGCTGTCTGATCGTCGCATTCACAACACACCACCGCTGGCATGTAATGGGCCTATAACAAGAAGGATAAAACCATGCCACGTGCCCCGCACCCTTTGCTGGCTGCCCTTTCGCTGTGTCTGTCACTGGGTATCGCCCAGGCCGACACCACCCCGCTGTTTTCCGCCGAAGGCTACCGCGCCACCCTCTACCGCAGCCCGACCCCGCAACAGGTCGAGGGCGGCCAGGTCATCGACACCGCCGCGCTGCAAACGCTGCTGGCAAACAGCCCCAGGCCCGTACTGATCGACGTCTATCGCCGCCAATGGCTGCAAGGCCAATTCATCGAAGACGAACCGCACGCCAACCTCCCCGGTAGCCTTTGGCTGGCCAACACCGGCGACGGCGAGCTGAGCCCGGCCTGGCAGGACTACTTCGTGCGCAACCTGCAAAAAGCCACTGCCGGGCACCCGGAGCACCCCCTGGTTTTTTATTGCCGCTCCGATTGCTGGTTAAGCTGGAACGCGGTAAAACGCGCTAAAGCCCTGGGCTACAACAACCTGTACTGGTACCGCGACGGCCTGGACGCCTGGCAGCAGGCCAACCTGCCGCTGCAGCCAGCACAACCCGTGCCCTTTCCCTGAACTGCCAGCAAATGCGTGCCCCGCCCCCTCCAATAAAAACAAGGTGAAAAGGCCATGTACAAAATTTTGATTGCCGACGATCACCCGCTGTTTCGCGAAGCCATCCACAACGTCATCAGCGATGGTTTCCAGGGCAGCGAGGTCATGGAAACCGCAGACCTGGACAGCGCCCTGGCCCTGACCCAGGCGCACGACGACCTCGACCTGATCCTGCTCGACCTGAACATGCCCGGCATGCACGGCCTTAACGGCCTGATTACCCTGCGCAACGAGGCGCCGACCACCCCGGTGGTGATCGTTTCGGCCGAGCAGGAAAAGCAGATCGTGCTGCAGGCCATTACCTACGGTGCCGTGGGTTTCATTACCAAGTCCTCGCCCCGTTCACAGATGATCGAAGCGATCGAGCAGATCCTCAACGGCAATGTCTACCTGCCGCCCGACATCATCCGCGCCCAGAAAAGCAGCACCAGCCGGCGCCACAACGAGCCGCCGAGCTTCCCGCCGGAAATGCTCCAGGCCCTGACACGCAAGCAGCTGTTGGTGCTGGAGCGCATGACCAAGGGGGAGTCGAACAAGCAGATTGCCTATACGCTGGATATCGCTGAAACCACGGTCAAGGCCCATGTTTCGGCGATCTTGCGCAAGCTCAATGTGCATAATCGGGTCCAGGCCATCTTGAGTGCTGGTGATATTGATTTTGCTGATTACCTGCGGCGTTAGCCTGTTCTGGCCTCTTCGCGGGCAAGCCCGCTGCCACAGGGATTGTGCAGCTTTGAAGCCTGTAGAATTCCTGTGGGAGCGGGCTTGCCCGCGAAGAGGCCGGTAGCTATGTCCCGCTGTTTGCCAGCAGATGACTCATCGCCGTCTTGAGCTTCATCGGCCGCACCGGCTTGTGCATCAGGGTGTGGCCCAGCTCGCGAATCTGCTGCTTGAGGTCGTTGCTGTAGTTGGCGGTTATCATCAACGCCGGTAATGGCTGGGTGCGCCGGGCATTGATCCGCGCCACGGCGTCGACACCGTTGCAGTCGTTGTCCAGGTGGTAATCCGCTATCAACAGGTCGGCTTCGGCATGGTAGTTGTCCACCTGGCGCGCCAGGTCTTCCTCCGACAGCGCCGTGACCACCCGGCAGCCCCACCCCTCCAGCAAGGTGCGCATGCCGGCGCAAATCGCCGCGTCGTTATCCAGCACCCACACCCGCGCCCCGCGCAGGCGCTCGAGCATCGGCTCGCTGACCACCTGGCTCGGCTGAGTTTTGGGCGCGGTGGTGCTCAGTGGCACTTCGACGGCAAATACCGAGCCTTTGCCAAGCCATGAACGTACCCTTATCCGATGCCCAAGGATGCCGGCGATCTTTTCTACAATCGCCAGGCCCAGGCCCAAGCCACGGTCCTGGTCCGGGCGCTGTACATCACCGCGCTTGAACTCCTGGAACATGTCGTCCAGGTGCTCTTCGGCAATGCCGATGCCACTGTCCCACACTTCGATCCGCAGACCGCCACGCAGGCGCCGGCAGCCCAGCACCACACGCCCGCTGCGGGTATAGCGAATGGCATTGCTGAGCAGGTTGCGCAGGATCCGCGCCAGCAGCTGGATGTCACTGCGCACCACCGCCGAGCAGCCCACGAAATGCAGTTCAAGGCCTTCACTGCGCGCCACCTGTGCGTATTCGGCAGCAAGGTTGTCCATCAGCTCGCGCAGGGCAAACGGGGCGACATCGGCTTTGATCACCCCGGCATCGAGCTTGGAAATGTCGACCAGAGTGCCGAGCAGGTTTTCCACATCTTCCAGCGAATTGCTGACGTTACGCACCAGGTGGGCACTGTCTTGCGGGTCGCGGCGCTCCAGCAATGCGCTGGTGAACAGCCGCGCCGCGTTCAGCGGTTGCAGCAGGTCGTGGCTGACCGCTGCGAGGAACTTCGTTTTCGACAGGTTGGCCTGTTCGGCCTCGCGCTTGGCCTCGCGTAGGCGAGCCTCGGCTTGGCTTCGCTCTTCGATTTCACGCAGCAACTGGTCGTTGAGGCTGGTGAGTTCGGCGGTGCGTTCACGCACCCGCTGCTCCAGGTGCTGATAGGCCTGGTGCAGCGCCTGGGCAGTGTTGCGCCGCTCGGTAATATCGCGGATCAACACGAAGATGCCCACCACCTCGCCGCTGGCCAGGCGGTTCGGCACGTAGGAGCGCAGCATGTAGCGTTCCTGGCCATTGATATTGGTTTCGGCAAATTCGAAGGTAACGCTCTCCCCCGCCAGTGCGCGTGCCACATAGGCTTCCAGGCGCTGATAGTGCTGCTCGCTGTGGGCCTCGCGCAGGCTCTGGCCGAGCATCACACCGTGCGGCCAGCAGTACCATTCCTCGTAGACCTTGTTGGTGAACTCGTAGACCAGATCGGCGTTCAGGTAAGCGATCAGCGCCGGTACATTATCGGTAATCAGGCGAATCTGGTGCTGGTGGGCGGTCTCGGCCCGCTGTCGGGCCTCGCTGAGCAAGCGGTTGACGGCCTTGAGCTCGGCCATGGCCTGGTTCAGGGCATCGGTGCGTTCACGAACCTGCTCGGCCAGCACCACGGAATGCTGAAACGCCGCATAGGGATCGTTGCCCCGGGTTACCCCAGACTCGATGCGTTCGATCAACGCACCGTTGATCCGCTGCAGCTTTTGGTTTTCGTGCTGCAGCCGGGTGACCTCGGCCTGCAGTTCAGCGCCCGACAGGAGGCCGGTTGCGGGCAATGGCGACCCCGGTGAAGGTCTGGTTGATGTGCATGCCATTGAACTGTTCTCCGTAGGTGTTGAAGCCGATCACCCGCTGCTCACGCAGAAACGCGCCGACCGGTTCCAGGCCCTGCCGGGCCTCCAGTTCCAGCCGCCGCAGGAAGCAATCACAACCAATGGTCAGCAGCAGCGGGCCGAGGCGCTGGCGCAGGCCGTCGAACAGCTGGTGCAGGTTGGGCAACAGCGGGCCCGGGGTCATGGCCGTGAGCACGATGCCGTTTTCCACTGCACAGTAAAAACTCAGGCTCAGGTCCGGGTGCACCTGCTGGATCGCCCGCACGTAGTACTGGTCGTGAATACGTACAGCCAGCGGGTGGGCAGCGAACACCCGATGGTCAAGCGCAGCCACGGGTACGCCGATGTGGCGGGCGTACTCTTCGGCTGCGGGCTCGGCATTCAATTCGAAAACCCGGCGCTGGGCGCTGTCGGCGCCGGTTACCACCAGCTTTTCCTGGCGCGGCAAAATGTGGTGCGTGGTGAACACTTCAAAATCGAGCCAGGTGTTGACCAGCACCACCACAGCCGCCCCGTTGTGAAAGGCGCCGCCGTAGTACACATGGGTGCGTGTCAGGTAGTTGTCGTCACCGGCAGAGCCCCCGAAATGCGGAATGTCACCTAATGCCGCGCTGAGCGCGGCAAGCACCATTTCCTCGCGGCTGGACAGGCCGTCGAGCAAGGTCAGGGCAAAGCTGTGACCCTTGATGGGTGCCAACGTATTGCTGCGGCAGGTGCCGACCAGGCGCTCGACCATCTGCTGCGCGTCGATCAGGCTGAAGTGCTCCATTTCATCGATCAGCGCGGTGGCGATGGAAAAGTGCCGGTGATCAAAGCCTACCGCTGTGACGCAATTACGGCCGTACCCCTGGGGCGTGATTTCGCCGGCGCTGGTGCAGCCGACCAGGCGGATGCCGCCAAAACCCTGCTCCAGGGCCTCACCCAAGGCCTGCAAGTCGTATTCGGCGGAACAGAAGAACAGCACGAAACCCAGGTGCGGGTGCAGCAATTGCCGCGCCAGGTCCTGGGCGGCCAACCGGGCGTCGGTGGCCTGGGACATGGCGCTGACCACACCGTCGTTTTGAGCCTGCTGCATTGGGGTCTCCGGCGCGGGGTGGCTGAGGGGTCAGTGTACGAAGGTGTTTGCGGGGGACGAATGCTACTTGGGTAGCGGGTGGGCGGTTCCATGGGCGTAAATGTTGGGGCCGCTTTGCGGCCCCGGGTGCCTACCAGGTCAGCACCGCACCCACTGCAAAGGTATCGGTGTCTTCGTTCTGCGCACTGGTGTCATGCCCATCGATGGAAAACTGGTTGTACTCGGCAACCAGCTTCAGGTTGTCGTTGACATCATGGAACAGTGCCACGCCACGGGTCTCGTAGTCCGCACCGCTGCCCACCGCGCCGTTGCCGTCGTCCTTGGTCTTGCCATACGACAAGGCAATGCGGTTCTTGCCGACCTTGTACGAACCCTGCAACAGGTAGCCGTCACTGTCGACGTTACGCAAGACCGGTTCGCCGGCATTGTTGGTAAAGAACGGGTTGATACCCTTGGCCTGGAACCCCGAGCCGGTCAGCGACAGCCCGCCCATCTTCGCCTGCACGCCATAGCCAACACCTTTGGACGTGATCGTCTCCACCGTCGAGTCGGTATTGTCGGAGGTCTGGTAGCTGCCGTTGACCCAGCTGTAGATCTGCGCCCCGCCCAGGTCGAACTGGTAGGTAATTTCGCTCTCGGTACGCGGATTTTCCTGGTAGGCCTTGCCGGTCGGGCTGCTGTCGTTGGTGTCCACCGGGTCCATGATGCCCACCGCCACGCGCAGGCCGTCCATTACCGGGGTGCGGTAGGTGATCTGCGAGGTGGGGAACGGGTATGGGTAGCCACTGCCGATGTTGCCGAACGACACCCCGCCGCCGTCCACCAGCCCCAAGGTGTCACTGACCTGGCCGTAGCCGGCCAGCAGTTCGTCGAGCAGGATGTTGGAACGGGCGAACAGCCCGAAGTCCTTGCCGATCAACACCTCGCCCCACTCGGGATTGGCCACGGTGCCGTAGAACTGGCGCACGTCGATGGCGGTGTCGGTGCCGTTGGTTTCACTGTCGTTGATGGTGACCCAGAACGAGGCACGTGCGCCGAGCTTCAGGTCATCCACCTGCTTGCCCATGTTGAAGCCCAGGTAGTTGGGCAGGAAGCCCATTTTCACCCGCGACTGGCGGCGATCGAACTGCTCGCCTTCGCGGTCGACCTTGCTGTTGACGTAGAAGGCATTGATGTAGCCGTCGGTGGAAAAGGTGGTCTGGTCTTTGTCATACAGCATGATCTCGGCTTCGGCGACGCCACTCAGGCCCAGGGCAGAAAAGCTGGCGATGGCGGCGGCGAGGAAACGAGGCGGCAGGTGCTTATTGTTGTTGTACATGGCGCGCTCCAAACAGGGGACTGGATGTCGGAGGCGATTATCAGAACAGGGCAAATTGCCAGATACGCTGCTTTGGGGCGGGGTGTTGGGTGCTTTGGGGTGGCGGGGGTGGCGCAGTGATTAGGTGCTGGTACCTGCTTGGGTCGGGATGCAAGACTTAGGACGTATGTATAAATGGTCGGCGGGTATTGATACACCTGAACGAACCGGGGCTGCAAAGCAGCCCCAATTACGCTATCTGAGAGCTATCGCTTAGCTTCAGGAGGCAAGCACCTGCGAACGCTGGCGCAATGGCATTTCATAGCGGTGCGGTTGCTGCCAGGCCAGCCGTGCCTGCACATCGACCGCCGCGTCCTTCACCTTCTGTGTCCAGTTCTCATCCTTCGGGCACACGACCACAACGCGGAACCCGTGGTCGACGCCTTCCAGCCGCACACCTTCGGAGTCATCGACATGCAGGTCGATATCGAACGCCGAGGGTAACTTCGAGGGGGAATTCTCCAGGCCTTTCTGGGCCAGGATGTGTTGGTGCCGGTCGCTGTTGACCACGCCATCGACATGGATGCCATACAACATCAGCCAGCGGCGAATGTAGGCCGGTGTGCGCCCCGAAGAGGTATAGATCCAGATGCTGCACCCCTGGCGGCGCAGGTCGCGAATCAGCGAACGCGTGCCACTGCGCAGGGGTTCGCCCAACCAGCGGTGGACGAAGCCCGGCAGCTTGCTGTCTTCGGCATCAGCGTGCTCAGGCAAGCAGGCGAGCGTGTCGTCGATATCAAAGGAAATGCGCACCTGGCCACGTTTGAGCTTGCGCTCGATGGCTTGGCGCCCGCGCTGGAGCATGGATGAACGAAGCATCAGCGGCTCCTCTCGCAGGCAGGCACAGGCGTACTGCTCAGAAAGAACTTGTCGGGCTCAGGCGCCTTCGCTTCAAGGAAAGCGGCGTACTTTTTCTTGATTTTGGGTAGTTCGTACAAAGCCTTGACACCGTGTTTGGCGGAGTTGCGAATGACCGAGGACGGGTTGAAGTAACCCTCGGCGTTATCCAGCGACAGCACGAATGGCGGCAGCCCGGCACGCATCAGCAAATAGCTGACAATGAGCGAACCCGTGCGGTTGTTGCCTTCGATGAACAGCTGGGGCTTGCTGAGGATACGTACATACACACCGGCAGCCCGCTTCCAGACCGAATCGCTGCGGTACGCGCAGTACCAGTTGTACAAATCCTTGATGCCACCTTCGACGTTGTTGAAAAAGTGCGCCTCGGTTGCAGCCAGGTGGGGGGCGAACTCCAGGCGGCGGGCCGGGTCGCTGCCGCACAGCACGGTGGCATTGATTTCCAGCATCAGGTTCAGCTGTTGCAGGTCGAACAGGTCGATACCGCGAGCGACATAGTCGTCAATCAGGGCATAGCCTTCAAGCACATTCAGCAGCACCTCGTCGGTGAACGGGTCCCTCGGTTCGGTGAAATGCTGGCTGAGTTCGGCAAAGCGGCCTTGCACCTCGCGCAGTGCGCGCTCTACCGCTGACAGATCAAGACGACGCATCGCTCGCATTGGAAATCCCGGGTAACACTTTAACGGAATGTAACGCGGCCGGGCGTTGCACCCTTCCTGGCTGCAACGCCCGGCCACCTTGAAAAGCGATCAGCTGAACTTGCCGCTGATGTAGTCGGCAGTCAGTTGTTCACGCGGGTTCTGGAAAATCTGCGTGGTCGGGCCCATCTCGACCAGGTAACCGGTACGGGTACCCTGGGAGATATCGACCGAGAAGAACGCGGTGGTGTCGGCGACACGAATCGCCTGCTGCATGTTGTGGGTGACCAGCGCGATGGTGTAGTCCTTCTTCAGTTCGACCATCAGCTCTTCCACGCGGCGGGTAGCGATGGGGTCGAGTGCCGAGCACGGCTCGTCCAGCAGCAGCACCTCCGGTTCGGTGGCAATAGCACGCGCAATACACAGGCGCTGCTGCTGGCCGCCGGACAGGGACAGGCCGCTGACCTTGAGCTTGTCCTTCACTTCGTCCCACAGGGCGGCGCCTTGCAGGGCGTGCTTTACGCGGTCACCCAGGTCGCCCTTGTAGCGGTTCAGGCGCAGGCCAAAGGCAACGTTGTCGAAGATGCTCATCGAGAACGGGTTGGGCTGTTGGAACACCATGCCGATGTAGCGGCGCACGACTACCGGGTCGACGCCCTTGCCGTAGACATCCTGGCCCAGGAAGTGCACATGCCCTTCGAAGCGGAAGCCTTTGACCAGGTCGTTCATGCGGTTGAGGCTACGCAGCACGGTACTCTTGCCGCAGCCGGACGGCCCGATGAAGCCGGTGATCTCGTTCTTGCGGATCGGCACATGGCTGTCGCGTACGGCCATGAAGTTGCCGTAGAAGATCTTGTCCAGCTTGCAGTCCATGACGATGGGGGCTTCGTTGACCATGGGAGCGGCCTTTTGTGCTGTGGATACGTTCAAGTTTGGATGCTCCCTTTCTCAATACTTGGGCTTGCCGAATACACGGCTAAGAATGTTGATTACCAGCACGATCATTACCAGTACCAGCGAGGCCGCCCAGGCGAGCTCCAGCTGATTGTCGAACGGCATGCCGGAGAAGTTGTAAATCAGTACGGCCAGCGAGGCAGTCGGGTTCATGACCGCCAGGCTGCCGTCGTGATAAATCCAGTAGTTGCTGAACAGCGCGGTGAACAGCAGCGGCGCGGTTTCGCCAGCGGCGCGGGCCACGGCCAGCATGACGCCGGTCAGGATGGCCGGCAGGCCGGTGGGCAAGACGATCTTCCAGATCACCTGTGCACGGGTGCAACCCATGCCGTAGGCAGCATCTTTCATGATCTTGGGCACCATCTTCATCGACTCTTCGGCGGTCAGCACCACGATCGGCAGCATGAGTACCGCCAGGGCCACGCCACCGGCCGGCGCCGAATAGGTACCGGTGGTCATCACCACCAGGGCGTAGGCAAATACACCGGCCAGGATCGACGGCAGGCCAGTGAGCATCTTGGCGGCAAAGCGCGCGGCGTTGGCCAGCTTGCTGTCCGGCCCGAGCTCGGCCAGGAATACCGCCGCCAAGATGCCAACCGGTACCGCGATGGCTGCGGCGATACCGACCATGACGAAGGTACCGGCCATGGCGTTGCCGAAGCCACCGCCCATCTCGAAGCCGGTGGGCGGCAGCTCGGTGAACACTTCCAGGTTAAGGCGTGCACCGCCGCGAGTAACCAGCATGTACAGCACGGAAATCAGCGGCACGCTGGCCACCAGTGCGGCCACCCAGGCCAGGGTGGTCAGTATCAGGCTGCGCAGGGCACGGCCTTCCAGCTTGCGCTGCAGGCTGGGCAAAGCAGTTGTTGGGGTGCTGAGGTCCGTCATTATTTGTTACCCCGCTGGGCGTAGAGCATGATCATCGAGCCGAGCACGTTCACCAGCAGGGTGATGAACATCAGCACCAGTGCGGCGTACATCAGTACTTCGACCTCGTTCGGGCCGGCTTCCGGGAAGTTCAGCGCCAGCAGCGCCGCCAGGGTGTTGGCCGGGGCGAACAGGGACACGGAAATGGTGTTGGCATTGCCGACCAGCATGGCCAGCGCCATGGTTTCACCCAGGGCACGGCCCAGGCCCAGCACTAGCGAGCCAAAGATGCCGGTGGCGGCGGATGGCACCATCACCTTGAGGATGGCTTCCCAGTGGGTAGTCCCCATGCCGTAGGCCGCCTGCTTGGTTTTCATCGGTACGCTGGTGAGCGCATCCTGGGAAACGGCGGCAATGGTCGGCAGGATCATGATGGCCAACACCAGTGCCGCAGGCAGCAGGCCAGGGCCACTCAGGGAGGTGCCGAAGAACGGGATCCAGCCCAGCTCGCTGTTCAACCAGGTGGTCAGCGGGCGGATGGCCGGGATAACGACGTAGATGCCCCACAGGCCATACACCACGCTGGGGATGGCGGCGAGCAGCTCGACGATGGTGCGGAACACGGCAGCCAGCCGTGCCGGCAGGAAATCCTGGGTAAGGAAAATGGCCATGCTGACGCCAAAGAAACCGGCGATCAACAGTGCGATGAAGGCGCTGTAAAGCGTGCCCCAGATCGCTGGCAGAATACCGTACTTGCCTTGGTTAACGTCCCAGACCGTGCCGAACAGCACGTCAAAACCGTGTTTTTCAATGCCTGGCAGTGCCTTGCGGCCCACTTCGTAGACCAGCGCGACGACCAGCGCCAATACCAGCACCACACCAATGCGTGCAAGCGCACGGAAGGTACGGTCAACCAGGAAGTCTTTCGCAGACGGTGGCTGGCACGCGGAGTCGGGGTTATCCGGTATGGCAAAGGGTGTGTTCATGGGCAAATTCCGGGACAAGGGACAAACACGCCCGGCACGGCTTCACTGCCATACCGGGAGCGCCTGGGTATTACTGGATGTTGGCCGACGCTTTGCGCACCTGGTCGACAACCGACGGTGGCAGCGGGATGTAACCCATCGAATCGGCGATGGTCTGGCCTTTGGTCAGGCTGTACTCGACCATTTCACGCATGGCTTTGGCCTTGGCCGGGTTGCCGTTGTCCTTGCGGAAGATCATCCAGGTGTAGGAAGTGATCGGGTAGGACTTGGCACCGGTTGGGTCCGGCAGCCAGGCCACCAGGTTTTCTGGCATGTTCACCGCAGCCAGTGCTTCGGCACCGCTCTCGGCGTTAGGCACGACGTATTGGCCAGCCTTGTTCTGCAGCACGGCGAAGTCGACCTTGGCCAGCTTGGCAAAACCGTACTCGATGTAGCCGATGGCGCCTGGGGTCTGGCGGACGGTGGCGGTTACGCCATCGTTTTTCGGCGACTTGATGAACTTGTCAGTGGCCGGCCAGTTAACGGTGTTGCCCTCACCCAGCCCTTGCTTGAAGTCAGCGTTGATGGCCGACAGGTGCTTGGTGAAGACGGCGGTGGTACCGCTGGAGTCGGCACGTACCACCACGGTGATCGGCGTGGCAGGCAGCTTCAGCTCAGGGTTGGCCGCAACGATTTGCGGGTCGTTCCACTGGGTGATCTTGCCGAGGAAGATGTTGGAGTACACATCGCGCGGCAGCTTCAGGCCTTTAGGGTTGCCCGGCAGGTTGTAAGCCAGCACGATTTCACCGGCGGTCATTGGCAGCAACTGCACGCCTTCGCCAACCTTGGCAATGTCTGCTTCGCTCATGGCCGAGTCGCTGGCGGCGAAGTCGACGGTCTTGTTCAGGAAGTCCTGTACGCCCGCCCCGCTCCCCTTGGACTGGTAATCAACGGTGACGCCAGCGGTGTTCTTGCTGAAGTCCTTGAACCATGTCAGGTAGATGGGTGCAGGGAAGCTGGCACCGGAACCGGTCAGGCGAACGTTTTCGGAAGCAAAGGCTGCCGAAGTGGCGCAGAGGGAAACGGCAACAGCGAGTGCAGCAGACTTCATCAGGCGTTTCATCAAAATGTGCTCCGTGTGATGGCCGGCACACTTTGCATCAGCTGTGTTACAGCTTTGTGACTATTGAATGGCAGGCCGCACGTTAGAGCTTTCTGGTTGCGCCATCACGGCAGATTGATGCCATGCGCGGCTCACCGGCATCAACCAAGGCCGGCAATACCCCCCTCATCTGTTTCTGGGCAGCGGTTACGGCATAGGCACTCGAACTCCGCCGCAGCCCGGGTCGGAAAGTTGAGGCTCAGGCGCATCTTGTCTTGCGTGTCATAAAGGTCGTAGCCCTCCCCCAACACGGCAGGAAAGCCGAGGCGGCGCGGGTAGATTTCTTTCTGGAGCGGCACGGCAGGAACCACAACGAAGCGCGTCTGCATGATCATCCCTCTTCGGCAGTGCTTTAGTATTAGTACTGCTAGAGGAAAGCATCAAGCTGACTCATGCAAAATTGCGCGGGCGGTCATCAGGCCCGGTAAAGGCTGAATACCCTCATCAGGATGAGCACGCAAAAGCCCAGCAGGCAGAGCACACCGATACCATAGAAAAGTGTTCGCCAAGGCTGCAGCGCCGCCAGGTAGGCCCCTGTGTGCAGGCCCCTGGCCAAGGTGAACACGACGCACAGCCAGGCAGTGAGTGCGGCAGGCGAATCCAGTGCAATGGCCAGCCCGCCAAGGGCAAAAAAAGCCGGGATGTTCTCAAGATCATTGGCCCACACTCTGGCGGCGCGGATTACCTGCGGGCGCTCCGCTGGCTGAGGGGCGCGCTTGAAGACAGCGGCATCCTCCGGGTTGGTGAACGCGACAACGCGCAAGCGGTGGTAACCCTGATAACAGGAGACCAGGAACATCTTCAGGAACAACGCGACCACGCAAAGCGCAAAGACATGCAAGCCCATCGTCCTCTCCTTGGTAGGGTTTGCCAGCACAGTAGTGATAGGGTTGCTTGCGCTCAATGACCCGTGAGGTCATGGACATTGCACTCAAGGACGATCAGGGCAACGCATGAATCCGCATCTTTTCCATCGAAATACCCCTGCCCCACAGACCACGGCGGGCCAGCATCTGCGTCAGCTGCGCCGGCAGGCCAACCTCAGCCAACTGGAACTGGCGCTGCTGGCGGGGCTGTCGCAGCGTCATCTGAGCTGTGTGGAAACCGGGCGCGCCAAGCCCAGCCCGAGCACCTTGCATGCCCTGCTTTCGGCGCTTGGCGCGCCGCTGGCGTTATGTAATGAGGTGTTCGTCGCCGCCGGGTACGCGCCCCGCTACGCGGCCTCGCCACTCGATGCGCCTGAACTGGCCTTGGTACACACCGCTATCGACCATATCCTGCAGGTGAACAACCCCGCACCGGCAATCGTCATCGACAGCAACTGGGACGTCATCGCCGCCAATACCAGTACGGGTCTGCTGTTGGCGATGGCAGGCGTTACGGCACAACCGGTGACAGGGCTTAACCTGTTGCAAACACTGCTCTGCCCTGGCGGCCTGGGCGACCACCTGGCCAATGCGCAAGAGATCCGCGCCGCTGCCTGGCAGCGCGCCACCAGGGAGGCCGCCGGCAACCCGGCACTGGCCGAGCGCTTGCACAGCCTGCCGGCCCCGGCCAGCCCACTTGAAACGGCGGCGGCGGCTCCCGTGTTGCTCACCCGTGTATGCACGCCTTACGGTGTGCTGACGTTTCTGTCCACCTTCACCACATTCGGCATGCCGCAGGACATTACCGTGCAATCACTGCGCATCGAGCACCTGATCCCTGCCGACCCGCAGACACGGCAGCGGATGCAGGCGGCATTCGAACAGTGGTCGGCCGTTACAGGGTGAACGACAACGTCTGGCCAAGGAACCTGGCACTGACCTGATGCCCTGCTGCCTTCAGGTCGAAGGGCTGGCACATGGCCCCCGTGGTTACCACATCCCCGGCATTCAGGGTAAAGCCACGTTCGGCAGCATGGGCATACAGGTGGGCCAGCGACACCAACGGGTCGGTTGCGGCATCGTCCGTCAAGCCCCGCACGCGTAGTTCGCCATCAACATGCACCTCGGTGGTCTCGGCCAGGTCGGCCAGCAAAGGCACGTCGATGCCTGCGCCGAGGCTGCTGCCCACGACCAAGGCTTCAAACCCCACGTTGTCCGCCACGAAGCTTGGCCAGCCGACGCTCTTGCGGTCGACAAAGCGCGAGCGCACCACTTCGAAGGTGACGCAGGTGGCGCGCACATCAGCGCGGCGCCTTCAGCCTGCGATACTTCATGGGCATAGCGTTGTGCCGGCGGGCCACCTGGGTGGCTTTCACCAGCCTTGGCGCGCAAATCGGGCCGTTGCTCGGCGACCCGCGCAACTACGGCTTCGACATGACCTTCGCTGCGGTCTTACTAAAAAAGCCTGGATAAATGGCCAACCAACCCTGTTACCCAAGCTACTGCAACCGCCACGGCGCAAGGTAACAGGTACAAACCCGTGACCGCCTTGGTCAGCCGGCCATGGATGCGTATACCTATCATTTTTGCCAGTAGTACCCGACTTGAAATCACGAGAGACTTATACCTGCACGCTTGCACACTTCTCAATGGACCGAGGTAATAGCACGATGAATGCCACACCTATTTTCAGGTTATATTTTTACCAGAACAAAAGTCTTATTTCAATCAAAGAGCACGCTAGAACTCATTCTGCTTTCAGAAATGGCGAACAGCCACTCGCGCTAATGGATTCGAGCAAAACAGGTGATTCCTGCCTTATTGCAATCAATGCTAGCCACTCAGTTCTTAACTACCAAAACACCAACCAAAAAAAAACAAATGTTTATTCACCCTATGGCTATGACCCCGCTGAAAACTCAATATTGGAGTTAATCAGCTTCACTGGTCAGGCATTGGACTCCATGACAAACTGTTACGCGCTTGGAGCGGGGCATCGCAATTACAGCCCTATTCTTATGCGCTTCCTAAGCCCTGACAGCTTAAGCCCCTTCAGGGACGGAGGGATAAACACATACGCTTACTGCTCTTCCGACCCCATTAACTATTCAGACCCATCCGCACAGACAAGACGCGTAGTCAGTAATATCGGCGTACCTCGCGGAGGAGTAAAAGCCCAGGTATTCAAACGCCAAGCCCAGGCATCCAAAGACCTAAGCAAACGCCCCCCATTGCAACGAGATAGCGTCACACACCCTATCAAAGGGGAGAAACTAATATCCGGCGACAAAAGATCCGTGCACTTCAATAAACATCTGATGCCCAGTAATATCTCTCACGGAGTCAACGACGAACCAAAATCCATCCTGAAAAATAAACGCACCTATTCTCAGAACGACATTGATATCGGCTCATTTAACATTTTCGACCAAGCAAGCCGACAGAACTATGCCAACGAACATAACATAATGATATTAAACACCCTACCCCAGGGACATCCGCTACAAACGGCAATACAATCTGAAATTAACTTAGGAAATGGATCTAACTCTCTCGCCACGGACAACGCTGCTGTCCGTGGCGAAATACCACCTTTACCGCCTAGACTCAATCCAACTACTTGATAACATTGAGCCGGAATAATGCGCTGAATCGGGATCTATCGGGGTGACCTCATAACCGGCAGCCAACCCCGACACAGAGGACAAGGCCTCCCGGCGATAGTACCTGCCAAAAGACCTTCAGACCGAAAGCTGTACCAACGGCGCCGTCCACAAGCTACCCAGATTCTGCAACAACGGCCCGGCAGCCCCCTGCTGCCCAACGTAAAGTAGAAACAATGGTTTTCCTTCTTGCCGGTGGTGGTGTTTGCCATTGTCGTCACAGGGGTGCTGCGCGTGCTGTTGCCAGCATGATTCGCTGCAGCTGCAGCTGCAGCTTCTCCATTCCATTGACACACATCAAGCCCTCACGCCGGGTTCGCGCGAGGATGGCTTCAAGCAAGGAATGACTCAAGCACCGCCAGCCGCACAGCAATAGGGATTTACCCAATATCACTGTGCGCGGCCTTGGACAAGGAGCCCCACATGAACCCGCTGAAACACATACTGGTTGCCACCGACCTGTCCCCCTATGCCCGCAACGCTGCGGAGCGCGCCGCCTACCTGAGCAAGGCGCAACAGGCCTCGCTTGACCTGCTCTACGTTGCCAACCCTGCACCTTTCGAGCGCCTGAAGCAGTTGGTAGTGCCTGACGACGACCTGTTGAATCGCGTACTGGATAGCGCCGGGGAAAAAATCCACGCGCTGGCCGCCATGCTGTTCCAGCGCTACGACATCTCTGCAGGTGTGCAGGTTGCCAGCGGCTCGGTAACCACGGAAATCACCCGGGTGGTACAGGACAAACACAGCAGCCTGCTGGTGTGCGGCGCCAGGGGCCAAAGCGTGGCTCGGCGCCTGCTGCTGGGCTCGACCGTGCAGAAAATGCTCAGCCGCATGCCCTGCCCTTTGCTGGTGGTCAAGCCTGCCCCTCGTGATGCCTACCGCACGGTGCTGGTTCCCGTCGACTTTTCCCCCGTATCGCTGCGCGCCATCGCGTTGGCCAGGCGTATTGCCCCACAGGCCGAGATCATCCTGTTACATGTGTACGAAGCACCGTTCGAAAGCAGCGTGCGCTTCGCCCATATCGACCACGACACCCTCACCCACTACCGCAATGTGATCCGCAAGGATGCAGTGACACAGCTCGCCGCCCTGAGCAAGGCAGCCGGCATGCCCGATGCACGGCAGATCGTGGTGCATGGCGACCCCGGCTGGCGCATTGCCGAACAGGAACAGGAGCTGGAATGCGACCTGATCGTGGTCGGCAAGCAGGGTACCAGCGCGCTGGAGGAGCTGTTGGTGGGTAGCGTCACCAAGCATGTACTGAACGAATCGCAGTGTGATGTGCTAGTGTCGCCATAACACCCCGGACCAAGCGGGCAGCCTCCTTCCGAAGGCTGCACTGCCTACGGGCAGCATTCCCAAGTCCAGAAACTAATATGTACAGTGGCATTGCCATTGCAAGCGCTCTGCTCAGGGCGTTTCATCGATTGCGCTGATGTTTACTATCAAGCCGCCTGCCTGTCGGCCTGACAAGGCCGTCCCTATAATCCCCAGCAAATCCCCCCGCTCCTGCGCCTGCTACAGGCGATATCCCTCATGGAACCGAACCCCATGCCAAGCAACCGCCAGGCCCCTCGCGGCCTTCCCGAACATAGTCAACAGAGTGTCCTGCAGCAATGGCTGGCAATCCTCTCGGTCGCCGTGGGTGCCTTCGCCCTGGTCACCAGTGAGTTCCTCCCGGTGGGGGTGCTCAACGATGTGGCCAGCGACCTGGGCATCAGTGCCGGCCTTGCCGGCCTGATGGTGACCCTGCCCGGCATCATGGCCGCATTGGCCGCACCCTTGATTTCCGTCGGCGTGGGTGCGCTGGACCGGCGCTACCTGCTGATCGGCCTGACGCTGATCATGATCATCGCCAACGCGACCGTGGCCTATGCCGGCGACTTCAACCTGTTGTTGGTCGGCCGTGTGCTGCTGGGCGTCAGCATTGGTGGTTTCTGGGCGACCGCCATCGCCCTCAGCGGCCGACTGGCACCTGACGGCATGGGCGTGGCCAAGGCCAACTCCATCATCATGGCTGGCGTAACCCTGGCAACCGTCGTGGGTGTACCCGTGGGCACCTGGCTGAGTGGCCTGATGGGCTGGCGCATGACCTTCCTGGTGACTGCGCTGGTGGGCGTGCCCGTGCTGCTGGCGCAAATGTTCCTGCTGCCGCGGCTGTTGCCGGAAAAGGCCATTCGCATCAGTGACCTGCCGGCGCTGTTCATCAACCCGCAAGCGCGGGTCGGCCTGATCGCCGTGTTGCTGATTGGCCTGGCGCACTTTGCCGCATACACTTACGTTGCACCGTTCTTCAAACAGAATGCCGGCTTCGACGGGCCTACGATCGGCTCCTTGTTGCTGCTGTATGGTGTGGCCGGCTTCATGGGTAACATCTTCGCCGGCTTTGCAGCCAACCGCAGCGTGCGGCATACCCTGATGCTGGTCGCGTTGATGATCGCCGTCAGCACAGCCCTGTTCCCGCACTTCGCCACCGGCATGACCGGCGCCGCGATGCTGATTGCATTGTGGGGCTTCGCCTTCGGTGCGTTCCCGGCCTGCGCCAACATCTGGATGTTTGTCGTAGCCCCCAAGGATGTCGAGCGTGGCATGCCGCTGTTCGTGGCCATGTTCCAGGTGATCATTGCCGTGGGCTCGTTCTTCGGCGGCCAGGTGGTCGACCACATGGGCACAGCGGTGCTGCTGAGCCTGGCTACGGCGCTGGTAGGCTGCGGCTTTGTCACGGTGTTGGTGCTGGGCCGCAACGTCAGCAACAGCCTGGCGGCGCAGCCAGGCTGAGTTGTAGTGCCGGGGCTGCTGTGCAGCCCCTCGCGGGTAAGCCTGCGTCTGCATACAGGCGCTCCCTGCACTGACCGTCATAACCTGAACCTACCCGCCAGCGCTGTCATCTGCCCGACCAACCCCGACAACGCCTTGCTCGCTTCGCTGGTTTGCTGTGCGCCCGCCGCCGAGTGGTTCGACAGCTCACGGATGTTCAGCAAGTTACGGTCCACCTCCCGCGCCACCTGGGCCTGCTCTTCGGCCGCACTGGCAATGACCAGGTTGCGCTCGTTGATTTCGCCGATCGCACTGTAGATGCCCTCCAGCACCTGCCCTGAGGCCAGGGTCACGTCCAGCGTCGACTGGGCACGGTTGGTGCTGGCCTGCATCGAAGCCACTGCGGCCTCGGTGCCCGCCTGCACGCGGCCGATCATCTGCTCGATTTCCTGGGTCGACTGTTGTGTGCGGTAGGCCAACGTGCGCACTTCATCCGCCACCACAGCGAAGCCACGGCCGGCCTCACCTGCGCGGGCAGCCTCGATGGCCGCATTGAGCGCCAGCAGGTTGGTTTGCTCGGACACCGAGCGGATCACCTCCAGCACCTTGCCGATATCCCGTACCTGCCCGACCAACTGCTCAAGGTGCGCACTGCTGGTCTGGATCTCGCGGGTCATGGCCTCGGTGCCGTCGATGTTGTCGCTGACCTGACGACGGCTTTGTGCGGCCAGCTGGTTGGACTCACTGGTGGTCTGCGAAGTGGTGATGGCATTACGTGCAACCTCCTCCACAGCCGTGGTCATTTCGGTCACGGCGGTAGCGGCCTGCTCCAGCTCTTGCCCCTGCTGGCGCAGGTTGTTGGCGCTTTCCTCGGTGACCGCGTTCAATGCCGTGGCAGCAGCGTCCAGCTGCCGGGCGCAGTGGTCGATTTGCCCAAGGGTATCGCGCTGGCTCTGCTGCATGCGTTGCAGTTCATGGAACAGCTGGCCGATCTCGTTATTGCCCTGCCCTTGCACCGGCACGCTCAGGTCGCCACCGGCAATGCGCTGGAAATGCCGACCGGCTTCACGCAACGGGTGCAGTACCCGCTGGGCAATGAAGGCCCAGCACAGCACCGCCAACAGCAAGGTCACACCCAGTAGGCCCAGGCTCAACCATTGCGCACGGGCCAGGCGCCGGTCGGACTCAAGCATGATCTGCTGGCTCCGCTCACTCAGTGCGCCAACCAGTTGCTGACGCAACGCCTGCAACCGGCCCATGGCATTGCCGGCATCGCTGTTGACCTTGAAGTACTGCTCCAGCGAACGCTGGCGGGTCGCTTCCCGCTGCCCCGCCACCGCCTTGGCGTACTCGGCAAAGGTAGCCTGCAGCTCGATAGCCAGTGTGCGAAGGGCGGTCTCGCGCGCGCTTTCGACAAATTCGTCGACCAGCTTCTGGCTCTTGTCGTTCAGCTCGACCGACAGCGCCATGCGCTTGCCTGCGCTCTCGTCATGGCCACCCAGCTGCTCGATGAAGCCCGAGGACACATTGGCACTGGAACGAATCGCCATGAGCAACGCATTGTTCAACCGGTCCGACTGGTGTGCGGTCTGGTCCAGTTCGGTGATCTGCTGGTCACTGCCCACCGCTGCCCACCAGGCGCTCACGGTAGAAAACAGCAAGGTCAGGCTGAACAGCGACAATACCCAGAACATTCCGGTACGTATCTTCAGGTTGGCAAGCATGCGGGCAGTACTCCTGGTTGGCACCACTTCTGGTCGATGATTCGACGGTGGGTGTGCTGCTATCGGAGGTGCCGGCGCAGGCTTGAGGTGCCTGGAGGCGGTTATGGGCGGTAACCGAACAGATTGCGAAGAGGCCAGCCTCAACGCCCGAGGAAGTCGACCACAGCCTCAGCGAACGCCTGGGGTTGATCCAGCATGACGAAGTGGAAGCTGCCGTCGATCCGCTTGAAACTGATGCCCCGCGTGCCGGCATAGGCATTAGCGAAGGTTGCATCGACACTGGCCGCAGGTATGCCATACAGCGGGTCATAGGCATACACGACCTCTACCGGCGCCTGGATACGGCCAAGTTCCGGGCGCAAGTCGGTGGTCATCAGTTCATGGGTGGCATCGGCTACCGTCTCGCGGTCCGAGCGCAGCGCTGCATCAACCAGTGCCGGCCTGGCCGCTGCGGTCTTGGCTAACCGGTCGATGGCTGCCCGCTGCATCGTTTCGGCCTGCGCTGCCGGTGCCGCCAACATCGCCTCGCGCAAGGCGCCAGCCTGTGATGCTGCGGTTTCAGCGGTTGCCGCCGGATCGATCAATAACGTGTAGAACGGCAGCGCGTCGACCACCATCAGCCGCCCCACCTGCTCAGGGTGACGCGCGCCGAGCATCAGCGCAACCTCGCCGCCCAGCGAATGGCCAATGATGGCCGGTGCCTCCAGGTGCTGGCTGCGGATATAGCCTGCGACTGCCTCGGCCACGGGAGCTGCCACACGCCCCTGCGCAGCGGGCACGGCAGGCGCGCCGGCAAAACCTGCAACCTGCACCAGATGCAGGCGGTGCTGCTGGCGCAGCACACTGGCGAGCCCTGCCCATACCTCACGCGATGAGGCCAGCCCAGGTATCAGGATAACGTCTGGCCCGGCGCCCTCGACCTGCACAGAAATGCGTTCATCAGCCGTAGGCACTGGCTGGCCTGGTGCGGCTAACGCCGAAGACAGGGCAACGCTGGCACCGATTGCCGCAAGCAGGGTTCGTACACGCATAGTGGCCATTCCTTTGACTTGAACCTGGAAAAGCCCGCCACTATAAGGCGTGCCACGCGGCATGGGTAAACTATCGTTTGCAACCCGGTGCGCTACACCGTTAAAGTCGGGGCCTGGGCGCCGGCTGCGCCTGCGGTCCGCGCGAAGGGGTTGCCCGAGCCATACACCCCTACATTTTCGTACCAGCTCCCGGCTTGTCGGCGGACCGAGCCCCAAAGGAGTTGGCATGCCCGCCATCAATGCATCTCGCCACCACGGCCTGCTCGACCTGCCTGCCTTGCGCAAACGCGCCAAGCGCTTGCTGACTGCACTGAAAAACCACGAAGCCGACGACACCCGCGAGCAATTGCGCACGCTTGGCCTGCCCGGCCCCGACTACCGGCTTGCCGACACCCAATGGCTGGTCGCCCGCGAGGCCGGATTTGCCAGCTGGCCCAGGCTCAAGGCCCATGCCGATGCCGTGGCGTTCGCCGCGCGCCATCCCGGTTTTTCTGCGGATGACGAGGCTGCCGTACAGCATTGGCGCTGTGGCAACGACATCGCCCACAGCTTGCGCACCGCCGGGTTTACCGGCGCCTTCCAGATGTTCGAAGACCCGATGGTCATGGGGCCGGTACCGGCATTGCCCGAGGCACAGTACTGGCAGGTGCGTGGTGCCTACGTGCAGCAGGCGTTCAAGCTGACCCCACAAGACCTTGAGCAGCGCCAGGCGGTACAGCGCAATGCATTGGCCGGGCTGAGCCACGACAGCCAGCTCGTGTTGTGGTGCGAGGCCGACGCCTACGACCAACTGTTCCTGATTCGCGTGCTCGCCAGCCTGCCCGGCCTGCCCCGTCGGCTGGAGCTGATCGAAATTGACCAGGTGCCCGGTATCGAGCGCTTCATCGGCATCGGCCAACTGGCCCCCGACCTGCTGGCCTGGCTGTGGCCACAACGTCGCGCACTGGGCGAGGATGCACTGGCCCTGGCGCGCCAGGCATGGGCGGCCTACACCGCACCTGATCCACAGGCCTGGGCACGCCTGGCTGGCCGCCAACATACGGCCTTGCCATTGCTGGGTCGGGCACTGGCGCGCCAGCTGCAAGAGCTGCCGGGAGCGATCGATGGTTTGAGCCTTACCGAACGCCTGCTGCTGCGTGCACTGGCGTCACGCGGCGAGATGGCGGCCGGGCGCGTGTTTGGCCAGTTGATGATGCAGGATGATCCCCTGCCTTACTTGGGCGACATGATGTTCCACGTCCTGCTGCAGCCCCTGATCCATGGGCCGCAGCCATTACTGCTGGAAGGTCCTGGAGAGGCCTGGGCACAGCGGCGGTTGCAGCTGACCCCGCTCGCCGAACAGGTGCTTGCCGGGAAGGTCCACTGGCTCGATTGCCACCCCGCGCCGCATTGGGTTGGCGGGGTGCTGATCGATGCGGCGGACAGGCCTTGGGTGGTCAGCGAGCAAGGCGAGGTGTGGCGGCGTCGATAGCGGTTCAGCAAGGGGGCCGCTGGGCGGCCTGCGCCAACCGTTGCGTGGCCAGCCGGATCTCATCCACATCCAGCGAAGCAAACCCCAGGCGTAGGGCGTTCTCGGCATGGCCAAACGGGGAGAACTGCCGCCCACTGCGCACCACCAGGTCCAGCTCCAGCGCTTTCTCGACCAACTCATCCACATTGATTGCGTCGGCAAAGCGCACCCACAGCGCCAGGCCCCCTTCCGGCTCCTGTACGCAAATGTGCTCGCCAAACGCTTCGTGCAAGCACGCCAACAGGGTCTCCCGGCGGCGTCGGTACTCGCGGTTGACCCGGCGCAAGTGCTTCTTCAGCTCGCCCTCATTAATCAAATCCGCCAGCATGCGCTGCATCACCGCATCGCCCTGCCCCAAGGTCAGCGTCGCTCGGCGCTCCAGCACGGCAATCACCTCCACGGGCGCCACGATGTAACTGCAGCGAAACGTACTGCCCAAGGGCTTGGACATCGTGCCGATGTAGATCACATGCCGCTGCTGGCGGTCGCTGGCCAAAGGCAGGTAGGGCCGCCCGGAGAAGTGGTATTCGTAGTCGTAGTCTTCCTCGGCCACGCAAAAGTCGTGCTGGCGCGCCAGCTCCAGCAACTGCTGCCGGCGCCCGGCCGGCAGGCTGACCGTGGTGGGGAACTGGTGATGAGGCGTGATGTACATCATCCTTACCTTGTGCTGCCTGCACAGGGCATCGAGCTGATCCACCCGGCAGCCTTCATGGTCCAGTTCCACGGTGACCAGCCGGGCACCCAGCTGACGGAAGATTTCCCACGCAGGCGGATAACTCAGGCGCTCGACCAGCACAACATCACCCGGCTTGAGCAACACGCTGGCCACCAGCGACAACGACATCTGCACCCCCTGTGTCAGGCAGATATGCTCGGCGCCAACGTTCAGGCTGCGATTGTGCCGCAGCATGTCAGCCAGGGCGCTGCGCAGGTAGCGGCTGCTGCATTCACTGCCGTGGCGCACGCTGTTGCTGATGAAACTGCTGCGCAACGCATTGCGGTAATAGCGGTGCAGTACAGCCTGCGGCAGCAGGCGATGGTCACAGGCACCGTTGTCGAAAAACAACGCACCTGGCCGCCCCTGCTGCGCGGCGGCCTGCTCGTTCGCCGCAAAGTAGGCAACAGCGGGTTCCTCGGGCAGCGCCAGGGCAAAGCGCCGGGTGGCATCCGGTTCGGCCCGCGCACTGGCCGCCAGCTGCTGGCTGACAAAGGTGCCCCGGCGCTGCACGCTTTGTAGCCAGCCTTTGGTTTCGGCTTCCTCATAGGCCAGGATCACCGTCTTGCGGTTGACCTTCAGCAATTGCGCCATCTCCCGCGTGCCCGGCAAGGGCGTGCCAGGGCGCAGGCGACCCTCACTGATCGCGGCCACCAAGCCCTCGACAATCTGCCGGTACGAAGCTTGCGCCCCGTCGAGTTTGAGCAGCGGCTGCCATTTACGAAGCTGGACCATGTAAATTATCCAAATCTGGAGGTTCTGCTGGTCCTGGACTATAGCAACAATCAAAGCTCCATTTGAGCCGAGGTGTTCATGCAAAGCCGCCACGTCATTGAATTGTCGCCCTCGGGCAAAACCTTCGAAGCCAGCCACGAGTTGCTGCTCGATGCCATGCTCGCCAGCGGCTTGCCGGTACCCTTCTCCTGCCGCCGTGGCGCCTGTGGCTCGTGCAAGGTCAAGGTGGTGTCGGGGCAGTATCACGACAAGCAGCGAGATGCGGACACACCGGCCCCCTCCTATCCCCTGGCTGCCGACGAGATGCTGCTGTGTCAGAGCCACGCCTGCAGCGACATGTGCCTGGAGATACCCGGCTGGTCACTGGATAAACCGGCACTGGAAGTCCGCGCCCAAGTGGTTGGCCGGCGCGCGCTGAGCACGGATATCGTCGAGCTCGTGCTGCAGCCTGCCCAGCCACTGGATGTTCGGGCCGGCCAGTATGTGCGGTTCCAGCTGGGCAATGGCGACAGCCGCTGTTTCTCCATTGCCAACCTGCCAGCCCAGGAACAGGGGCAACTGGTGTTTCACATTCGCAAGGTCAGCGGTGGCCTGTTCACCGAAGGCGTGTTGCCCACCCTGCAAGCAGGTGCTTCAGTAACGCTCGAAGGCCCACTGGGTGCCTGCACCTGGCAACACGAGGACCAACGCCCGTTGGTGCTGCTCGCCACCGGCACAGGTTATGCCGGCATCAAGCCCTTGCTGCTGACTGCCTTGGCCCGCGATGCCGAGGTCACGTTGTATTGGGGCGGTTCATCGCAAGCGGACTTCTACGACCATGAGTTTCTCGAACAGGCCAGCCATGCGCACCCACGCTTTCGCTGGCACCCGGTACACTCGGACCAGGCGCGAGTGCAGCAGGCGGCGCTGGCCCACCCGCATCGCTGGGACGATACCCAGGTCTACGCCTGCGGCAATGCCACAATGATCAGCCAGGCCCGCGAACACTGCATTGCGGCAGGCGTACACCCCCATCGTTTTGTCGCCGAAGCCTTTGTCGCCAGTGGCGCACCGGCAGCGCAGGCCTCATCGGCCAGCACACTGCACCCGAAGCTGGAAAAGGTCGGCCCGCGCTATTCGCTGGACGGCATGCTCGCAGCCCGCGAGCAGTCGGTACGGTCCGTGGCCGCGATAGCCAGCCAACTGCAGGTCGGCATGACCACTGCACAGGCGCTTGAAATGGCCGCGCAAACCCTGCAGGCGATGGGTGCGTCGCACACCTGGCACCCCACCTACATCCGCTTCGGCGATGACACCGTGCGTACCCCACGGCAAGGTATTGATCTGCAACGCGTATTACGTACCACGGATATCGTCGTGGTCGACGTCGGCCCGGTCTGGGATGGTTACGAAGGTGACTATGGCGACACCTTCGTGTTCGGCCAGCACGAACTGCACCACGCCTGCGTCAAGGCATTGCATGAGGTGTTCGACGAAACCCGTCAGGCCTGGGGCCTTGGGCTGACCGGGCGCGAACTGTATGACTTCGCCGAACGCAGTGCCCAGGCCAAAGGCTGGCAGCTCGAGCGCAACTTGGCCGGGCACCGCATCGCCGATTTCCCCCATGTGCTGTATGGGCAGGACAAACTGGCCGAGGTAGAGATCGTCCCTAGCGAGGTGGTATGGGTACTGGAAATACAGCTGTGCCACCCTACCGAACCCGTCGGGGCGTTTTTTGAAGACATCCTGATTGGCGAGGCCAGGCCTGTCGTGGCGACCACAGCTTGAAACGACCGTCAGGACGCGAGGTGCGCGTCAATCAGGCGCGCAACCCCTTCGGCATGCCTGTGGCCCAAGCCATGACCGGGCTGATCGAGTCTGCGCCAACGCAAGGCGGAATCTCAAGGGTTGTTGGCTCTGATGGGTTTAGACCTACTGAAGTGCCCAAATCAGCAGCGAACGCTATGCCTGCCAAGGGCGAAAGCGGACACGCGTGAACGGCTGCTTTCGACCCAGGCTGTGTGAAAACACCTGCGATTGTCTAACCTTCTGATCGTCGAGATCGTGGCGGGGACGATCATGAAACGGTTCATTGAAGGTGAAGCCGGACGCAAGTCACGCTGCTGCCGGAGTGCCTGGATGATTACATCACCGAAGAAAACCCAGTTCGGGTGGTCGACGTTTTCGTCGATGAACTCGACCTCGGAGCACTCGGGTTCGAGGGTGTCGATCCGGCTGCAACGGGTCGTCCGGCCTACCATCCAGCAGTCCTGCTAAAAATCTACATCTATGGCTACCTCAATCGGATTCAGTCCAGCCGCCGGCTTGAACGCGAGGCAGCGCGCAATGTCGAGCTGATGTGGTTAGCGGGCCGGTTGGCGCCTGACTTCAAAACGATTGCCGACTTTCGCCGAGACAACGGCAAAGCCATTCGCAGCGTCTGCCGGCAATTCGTAGTGCTTTGCCGCAACCTCAATCTTTTCTCCCCAAGCGTTTTATGCGTCCGTATACGGCTATCTGGGCCGCTGCCGCGGCCCAGATAGCACAGGCAGCGCCTGGCGCCCGACTGAGTGAGACCTGCACTTAGATCTGCTGAATTTACAGGCTGACCCAGCTTCTTTCGCTCCTCGACGTACTTACTTGCGTTTTCACACAGCCTGGACCCACAGCAGCCGTTCGACGTGTCTACGGAACCATCGGCGATTCAGCTCTGTATCCGACATCAGGGTAACCATCGCCACGGCGTGCCCGGACAAGGCGTAAAAATCAGTTCACCCGGAGTATGGGGCAACGATTTCAATGAGTAAGAATACGACATGCTCATGACCTCAAATAGACAGGATATTGACTCTCTTGGATAGTTCTTCCGCCGACTCTTTGCGCTCGGAGTAGCGATCTACCAAATAATCCTGGCGATCACGCAGCAGCAGCGTGAACTTAGTCAATTCCTCCATCACGTCGACCAGCCGATCGTAGAAAGAAGACGGCTTCATGCGCCCGGCCTCATCGAACTCCAGGAAGGCTTTCGGCACCGACGACTGGTTCGGGATGGTAAACATACGCATCCAGCGGCCAAGCACACGCAGTTGGTTCACCACGTTAAAAGACTGCGAGCCACCGCAAACCTGCATCACGGCGAGGGTCTTGCCCTGGGTCGGGCGAACGGCGCCCATGGCCAGCGGTACCCAATCGATCTGCGCCTTGAAGACAGCACTCATTGAGCCGTGACGCTCGGGTGAGCACCACACCTGGCCCTCGGACCACTGCATCAGCTCGCGGAGTTCCAGCACCTTCTCGTGGGAGTCCGGAGCGTCATCCGGCAGCGGCAGGCCGGAAGGGTCGAAAATACGGGTTTCGGCGCCGAACTCTTCCAGCAGGCGCGCAGCTTCCTGGACCATCAAGCGGCTGAATGAGCGTTCGCGGGTCGATCCGTAAAGCAGCAGGATGCGCGGTTTGTGTGTGGAAGGATCCTTCGGCGCCAGCCGCTCCAGCGACGGCAGATCAATCAGTTCTGGTTGGACATTTGGCAGGTGGTCGTTCATTTCGGTCTCCATTGGTCCAGGGCCTAAAGCGCGCCGATGCGGGCAAGCTCGGCTTTCAGTTCGTCCTGGCTCAGTTGCGAGAAAGGCAGCGCAATGAAGGCGCGCACGCGCTCATCGATCTTCGCAAGTGTTGTCTGGAAGGCTTCTTCGATTTCTGCCTCACTCCCGGTGACCGCCGAAGGGTCGGCCAGGCCCCAGTGGGCTTTGAGCGATGGGCCAAAGAAGATCGGGCAGGCCTCGCCGGCAGCACGGTCGCACACGGTGACAACGATGTCGGGAGGAGAGCTCTCGAAGGCATCCGAGGCCTTGCTTGAAAGACCAGCGGTGGGGATACCGGCGGCTTCCAGGGTATTCAGTGCCCGCTCATTGACCTTACCGCTTGGAAAGCTGCCCGAGCTCACAGCTTCCATACCCTCGGGGGCCAGGTGATTGAACAGCGCCTCGGACAGGATGCTGCGGCAGCTGTTGTGGGTGCACATGAACAAGACTTTCATCAGGTATCTCCGGTTCAAAAGCTCAGGCGGATGGCCAATGCGGCCAAGGTGGCAAGCAGGATCGGCAGCGTCAGGACGATGCCGGTGCGGAAGTAGTAACCCCAGGTGATGACGATGTTCTTGCGGGCCAGCACGTGCAGCCACAGCAAGGTGGCCAGGCTGCCGATGGGGGTGATTTTCGGACCGAGGTCACAGCCGATGACGTTGGCGTAGATCATGGCCTCGCGCACAATGCCGGTGGCTTCGGCAGAATGGATCGACAAGGCCCCTACCAGCACAGTGGGCATATTGTTCATGACCGACGACAGGCCAGCGGCGAGCAACCCCGTCCCGAGGGATGCGCCCCAGATCCCGTAGCCGGCGAAGACATTGAGGATCTGCGTCAGGTACTCGGTGAGGCCGGCGTTACGCAGGCCATAGACCACGAGGTACATGCCAAGTGAGAACACCACGACCTGCCAGGGCGCGTCCTTGAGCACCTTACGGGTAGAAATAACGTGCCCGCGCGCGGCGATCAGGTAGAGGATCAGCGCACAGGCAGCAGCGATGGCGCTGATCGGTACACCCAGCGGCTCGATGGCGAAGAAGCCGACCAGCAACAGCGCAAGCACCCACCAGCCGGCAACGAACGTCGCCTTGTCGCGGATAGCGGCTTCGGGAGCCTTCAGTTGGTCGAGTTCATAGGTACGCGGCAGGTCCTTGCGGAAGAACCACAGCAGCATGCCCAACGTGGCGGCGATGCTGACCAGGTTCACCGGCACCATGACCGAGGCGTACTCGCTGAAGCCAATGCCAAAGTAGTCGGCGGAAACGATGTTCACCAGGTTGGATACCACCAGCGGCAAGCTCGCGGTATCGGCGATGAAGCCCGCCGCCATGACGAATGCCAGCGTCGCCGCCGGGGAGAAGCGCAGGGCCAGCAGCATGGCGATGACGATCGGGGTCAGGATCAGTGCCGCACCGTCGTTAGCGAACAGCGCCGAGACGGCGGCGCCCAGCAGGATGATGAAGGCGAACAGCTTGCGGCTGCTGCCATTGCCCCAGCGGGCCACGTGCAATGCCGCCCACTCGAAGAACCCCGCCTCATCCAGCAGCAGGCTGATGATGATGACGGCGATGAAAGTGGCGGTAGCGTTCCAGACGATCTGCCAGACCACGGGGATATCGGACAGGCTCACGACGCCCGCCAGCAGTGCCACGACGGCCCCCAGTGCGGCGCTCCAGCCCACGCCCAGGCCTTTGGGCTGCCAGATGACGAGAACGATCGTCACCAAGAAAATCAAAAAAGCGATCAGCATGGCTACAACTCAATCAGCGAAGGGAAGTCTTAAGCACAGGCAACAGGGCTCTGCGGCCGCTCGCCCATTTCGGCAAGGCGCAATGCATCGGGGCTCAACCATTCCTGGTTGGCTTCGACAACGCCCTTCAGTATCGCGTCCACCCACTGCGGCAGTTCGGGGTGCAGTCGGTAGTACACCCACTGACCCTTGCGGCGATCCATCAGGATTCCAGCCTCGCGCAACTGAGCCAGGTGCCGGGAGATCTTCGGCTGGCTCAGTTCCAGCGCGTGGGTAAGTTCGCAGACACAGAGTTCGCCTTCACGGGCGATCAGCAGGGTCATCCGGGCCCGGGTGTCATCAGCCAGGCATTTGAAAACGATGGGGGGTGTCAGTGTTTCCCGCATGTGACCTCCTGGGAAATGCGTGTACGGCCAATATCTGCAAAACCGAATATATGACGACTCGAATATACGGTAAAGTAGATATTTACAACCGCCTCGCCTTACGGGACGTCATAAAAACCGGACAATGCCCGCGCTCTGGGCCCTATACTGGCCGTCGATACCATCCCCAGACTCTCCAATGAACCAGCCTGATATCTCTGTCCGGTTGCTTGGTA
The DNA here is from genome assembly GCF_043106425.1 of Pseudomonas sp. FYR_2. Lineage (NCBI taxonomy): Bacteria > Pseudomonadati > Pseudomonadota > Gammaproteobacteria > Pseudomonadales > Pseudomonadaceae > Pseudomonas > Pseudomonas sp. FYR_2. The sequence goes on from NZ_JBICMM010000041.1 coordinate 169,819, forward strand.
CCGATCAAATCCAAGGCCTGGCTGAGCATCTGACTGCAGCGGGCTTGCCGACCCAAGACCTTTTGCAGCCCGAAGGTGGGACATCACCGTACCCGCAAGCACCAGATGCACCATGCCCAGCGGAACGGTTTTCTTCGGGTTGTGAATCTCGTGAGTCGCACCTCAGCAATGAGGCAGCCTCTGAAGGCTGAGACCTGTAGTAGCGGGTTTACCCGCTCCTACAGGAATCGGGCCCTGTTTCAGGGCGATAGTGTTGCCCCTAGCCCATCTGCTGCCACAGGATCAGCAGCCCAGGCACCCAGGCGGTGAAGATCGCGCATACCAGGGTCATCACCGCCACCAGCCGCTGGATTTTCCTGGCCAGTGCCAACAACAGGAAAAAGCTGAACCACAAAACCGTCCACGCGGCCCAGTTCAGCACATCCCACACCTTCATCAGGCCCTCGGCGCCCGGGATGGAGCTGACCGTCACCACCAGCGCCGTCACGCTGACGAACAGGCAGAACCAGCCCAAGCCGCGGCCGTCGACCTGCAACAACTGGTTGGCGGCCACCCACAGGTAGGTAAAGGCGAACAGGATGGTCAAGGCACCCGCCTTGATGCCTTCGGCCGCGCCCACCACGAAAATCAGGTAGACCGCCACCAATAGGCTGAGCAAGCCGACAAACAGGTTGATCACCGCCACTTCACGGTCGGTGATACGCCCCATCAGCCAGATGCTGTTGATGAACAACACCGCACCCACATACAGCAGAACCAGTCCGTACAACATGGCAACCTCTTCTCATTCGAATTGTTTAAGGGTTTTTCTTGCCATTTCCAACATCGACAACCGCTGTTTCATTGCCTCTTTCGACAGGTAGGCATGGGCTTCAGGCTCCTGCCAGCCCTGAGCCGCCATCAACAGGACCTTGGCCTTGTTGATGTCGGCTTGGTGTTCCAGGCGCTCCTGCAACTGGGCGTTCTTCTGCATCAAACGGGCGTGGGCTTCGCTATTGCTCCTGGCGCACACCAGCGCCGGCAGCACCTTGTGGCTGTCCAGCGGCAGCACGATCACGCCATGGCACCCCAGCTCCAGAATCTGCGAGAGGATGGTCGGGCTTTCGTACTCCACCAGCGCGACAGCGGTCAGGCGAACCCCGCCCTGGGCCAGCAGCTTGCCCAGTTCGCCATGGTGGCGCCCTTCGAACACCCCGCAAAACACCAGGTCGGTGTGGGTGTCGAACGCCTTGGGCGGTGGCCAGTACTGCTTTACCGAACAACCGATGCGCATCAGTTGCAACACCAGGGCATCGGTGATTTCACTGGGCGGGCAAACAATGCCTACATGCAGCTCACGCAGCGTATTCAGGATGTTCGTGGTGCTCATGAGGGGCCGCCTCCCGCCATGCTCGCCGTCCAGTCATCGAGGTTGTGCACCACCACATAGGGATCGGGGCGGATAGCCACGGGCGACTGCCATTTGATGCAGATCTGCCCGCTCGCATCGATCTCGCCTATGCGCGCGAACAGGTGCGAATGGTTGTTCTGCTGCTCCACATGCACCCTGCCCTGGGGGCTGTCCAGGCTCGCGTGGTACAGGTGATTGCGGATCACCTCCACCTCAAGGCTTTCGGTAGCATTCACCGCCTGGCACAACATGCGCATCTGGCTGTAGGCGGCCTCGGCCCAGGCGGTGATGCGCACATCAGCCGGGAAAAACGCCCGACACGCGCTGACGAACGCTTGGCTTTGTGGCGAGTCGACACTGGTGAAATACGGCGCCACGACGATGTTGCCACAGGCCACCTTGGCGCCCATCTCGGCGATTTCGGCCTCACTGGTGGTCAGGCTGGCAATGGGCGGCCGAGGACCATTACCGTAACGCTGCGCCAATGCCTGATAGAAACTTGCCGTACCCGTACCGACCACGGTCGAGAACACCACATCCGGGGCAGCGCGAACCACCCGCTCCACCACCTGGGCCAGATCATCGGCCGAGGGGTACAGTGGCATGTAAGCCTCCTCCACCACTTCGCCGCCATGCTGCTTGTACAGGTGGCGCATGACGTGGTTGCTTTCCCGGGGGTAGATGTAGTCCGAGCCGACGAAGGCGACCCTGGCGCCATAATGGCGGGTCAGGTAAGCCGCCAGCGGCGCGCTGTTCTGGTTGGGTGCCGGCCCGCCATAGATGATGTTGGGTGAGTACTCGAACCCCTCGTAAGGCGTGGGATAGAACAGCAAGCCATCCGCGCGCTCGACCACCGGCATCACGGCTTTACGGGTATGCGACATGTAGCAGCCGAGCATCAGGCGCACGCCGTGGTTGCGCACATAGTCGTCGCACAGGTTGCGGTACCGGTCCGGGTCGCCCCCGGGGTCACCGACCAGGGTCAGCACCGGCTGGCCAAGCACACCGCCTTCGCGGTTCACCTGTTCTGCCGCCAGCAACGCGCCGCAGCGCTGCGAGCGCTCGATGGCTGCGGTAACGCCGCTTTCGGCGAACAGCAAGCCCACCTTCAATTGCCTGTCTTGTCTACTCATCACACTGTCCTGTTGCAGCCATCATGTAGACACCGAAAAACGGATACGCCCGCGTTCGAGGTGTCCGGCCACCGTGATGCAGGCCACTTCGGCCCGGCAGGGGATGCGGTTGCCGAGCAGGTACTCGGCCAGCGGCACCTCCAGTTCGTGGCGGATGAATCGCTTGAGTGCGCGGGCGCCGAACTCCACGTCATGCCCTTCGCTGGCCAGCTTGCCGACCACTGCCGCATCCAGTTGCAGGCGGCAGTGATGCTTGGCCAGACGCCGGTTCAGGCGCGACACTTCAAGCTCGACGATGCGCTCGCTCACTGCCTGTTCGATGGCGTTGAACACCACGGTGCTGTCGATGCGGTTGACGAACTCGGCAGAAAAACGCTTCACCAGGCGTCGCCGCACAAGGGCCAGCAGACGCTCCCGTTGCCCTGCCCGCTGCCCCAGCAAACGCCGCAGCGATACCAGCGGGCCAAGCCGGTGCTGGCGTATTTCGTCTGCCGCCAGGTTGCTGGTCATGAACACCAGGGTATTGCGGAAATTGAAGCTCTTTTCCCCGGAAGCCAAGCGCAGCAGGCCATTGTCGAACACATTGAGCAGCGCCTGGGACACCTCCTTGCTGGCCTTTTCCAGCTCATCGAACAGCACGATCCCCGGGCGCCCCTGGCTGCCGTCCAGCAGCGCCTGGTCGAACAGCGTGCGGCCCTCCTTGGCGCCAGCATAGCCCGGCGGCGCACCGGTCAGGGCAGCGGCGTAATGCTCCTGGGCCAGCGTGTTCATGTCGACCCGGCAGAAGGCATCGGCATCACCGTGCAGTGCGCGGGCCAGGGCGCGCACGATCTCGGTCTTGCCAACCCCGGTCGGGCCAAGGAACAACGCCGTGAACAATGGCCGGCGCGGGTCGAGAATATCCGCACGCACCACCGTGAGCACATCTTCGATGGCCTGCAGGGCTTCGTCCTGGCCCAGTACTTCGCTGCGTAACACCTGCATGATAGCGGCGACGTCGAAGCGGAATCGCGACTGCAGGGTGTCTTCGCTACGCAGGTGGGTTTCGACGATTGTCCGCGTGTGGCAGTTTTCGGCATTCAGTGCAGCGCTGGAGGACGCGTCGCGGCGCGTCTGCTCCAGCAGGTCGTTCAAGAACGGCATGGTCTTCCCCTCAACGGTGAAACAGCGTGCCCGCAGGCACGCCGGGCACGCCCTTTAACGGGCTTCCTTTTCCTTCGCGTCGTAAGGAAGGCTGCCAACCGGGCACTGCGCCACCCCCGAGGTGCGCCGGGTAATGGCCTCGACATTTTCGCGGGCCTTCTCGGCATCCAGCACCCAGGTGCGGTAGAAGTCGAACGGGCATTCGGCGATGCCACGGTCACCGTCGCCGGACAAATGCATGCCGCTGTAACCGCGGTGCAGAATCTTGTACAGGTGGTTCTGCGACTGGTCGTTTTGCCGTGCATCGCGAATCTGCGAGATCGACAGCTGGGCGTACTGAATGCCCATTTCCTCTTCACCGCACTCGCCCAGGGTGCGGCCATCGAAGCCGATGATCGCCGAGTGGCCGAAGTAGGAATACACACCATCGAAGCCGGCGGCGTTGGCCACTGCCACGTAGCAGTTGTTGGCCCAGGCCATGGCCTTGGCCATCAGCACCTGCTGGTCCTTGGCCGGGTACATGTAGCCCTGGCATCGCACGATCAGCTCGGCGCCTTTCATGGCGCAGTCGCGCCAGATTTCCGGGTAGTTGCCGTCATCGCAGATGATCATGCTGACTTTCAGGCCCTTGGGGCCATCGGCAACGTAGGTCTGGCCGCCCGGGTACCAGCCTTCGATCGGGCACCAAGGGATGATCTTGCGGTACTTCTGCACGATCTCGCCGTTGTTGTCGATCAGCACCAGGGTGTTGTAGGGCGACTTGCGCGGGTGCTCTTCATGGCGCTCGCCGGTCAGCGAGAAAACGCCCCAGACATTGGCCTTGCGGCAGGCCTGGGCGAACACTTCGGTTTCCACGCCGGGCACGACCACGGCGGTTTCCATCATTTCTGCCGGGTCGTACATGATGCCCTGCAGGCTGTACTCCGGGAAAATCACCAGGTCCATGCCCGGCAACCCCTGCTTCATGCCGACAATGATGTCGGCGATCTTCCTGGCGTTTTCGAGCACTTCATCGCGGGTATGCAGGCGCGGCATCTTGTAGTTGACCACGGCCACACCGACGGTGTCGTTGCTGCTGGAAATATCACCATGACGCATGTTGAACACCTCTTGTTGTTATTTTTCAGGGACGACAAAAAGCCCTCTCCGCATGCGGAGAGAGCTCATTTGCTCTTTGGGGTTCGGGGTGGAGGCAGCGGCATCGCCATTGATGCGCAGCTCCTGACAACCAACGGTATATGCCGGGTGTGGCGGCTTGTCAACCCGGCAACAGCTGCTGCCTCTTCAGGCGCCGAGTGAGCCCAGCACGCGTTGCAGCCTGTCCCGGGTTGTATCCGTGCATGCTTGCATCGGTTCGCGCAGCTCGTCTGCCATCAGGTTTTGCAACTGCAACGCTGCCTTCACCACCGCCGGGTTGGGCTCGGCAAACGCCAGCTTGATCCAGGGCAGCAACCGGAAGAACGTACCACGCGCGGCCACCCAGTCACCGCTGTCGACCTGCTGCAGCATGCGCACATACAGGTCGGCGCGCACGTGTGCGGAGGCCGAAATGGCCCCGGCCCCCCCCAGGCACAGGTTGTTGAAGATCTGCAGGTCTTCACCGGCCAGCACCTGGGCATGGCCATCCTCGATCAGGGCCAGGGTAGTCTCGCTGTCGCCGCCGCAATCCTTGACGGCCGCAATGCGCGGGTGGCGCACGATACGGCGCAGGGTTTCACGCTCGATGCGCACCCCAGTGCGATAGGGAATGTCGTACACGATCACTGGCACGCGGGCGGCATCGGCTACGGTAGCGAAGAAGGCTTCCAGGCCGGCCTGCGATGGGCGGATGTAGCACGGTGCGGGGACCAGCAGCCCGCCAATATCACGCTGCTGAATTTCAGCCTGGAAGGCCAGCAGCTCACGCAGGTTGTAACCCGAAAGGCCCATCACCACCCTGCCCGGCTCCACCCAGGCCAACACCGCATCCAGCACCGCCAGTTGCTCGGCCTTGGACAGTGCCGCCGCCTCACCCGTGGTACCGCACACCACAAACCCGGCCACGCCGTCCTCGAGCAGCTTCTTCACCAGCTTTTCCAAGGCGGCAAAGTCGATTTCATTGGCGCGCATTGGCGTGACGAGGGCGATCCAGATACCACGGAAATTCGACATGCAAAAACTCCTGATGTTGACCGAAAGTCAGCGTCAGAGGGTGAAGAGTCGAAGTGGTCTGGCAGGGATACCTGGCGCCTTCTGTCTCGTCAGCCCACCTGACGAGACAGCGCGCCTCGGTCAGATGAGCGGCTGTTTCTTGGATTTCTTGGCAACGGCAACGCACGCACCTGCCTGGGCAATGAAGCCCGAAGCGAAGATGGCGTGGTTGGATGTGGACATGCTGGCAAGCCCGTTGCGTTGGTATGGCTGGATAATGGTGGGATGGCGTGCCAGATGTCAACCTCCCATAGCGCCAGGCTGCACCCAGCCCCACAGAACCGCGTAAAACTCAGCGGTTCCTGTCAACGCCACTCGCTGTAGGGCTCCAGCGGTGTTACCGGCAAGGCCAGATTGCCACGCCAGGGCTCGAACAGGTAGCGCAGGTAGAGCATGCCGTGGCTAGGCGCGTAGTCATCGCTGTGCTGCCAGTCGAAGCCACCGCCCAGTACCCACTGGTCACTCAGGCGCCGTTCGAACAGACCACGCACGCGGTAGCCCACCCCGCTGCTGTCGCTGGCCGCTGTCATGGCGTCGATGTTGGAGTCGAGGCCATATTGCGCCAGCACCTTACGGTTGATGTGCGCGTCCGGGTACAAACGACTGCTGGCGCTGTGGGCCTTGGACCAACTGACCGAACCTTCCAGCAACACCGACCAGTCATAGTTGCGCCAGGCATAACTGACCGGCACACCCACCGAGCTGTAGCGCTGCGGGCTGTAGTAACCACCCTGCCCCAGGCTATAACCGCTCAGGTCCTTGTCGTGGCGCCAGTGCATCAGCGTCAGTCCGACCCGTACACGCTCGTCGGCCTTTTCCACCACACGGTGGTAAATGCCGGCCATGGCGCGGGTTCGCTGATTGTCGGCCACGTTCTCGCCGTACAGCCAATGGTGCCCGAGGCTGGCCCACACGCCGTTGTCGCCCCCTTGGTCCCAACTCAGTCCGAGCGTGGCGCCATTGGCCGTCACCCCACCCCAACGCACGCCCGTCGGGCGGTCGCGCGCACCTGCAAACGACAGCAGCGAATTGCTCATCGGCCGGCGCGAGGCGGTCAGCGACCAGCCAACCTGCCCGACGTCACCGTTCACCGTGGCGCCACCCAGCCAGTTGTTGATCGCATAACCTTGGGTGGTGCCCAGGTCGAGCGCCCAGCGACTGCCCTGCCAACCCAGCGCCAGTACGCTGCCGTTTGCGGTCTGCGCCCCCCCCGTACACGCGGGCAGCGTTTTGCCATCGGCGGCCCGGCCAACAAACTGACAGCTGCCGAAGTCTGGGGTGTAGCCGCCCTCATCGCTCTGCTCGAACGAGCCCGCATCCATACCGATGCGCTCTACCCGCACAAAGGCGGTGCCGTCCTGCCAAGGGGTGTCGACATGCAGCAAGGTCGACTGAGTACTCAGTTCGGAAGTGCCGGGCGTTCCGTCGTCCTCGCGCCAGCCGTAGTCGTGCATCAACGTGACATGGGTAGTACGTTGGCGATACAGGGCGTCCACATCGCTGCGCAGGCTGCGGGCTAGCCAGTCGTCCCCCGCCTGCTCGCGGCTGGCCAGCGTCAACGCCCGGTCATCCCGTGGCGCTACGGCAGCGCGGTCAAGCATCCCGGCATCGGCCATCGCTGCAGCATAAAGGTCCAGCGCCCGTTGCGGGTCCTGCTGCGCTACCAGCCGTGCGGCGTCACGTCGCAACAGGGGATCGGGGCGCGCCTGCTGCGCAGCAACCCGATCCAGCAACCTGGATGCCTGTTCGTGCTCGCCCAAGGCAACCCAGACCGCCGCCAGGCGCCGCTGGGCGCTGCTGTCATCTGTGGCAAACGCTGGCACCTTCACACCTAACATATGCCGGGCCTGCCGCAGGTTGCCTTCGGCCACTGCGCTTTCCATCACCCCAAGGCGCGCATCAGGGCGGCCGGGCTGCACGGCCAGTACGCGTTGGTAATAGCCCCGCGCCTTGCCTGGCTCACCACGCGCTGCTGCCCACTCGGCCAACAGCATCCAGTCGTCCGGGCTTCCTTCACCACGCGCCAGGCTGGCTTCGAGCATGGCTGTCGCTTCGACTCCGCGGCCTTGTGCCTGCAGCTGCTGCGCCGAGGCCAAGGTCATGCGCCGTTGAATGCGGTGCTGCAACGCCTGCATGTCCGGGTTCCACGTCGCCTGCGGTACCGCCTCCAGGCTGTCCAGGGCCAAGGCATCACGGTCACTGGACTCCAGGAACAGGCCGTGGGCATAGCGCGTTGCCGGGTCATGTGGCTGGCGCTGCACCAGCTTGGCGAATGCCGCGTCGGCTTCGGCGGTGCGCCCCTGGTGACGCAGGCTGTTGGCCAACTGATAGACCAGCCAAGGCTCATCGGGGGCCAAGGCAGTGGCCTTGGCCAGCACCTTGCTGGCCGTCGACCAGTCTTCGCGCTGCAGGGCTTCGTCCCCTTGCTGGCGCAGGCGCGCCAGCTCCAGGCTACGACGCAGGCTGGCGAACTGCGTTTGTTGGTGTGGCGGCAGGCTGTCCAGATAGGCCTGCGCCTTGTCTGTCGATTGCGACTGATACACGCGCATCAGGCCACGCACGGCACTTTCGTTATCCGGCGCCATACGCCGTGCCTGCAGGAACAGCCGTTCGGCAGCCGCCGCATCACCCTCAGCCAGCGCAACATCTGCCAGGCCCAACAAGGCGAATTCATCCTGCGGCCGCAGCTGACGCGCCCGCAGGTAAAGCGCACGCGCGCCGCGCAAGTCTTTCGCCTGCAAGGCCCGCTCGGCTTCGTTCAGTTGAGCCCAATACTGACTGGACGACTCGAGGTCTTTCCATTGGCTGATCCAGTAGGTGTCCTGCTCTTTTGCGCTCGCCGTACGGAACGCACCATTGGCGCTTTTGTAGCGCCCCTGACGCATCAGCGCATAACCCAGCGCCCCATGCAGCCGAGCATCGTCCGGATACTGGCGCAGCGCCCGGCGAAGCTGTGCCTCGGCTTCGGCATTCCGGCCCTTGTCGAGCAGCGCCTGGCCGCGCTGGCCCGCCTGCCAGGCCGGGTCGGCCAGCAGTTTGCGTTGCTGCTGCAAGGTGTCGGTGGCCTGTGGCAGCAGCGGTGAGGTGGGGTAGCGCTGGAGGAAGGCTTGCCAGGCCGTGGCACTGGCCGCGCTTACGGCTTGACCGGAGAGGTAATCGAACTCGCGCTGGGCAGCGGCATCCCGTGCACCGGGGTCGCGAGACAGTTGATCGAGCAACGCCAGTGCTTCGCGGTCGCGATGCTCGGCGAACAACCAGCCGGCCAGGGTCTGACGCAGCCCGGCACTGCCTGGGTATTGCTGGTCCAGCCGCTGCAACTGTGTGATCGCCTCAGGGCGCTGGCCTGGCAGGTTGCCGCGCACGCGCCAGTAGTCCAAGGCCAGCTCAAGGCTGGGTGGCTCGCCAGCAAACAACTGCTCATAGGCTGCCAGCGCCTCCTCATTACGCCCGGTCACCGCCAGCAGACGGGCTTGCTGCAAGCGCCGCGCAGGTTCTGGTTGTTGCAGCGCGAGCAGGCGACTGGCCTGGCGCGCCTGCAGGCTACCCGGTGCGACGACAAGAATCCGCGCGCCCAATTGCTCGGCTTCGCTGCTGTTCTTCTCACGCAGCGCCAGGCTCAATGCCGCCAGCAACACATCCGGGTTGCGCGGTTCAAGCAACTGCAGCCGCCCCAGGGCATCGCGCACCAGGTCATCACGGTGCAGCGCCTCGCCACGGCGCACCTGGTCCAGCAGCCATTGGCGCTGCTCGTTGGCATCCCTGGGTTGTGCCGCTGCCTGCCAAGTGACTGCCGCCAGCATCAGCACGCCAATCATTCGCTGCATGGCATGCTCCAGGCCGGTAACAGGCGGCCGTGCGAATCAAAACGGTAACGGGCCTCGTCCCAGCCCTGGCCGAACAACGCCAGCACCTGGTTGTAATATGCCTTGGCCTCGACAGGCTGTTCGCGTAGGCGCTGTCGCTGTGCCGCCAATGCCGCCACATGCTCTGGCGATGCCGCCAGCAAGGGCAGCAAAGCCGCAGAGAATCCAGCCGGGCCATGGCCGCTGGCTTCCCCGTTGCGTGCATCCACCCGCTCAGGTGGGAGCCCCTGATGCTGGGTCAAGGCCGCCATTGGCGCATAATGGGCCACCAGCTCGCCACGTTGCGCGGCATCCTTGGCCAACATGCCTACCCACAGGTACACACGAATGGCGTCATAGTCACCGGCATTGCCATGGTTCGGGTCTGCCGCAGGTTTACCGGCCGGTGTCCACAGCAGCCAGTCCGGGGCAAAGCCCTTTGGAGACGAAGCCAGCCACAAACGCCGCGTGTTGGCCGCCAGCTCACCCCACAGTGGGTCCACCTCGCTGAAACGCTCGAACAACTGCAGCGGCAGGTAACTGGGGTTCAGCCGAGTACCCTGGGCGTCCTCGAAGCCGTAGTCACCTGGCAACAACATCACGCCAAGGCCCGGCAGCTTGCGAACGGTCTGCGCAGCAATACGCCATAGCAAGCGCTGGCCCAGTTGCGTGTATTCCGGCTGCTCCCACAACCGTCCGGCCTCCAGCAGGCTGTAGGCAATCCACAAGTCGGCATCGCTGGCGTTGTTGGCGTCCAGCACCTGCCACTGCTTCTGCTCGTTACGCCCCCACAACCAGGCCGGCAGGCGCCGGGCCAGGTCACCTTCGGCAAGGTTGTTGCCGGTCCAGCGCAACAACTGTGCAAAGGTCTGTCGGTCATTGCCCACCAGGGCAAAGAACAGCCCGTAGCTCTGCCCTTCCGAGGTGGTGATCAGCCGTTTGTCGCTTGGGTCGATGACCCGCCCGTCCACGCTCACCAGTTCGGCCTTGAAACGTTCCCAGGCAGGCCACGGGCAAGCCGCCTCGGCGTTGGCGAACGCGGGCAGGCCCAAGGCGGCCAACCCAGTCAGCATCTGGCGCAGCATCACCCCACCTCACCCAGGCGGCGCTTGCCTGCCCAACGCAATGCCTGCCACAACAGGAAGGCGAACAGCACCACGCAAACAGCCGCGATCACCGCCAGCCATACCGGGTGCTCGGACAAGTGGAACCACAGCAGCAGCCACCACGGCAGTGAGCCCACGAAGTAGTGCTCGCCAACAAACTGGCTGCTCACGCCGCTGCTACGTACCAGTGTTACCGAACCTGCCACCGCATCGAGCTTGCCTACATCGCCAAGCACGTCGCGCAGCAACGCGTATTCGCTGTCGCTGTTGGCCAGCAGGGCGACAACGCTGCGCTGCTCGTGAAACGGCGATTTCAACCCGGTTATAGCTGCAATCGGCGCCTGCGCGCTCACTGCCACTCGGCTGCTGGCTGCTACCGGCTCGGTGTCGAAGCGCTGACCGCCCGGCAACCTTGCACTGCGCCCTTGCAGTAGCCAGTCACGCTGGGCACTGAGCAGCAGGCCAAGGTTGGGCGCATCGCCCAGAGCCTCGGGCAGGCTGCCAATCAGCAGCAAGTCGGCGTCTGCCGCTGCGGCTTGTTTCCAGTCGTCGGTCAATCGTACGGCAAGCGCCGGATAACCGACTTGCCCGGCCAGCCCGCCAACGCTGTCAAGCAACGTGCCGACCTGCATCGCCGTGGGTTTGGCCGGCATGATGACCAGGGTTTCGGAAAGGTCCGCCATGCGGCTGAACGGGAAGCCGCTACGGGCAAATGCACGCAGATCGGGCATGGCAATGTAATGGTGGTAACCGGACAGGTCGATGGTCGAGTTGTCGTCGATTGCTGCGCGCACGTCCACCGGCAGCGAGGTCTGACAGCGGTCACGCTGGGCGCTGCCCAGGGTGCTGGCAAAGCTGAAATCGAAACGCAGCCGGTTGCGGTCACCCATTTTCAGCGCGGGCACGAGCGACTTCTCGGTCAATGCCGTGTTATCCCCGGACAGCACGGCCAGACGCATTTCCTCAAGGGTACCGCCGCGCCGGTCATTGCCCACCAGCGGCATGCTGGTGATGTACTGGTCGTTGACGCTGATACTCAGTCTCGATTCATCGGTCACGGCGGGCGCCGTGTAGCGGTACAGCGTGCGCAGTGGAATACCCTGGTTGCGCCAGACGAACAAGTCGGGCGGCAGGTTCAGCTCCAGCGTCACCGGCCGCGGTTGCAAGCCACTGACTTGCAGCTGCTCGGGGTAATCCAGCAGCTCGGCAAAACGCACCGGCCGGTCGGTGCGCGTCCAGTTCGGCGCATCGTAGGGCTGGCGCGGTTGCAGTGCGGTCATCTGTTCCACCTTCACTCGCGCGCCGCGGAACAGGTTGTTCCCCACCGCCAGCGCCGAAGCGGCCTTGACCAGGTCATCATCGTTACGGCCCAGCACCAGCAGCACTTTGCTGAAACGGTCGTCCGGGTGGTCGATCATCTGCAGCACCGGGCCGTCAACCGGCGGGAACTGCTGCAGGTCAGCGAGGAACGCCGGGCGGCGATCATTGCTGGCAAACACAATGCTCGGCGTGGGTTTATCGCAACGGGCCGGCAGGCGGTTGTACAGCACCGGGAAGCTGGCCTTGCGCCAGCCTGCCTGGCTGCCGAAATAGGACGCCAGGATAGCCGCCGCCCGCTGCTCGCCCAGGCTCGGCACACCGCTGAACACTACCGGCAGCTCTACCTTGCCGGTGTCGCGTGCGTCGAAAAACGGCAACGGGAAATACGCCAGATCGTTGTCCAGTACCAGCGCCTGTTCGTGCAACTGCACTTGGCTCTTGCGGTTCAGGTTCAGCCACAGGCCGCTGTGCGCCGGGTCTTCGCAGATGTCGGTGTAGTGCCCGACAAACTCCAGGCGTACCCGGTTGAAGTCGCTGAGCAGTTTCGGGTCCATCGCCAGCTGGCGACGCACGCGTTGGCCCAACTGGTCTTTCTCCACCGGCACTACGCCCATCAGCTCATCGTTGAGGTAGACGCGCAGGTGTGACAGGTTCGGCAGCAAGGCGGGCGAAGGCGTGTAGTCAAGTTGCAGGCTGGCATCGGTGGCCAGGCGGTCGCGGCGCAGGCCAAAATCGATCTGCTCACTATTGCGCACGCCAAGCAACAGGCTGTCGGACGCATGCCCAAGCTGCTCGAAGGTTTTCACAACCGGCCAGTTCGGTACCATGGGTGTGGGTAGCGCTGGCTCGGCAAGCGGGGCTACGGAAGCGGCAGCGGCGTTCTGCGACAAGGCGGCTAACAGCGCCATCGCCAAGCCCCAGGTACGCGCGGGATAACCAGTCATCATGCGTCTCGATCAACAGGGTTCATGGAAGGGATTGCTCGCGGTGTGCGGGGCCAATAGCTGGCCATCCAGCGTGCCAGCGTGCGCAGAGGGCGTAACCACACCCGCAGCCATGGCGGCATATGCTCCACCAGGCGCAGGTAACCGACACCGCCCAGCTTCAGCACATCGACCAAGCTGCGCAGCGGGCGCTCTACCTCATGCTGCTCACTCCAGCCAAGCCAGGCATCGGCGCGAGCAAAGGTGCAATGGACCAGGTCGATGCGCTGTTGCTGGGCAAGGTCGTGGAACACCAGGCCTACGTGTTGCCCGACAGTGCGGGTGACACACGCCTGGAAGGCGAACTCGCGCTGCCCACGATTGAGCAACAGACGCACCTGCTCGCCTGGTCTCAGTTCAAGGCCTTGCTGCACCTGCAGGCCAACACCGCCATCGGAGTAGTCGACCAGGGTGCAGGGGTAGGCATGACCGCTGGCCAGCACCAGCCCCGCCGGCAAGCGCATCTGCACCCGGTGGGCACGGCGCACCTGGCGTACTTCGGCGGCCACGGCAACTGCGGCGCCGATGATCAACAGGTTGTAGATCACCCACAGCGAACTGACGATCACCGTGCCGACTTCCGCCGTGGGGCCGGTGAAAAGGCGCCACACGGCAAACCCCAGGCCTACCACGTTGAGCGCCGCCAGGCACAGGTAAGGCTGGGCGATACGCCAGTCGAACTGCTCCTGCTCCATCAGGCCGCCCTTGGCGGTAACGTTGAACTTGCCCTTTTTCGGCGCAAACAGCGCGACCGTGGTTGGCCGGGCGATGTACCAGGCCAGCACGGTCTCGTACACCTCGCCCCAGAAGGTTTGTCGGTACTTGCCCTGCATGCGCGAGTTGGTCAGGCTGGCGTGAATCATGTGCGGCAGCACGTACAGCAGGATCATCAACGCCGGGGCGTAGATGATGTAGGCATGCAGCAGCAGGAACGCCAGTGGCGCCGTCAGGAACACCAGCCGCGGCAGGCCGGCCAGGAAGTGCAGCATGGCGTTGGCATAGCACACGCGCTGAAACAGGCTCAGCCCACGCCCGAACAGCGGGTTGTCCGTGCGGAAGATCTGTACCATACCGCGGGCCCAGCGAATGCGCTGGCCAATGTGCGCCGACAGGCTTTCGGTGGCCAGGCCCGCGGCCTGGGGGATGCTCAGGTAAGCCGACGACCAGCCCTGGCGGTGCATGCGCAAGGCGGTATGGGCATCTTCGGTCACGGTCTCGACGGCAAAACCACCAATGCTTTCCAGCGCCGTACGACGCAGCACGGCACACGAACCGCAGAAAAACGCCGCGTTCCACATGTCGTTGCCGTCCTGAATCAGGCCGTAGAACAGCTCCCCTTCATTGGGACGGCGGCGGAACGAACCGAGGTTACGCTCGAACGGGTCAGGCGAGAAGAAATGGTGAGGCGTTTGCACCAGCGCCAGTTTCGGGTCCTTGAGGAACCAACCCACGGTCAGTTGCAGGAAGGAGCGCACCGGCACATGATCGCAATCGAAGATGGCGATCAGCTCGCTGTCGGTCACGCCCAGCGCATGGTTGAGGTTGCCGGCCTTGGCGTGCTTGCTGTCCGGCCGCACGATGTAGCCCACGCCGATTTCGTCGGCAAACGCGCGAAACGCATCGCGGCGACCATCGTCAAGGATGTAGATGCGCAGGCGCTCGCGGGGCCAGTCCAGGCCCAGCGCGGCCAGTACCGTGGTGCGCACCACCGACAGCTCTTCGTTGTAAGTGGGAATCAGCAAATCGACAGTGGGCCACTGTTGCGGGTTGGCCGGCAGGTTGGCCGGCTTGCGCTGCAACGGCCAGCAGGTCTGGATGTAGCCCAGGATCAGCACAAACCACGAATAGGTTTCAGCCGCCAACAGGATCACCCCGAACACCAGGTCGGTGGTGTCGTTCCAGTTCAGGGTTGCGGTGTAGCGCCACCACAGGTAGCGGCAGGAGATGATGGTCGACAGCACGATCAGCATCAGGGTTGGGAAACGCCCTGGCATGTGGCGTACCAGCAGGGCGATGCCTAACAGAAGGCAGATGAACATCAGCTGCGCCAGGTAGCCGAACGGTTCTGTCACACACAGCAGCGCCAGGCTGATGGCACACAGCGTCAGCACGCTGTAGAATACCCGCCGGGCGAACACGCTCAGGCCGCGCAGGTGTGCCGAGGCTTTGTGCTTGAAGACACTGGCGCGGTAGCGCGAAGGCAGCTGGTGCAGTGCCGCGATTACCCGGTGACGGTGGTGATGCGCAATACCACCTGCACGACGCAGTTGCCTACGCACGGCGCTCCATGCCCGGCGGCCAGGCCCGACTGTGCGTGCCACCGGTGGTCGGCATAGCAGCAGCCACAGGCTCTGGATCAACAGGCGTAGCGGGTCGCCCAGGCTCGGACGCTTGCCCGCCAGTTGCGGGTACAGGCGCTGGCGCTCGGCCAGCAGCGCCTGCCAGGCGGGTGACTCCAGGCGCAGAAACAGGAAGGCCAGCCACACGCCAAGGGTAAATAGCCAGGCGACCGGCAGGCGCGCGCCGCGCGCAGTGAACCAGGCATAGGCGGACAAGGGGGTCAAGGTCACGGCCGGCGCCTCGTCAGGCAGCGCACCGCCAGGCTCTGCACATCCCGGCAGGCCAGGCTCTGCGGTGCGTAAAGGCCAAGGGGGGCCTTGCATGCCAGGGCTTCGAGGAAGGCCTCGTCGCGGTGCACCACCTGGATCGGCAAACGATCACGAAACAGGTCGCGCCACACCATCAACAGGTCGCTCTGCAAGCGGCTGGCTGCGTCGTAGCGGTTGACCAGCAGCATGTCGTAGCACTCGACCGGCCGGCGCCCGAGCAACAGGTGGCTGGCCATTTCGGCCTCTGCCACCAGCACCCGCACGTCGGTCTCGATGCCGTTGCCAGCTGTATCGGCTTGCCATTGCGGCAAGTCGAACAACAGCCAGTCGAAATGCTCGGCCAGCTCGGCCTGACGCGCGCGCCACACCTGCGCGTCGGGCACAGGCTGCCGCGCACTGCCAGGCAGGTGACCGAACGGCAGCAAGTGCAAGCCATCAAGCACTTCATACACGGCATCGCTGTACGGCCGCCCTTCCCGCTCGGCCAGCGCCCAACCTTCGGACGTATCCAATGGCAGGTTAAAGTGCAGCCCGAGCAAATTGCTTGGGCACAGGTCAATCAGCAGCACCCGCTCGCCCACGCCCTGCAACGCATAGCCCAGCGCAGCCAGCAAGGCACTTCGCCCCAGGCCGCCACGCACCCCGTGCAAGGCCAGGCTGGTCATGACGAAATGCCTTCACGCTGCGTTACAGTCGCGTACAGCATGCTCTGGCGGCTGGCCCGGCAGCTTTCACCCAGCAACGGCCAGCGTTGCAGGGCCTGCTGGACGCCCACCAGCATCGAGATGTCCTGGTAGTTGAGCGCTGGCATGTCCAGATGCTCGCGCAGTTGGGCAATATCGTCGCTACGGTCGGACGGGTCTGCCTTGCCTGTGATCATGGACGCTCCTTGGGAATGGGCTGCCAGTCAGGCTGGCCTTGCAGGCGCATGTAGGCGCGCCCCTGATAATTCAGCACTTGCGCACCGGCGGTTTCGGCAACCTGTTCGGTGGTCGGCAGGTCGGTCAACAGGCCGGGCACATCCAGAACCTGCTGCTGGCCCAAGCCCACGTACACGCGTGAGATCAGCTCGGACAAGGCCAGGTAACTGGTGGGTGCCGTGACCCGCAACGGCTCGCTGCGGGCCGGCTGGCCCATGCCGATGAACTTCAGGCCGACCGGCACATGGGTAATCGACGGTGTGGGAATTTCGCGCATGCCCGACAGCTGCATGCGGTCGCCATGCAACGCGGCGCCATGCTCCGGAACAATGGCCACCACTGCCCGGCGGCCACTGCGCTCCAGTTCATCGAGGAAGGTGCCAAGTTCACCGAACAGGCGATTGGCACGGGTGGCATAGTCGGCCACGCGAGTACCGCCATCGGCGGTGACGATACGGTTGCCGTCATGCAGGCTAATGCTGTTGTAGAACAGCGACACATGCTCGGCCGGGGTACCTTTGCGCTGCCCCCACCAACGGCGCAACACCTCCAGGTCGCTGGCAATCGGTGAGCCGTCAAAGCCCACCAGTGCCCGTGGGAAGTCGGTATTGCGCATGCCCGGTTGCGGCATGTGCTGCTGGGTAATGTCGCCGATGAAGTTGTCGAAGCGGCCGCTGTGGTTGAGTAACGTGTTGCTCTGGAAACCCAGCCGTGAAAGGTTCTGGAACAACAGGCACTGCTCTGGGGCAGGTTGGTACAGGCCGGCATGCGACGACTGCCCGCAGCTGGCACGCAGTACACGAATCGCGGCCGGGCCGCTGTATGAGGTAGCTGAGTTGAACTGGTCGAAAACCACGTCCATGCGCGACAACAGCGGGTTGTCCCGCAGACCGACAGCGGACAGGTCATCCCACGCCAGCGAACAGATATTGATCACCAGCAGGTCGAATGGCTGCTCGTCGGCGTTCACGGCAGGGAACGCTGTCACCCGTTCGCGCTCACTGGCGAAAAAGCGCTCGAGCCAATTGTCGAGCGTGGCGTTGTCGGCCGTTGCACTGGCTTGTATCGGATCGCTCGTGGCGCCCGCCGCCACGCTGGGTGCCTGGCTTGCCCCCAGCGACGGCAAGCCACCCACTGCCAACCATGCCAACCCCAGTAGGCTCAGGGTGCTCAAGCGCAGCCAATGGCGCAGGTACAGGTAACCCACCAGCAACAACGCCAGTGCACCCAGCAGGCTCCAGTTGACGAAGCGGCCCAGCAGCTCGACCAGGTAGTCCCACGAGAAGTCCAGCACCCCAGGCTGCGCCAGCAGGCGGCTGAAGGGGGGTAGCCAGGTGTCCTGGTAGAACAGCGCAATACCGAGGGGCACCGCTACCAGTTGCCGGGCAATACGCAAGCATTTGCCCGGCAAAGGGATCAGCAGAAACGCCGCGAACAACAGGTTCGGCAGCGCCTGGAAGTCGAGCATGCCAAGGGCGACCAACAGGAACTTGGCAAAAAAATAGAGATTCCACCCTCCCAGTCCAGGCCAGCGGGCCAGTACCGGGAGGGTGACGGTTGTATTAGTCATTCTGGGGTTCCTGGCATGCAGCGCGGTGGCGTACGCCCAGCGGTTTCAGGTAACGGGGGGGGAGGCGGCGGCGCAACCCGCCGCGCAGGGCAGTCCACAGACGCAGTAGCAGCAGGACCAGGCCCAAGGTGACCAGAGCCGTAATCCCGGCCACCTGAAGCAGTTGCGCGAAGTTCATGCCTTACCTCGCTTGGCCTGCGTGGCCTTGCGCGGTGACAATGCCAACCACCCCTGTGTCGGCAACTGCGCCGCCAGGTTGGTCCGCAGTGGCTGTGGCTCATGGCTGTCGAGAAACGCAGGGTCTGCCAGGCTGTCGACGTCGGCAAGCACCTCCTGGCTGATGAACAGCTCCTTCCACGACAACTGGAAGATGTGGTCCAGCGCTTGTTCGACACCTTCGGCGCGGCAAGCGAACAGGAACAGGAACAGTACCTCGCCAACCACGCACGCGACGTCGCCGTCGCGGCGGAACACCGTACGCGAACAGGCCTGCAGCGGGGTCAGCCCTGGCGCCGGGCGCAACACCAGCAACTGGTGGACAATTTCGCCGTTGCGCACCCCGCGCCACATGCTTTGCACCGCATCGGCGAACGCTCGTGGGGCTACCAGCCCGCAGATGGCCAAAGGCCGCAAGCGGGCCAACAAGGCGTCGAAGTCGGTTGGAAGGTGCCGGCGCCAGACGTAACCCTGGATGCTCTCGACCATGGTCAGAAAGCGCGAGAGGCTGGCCCCGAACGGCACGATCTGGGTGGCACCGCACGCCAGCAACAGCTGTTCGTCCTGATAGCGCAGGGTCGGTGCCATCTCGCGCACAACCAGTTTCAGGGCATTGCCTCGCAACTGCCGCAAGTAGTGCAGTTGGCGCGCCAGGCTATCCAGGCGCTGCCCACCGTCCATGGCAAAAATCACCGTGGCAGAAACCGCCCGGCTGGCTTTGGCGCCCAGTTCCTCCAGGCTTTCAAAGACCTGCCAGTGCTCGGAAAAGGCTGGCGCGCCTTCCAGTACCGCGCGCTGCGCCAGGTACAGCAACTCGTCGCCCCCCATGTCGGTGGGTGCCTGCGCCGTGGCGACAACGGCAAAGCTGGCGCCTCGCCGCACAAGCTCCATGTCCCGGGTGGAGGCCTTTCCGAGTGGGTTACTCCAGAAATGCTGCAGGTAGCGTATCCCACCTTTGCCGCGATACACCTGGGCCAAGCCATCGAGGCCTTGGTTGAACACCCGCAAGCGCTCGATCAAGGCAGTGCTCTGCCCGCCGCTGATAACCAGCAGCAGCGCCGCCTGAGACAACAGCCCAACGCGCAGGGCATTGCACCAGCGCTCGACTTCGGCGCGCGCCCACGTGTCGGCCGGCGCCAGCAGCACCAGCACACGCCCATGGGCGCCCAGACGGGGCAGGTCTTTGATCAGATGGAGGATGGCTTGCGGGTTGGCTTCATACAGCGCCAGTTCGCCTGGGCCTTGGGCGGCATCAAGCCCACCCAGCACATCGCCCACGGCCTGTGCATCGCCGATCAGGGCAGCCCTGGCATTACCGCGCATACCGGCAAGCACCTGGCGGCAGAGCAAGGTGGCGTCTTCTGCGGCGTCACAGGCTAACCAATACAGTCCTTGTTGATGAAGCTGGCGGCACTCGGCGCTCAAGCCGGAAATCGCCAACAACGGCATTCCATTAGTCAAAACACTGGCTCTGCAAATTGAATTGAAACGAATTGAAAGAGGAATATGGCACATTCGCCGTTGAGGCCTTATGACTCACGTCAAAAAAACGGCAATAACGATGCAGCCAACCAAAACCCGTCAATTCTACAGCACCACGAAAAATTGAAATCAACTTGAAATGTAATAAATTGCAAAATTTTGTTAAAAACCCGCCAAAACCGGCCATCTCCAGGGTTAAAAGCAAAAGCCCCCGCAGGCGAGCCTGCAGGGGCGTTCTTCAGATCACGCCGGGTTTCAGCGCTCCAGCGATGCTGCCGCTTCCAGGCTCATGCCACGGGTTTCAGGCGCCAGCCACACCGACACGATCAACCCGGCAAGCAAAACCAGTGCAGCGACCAGCATGGTGTTGCCAATGCCGATGCTCTGCAACGAAACGGGCACCAGCCATGTGCCAGCGGCAGAGCCGATACGTGACATGGACGACCCCATGCCCACCGCAAACGCGCGGATTTCGGTGGGGAACAGTTCATTGGGGTACACCAGTTCCAGCACTTGCGCCCCACCGATAAACAGCGCGTAGGCACCGAACAGCACCAGTACCAGCACCTCCGAACCGTTGGAGAATACGCCCAGACCCAGCAGTGCGAGGGTGGACCACAGGAAGCTGTGGATGATCAACGGGCGACGCCCCAGGGTGTCGATCATGCGTGTTGCAACAATGCAGCCGACCATGAACAACAACGTAATCAGCACCGAGCCGTGCGAGGCCCAATCGCCTTTGCTCCGTCGCCTGCTCAGGCATGTTGGCGAGGGAGTCAACCCGAACTTCATAGTTGGCAGCCGGCTCTATTCAGACGCGCACGCATGGCGGCACAGTCCGCACCACCCGGATGCACGGACAAGCATATTGTCTACTATGTGTAGACACAGCATAGATGAGCCTTTCAGCCAGGGTCAAGGCTGCTGGCGGGGTCCAGGAACCGGGCAGAAAACGAAGGAATGAAGTGCCACTTCGGTGTCAAGTGCTCTGCACTGCGGCGGCGTTGGAAAATAGAATAAAAAGTCGTTATCAGTGGCGTGATCTGACATTTGCATGACGGTGCCAGAAGGTTCTCGCGCGCAAAAAGCGAGCTGCCCGGAGTTAAACTTTTTATCCAATAAATGCGCCAATATGTCGTATCAACAACATCCGCATGTCGTCGCCTGGAAAGTTTGATACTCGCGCTGTTAATACCTGTCCATAACGTGTCATTTATTGCCTGTTCACGACATCCTTATGATCAACCCGTCAGGCACGCGTGCCGGTTTGCCTACTGTGACAAGCGCTGCACGACGCAGGCGAATGCCTGGATGTGCGGTATGGTTACCCGGTAAGCAAAACCTGATTTGCGGAGACCCACATGTTTCGTGTTTTTGAACGCTGGCTCGACCCCTTCCCCCCTGACGAAGTGCCGCCACCCCCGGTGGGCCTGCTGCGCTTCATGTGGGCCTGCACCCGGGGCGCTCGCGGCTACATCCTTGCCCTTGCATTGCTCAGTGCCGGGGTGTCGGTTTACGAAGCCTGGCTGTTTGCCTTCCTCGGCCAGGTGGTCGACCTGCTCTCGAACTGGCAGGCCGGGGGCGCCGTAGGTGCTGAGGAGCGCCGTGTGCTGTGGGGCATCGGAATCGTCCTGGTGGCCAGTATCGGGCTGATGGCATTGCGTACCATGGTTCAGCACCAAGTGCTGGCGATCAACTTGCCGCTGCGGTTGCGCTGGGACTTTCACCGGCTGATGCTGCGCCAGAGCTTGTCGTTCTTCTCTGACGAGTTTTCGGGCCGGGTCACCACCAAGGTGATGCAGACAGCCTTGGCGGTACGCGAGGTGCTGTTCACCGTCATCGAAATACTGCCCGGCATCGGCGTGTACTTCATTGCAATCATCGCCCTGGCGGGTGGTTTTGCCCTGAAGCTGATGCTACCGTTCATTGCCTGGCTGGCGCTGTTCGGGCTGGCCATGCTGTACTTCGTGCCACGCCTGGGCAAGGTCGGGCAGGAACAGGCCAACGCGCGGTCGTCGATGACCGGGCGGGTTTCCGATGCCTACACCAACATCACGACGGTAAAGCTGTTCTCGCACTCCAGGCGCGAAGCGCACTTCGCCCGCGCGGCCATGGAGGACTTCAAGCAGACCGGCTTTCGCCAGATGCGCCTGGTCAGCCAGTTCGAAATCGTCAACCAGGCGCTGGTGGTGGGCTTGATCTTCGGCGCCGGCGGCTACGCACTGTGGCTGTGGCACCAAGGCCAGGTCGGCACCGGTGCCGTCGCGGCAATCACCGCCATGGCCCTGCGTATCAACGGGATGTCGCACTGGATCATGTGGCAGATGACCTCGTTGTTCGAGAGCATCGGCACCGTGCAGGACGGCATGGCTACCCTCACCCGCGGCCCCAAGGTGCAGGATGCAACCGATGCAGGCGAACTGGTGACTCAGGGCGGCGCAGTAACGTTCGACAAGGTCAGCTTCAACTACAACGGCGAGCGCCAGGTGCTGAACGACCTGAGCCTGCACATTCGCCCAGGCGAAAAGGTCGGGCTGGTCGGCCGCTCTGGCGCAGGCAAATCCACCTTGATCAACCTGCTGCTGCGCTTCTATGACGTGGACAGCGGCGTCATACGCATTGATGGGCAGGACGTCGCCAAGGTCACCCAGGACAGCCTGCGCAGCGCCATCGGCATGGTCACACAGGACACCTCGCTGTTGCACCGTTCGATTCGCGACAACATCGCCTATGGCCGCCCGGACGCCACCGAGGCGCAGATACGCGCTGCTGCTGCCAATGCTCAAGCCGACGGGTTCATCAGCCAGCTCAGTGACCGCCAGGGCCGCAGCGGCTACGACACCTTGGTGGGCGAACGCGGTATCAAGTTGTCCGGCGGCCAGCGCCAGCGCATCGCCATTGCCCGGGTGATGCTGAAGAACGCGCCGATCCTGCTGCTGGACGAAGCCACCAGCGCGCTGGACTCGGAGGTGGAAGTTGCCATTCAGGAAAGCCTGGATGAAATGATGCAAGGCAAGACCGTCATCGCCATCGCCCACCGGCTGTCGACGATCGCGGCCATGGACCGGCTGATCGTGATGGATGAAGGCCGCATCATCGAGCAAGGTACCCACGCTGAGTTGCTGGCGAAACAGGGCACCTATGCCCGGCTGTGGCAACACCAGAGCGGCGGGTTCCTGGGTGAGGACCAAGGTGTGGCCGAGGCGGTGGAATAGGCCTTAGCCAAACACATGCGAGGGGCGGCGCAGCACCGGGTCGAACGGGTTGACCCGTTCGCCGATCGCCGCCGCCTCACGCTTGAGCAAAGCCACCACAGTCGGCATGCGGTTAGGCCCAAGGCGGTCACTGATGGTCGCCACGCTCAGCGCAGCCACAGCGTGGCCGTTGCGGTCGAGAATCGGCACAGCCAGGCCGGCCATGCCGTCTAGCACGCCGGTATTGCGCCCGGCATAACCCAGGCTGCGCACATTGTCGATTTCGGCACGCAGCAGCACTTCGTCGTAATGGTGAAAGTCCTTCAGCCGCGGCAGGTTGTAACGGATTACCTCGTCACGTTCTTCCTCAGGCAGGAAAGCCAGAATGGCCAGGCTGCCCTGCCCCACGCCCAAGGCCACACGGCCGCCGATGTCGCCGGTAAAGGTGCGGATCGGGTAAGGCCCTTCGCTGCGGTCCAGGCACACG
The DNA here is from genome assembly GCF_043106425.1 of Pseudomonas sp. FYR_2. Lineage (NCBI taxonomy): Bacteria > Pseudomonadati > Pseudomonadota > Gammaproteobacteria > Pseudomonadales > Pseudomonadaceae > Pseudomonas > Pseudomonas sp. FYR_2. The sequence continues at coordinate 193,404 of NZ_JBICMM010000041.1, forward strand.
GCGTCAAACCCCGAACGCGCCAGCAGAAACAGCGAATCCCCCAGCGAAGCCGACAGCCGCAGCAGGCTGGGGCGCACCACATCGCGCAAATTGCCGGCCTGCCCGGCCTTGGCCGCCAGGGCAAAGAAATCCAGGCTCAGGCGGTAGCGCTTGCTGGTCGCACACTGGTCGACCATGCCCTCTTCGATCAGGCTGCGCAGTAACCGGTGTGTGGTGGGCTGTGCCAGGCCAACCCGCTGGGCCAGCTGGCTGACCTTCTCGCCCTCGCCACCGCAGTCGCCCAACGCACGCAACACGGCGAACAAACGGGACACGGCACTGACACCCACTTCCCTGGCTTGCTCATTTCGTTTATCGGAATCCATTTTTCGCTAAACCCTCTCAAATTTCATTGAGTGGAATAATTTCAAAATATCTGTCACTCAGTGAAATTACCCTTTGTCGCCATCCTAATCATTGCCCTACTCTCCGGTCCATAGGGCGATATCACAACATCGGCCGCCGCCACAGAAGCGAGCGCCAACGTCCGTAAAAGCATTGCTTTTCGCCGCTGGCGCTCTGCCCACCCTGAAACTGCCGGTTTACCCCGGTTCCGTTTGCGATGGAGCACAGCCATGACCTTTCTGTTGATCGACAAACTCTGCAAGCGCTATGGCGCCACGGAGGCCGTGGCCAGTTCGTCACTGGCCATCGAAAAAGGCGAGTTTGTCTCCCTGCTCGGCCCTTCCGGCTGCGGCAAGACCACCACCCTGCAGATGATTGCCGGCTTCGTCGAGGTCACCAGTGGCCGCATCGTGCTCGATGGCCGCGACATCACCCACGCCAAACCGGCCAGCCGCGGCCTGGGCGTGGTGTTCCAGAGCTACGCGCTGTTCCCACACATGACCGTGCGCGACAACGTTGCCTTTGGCCTGCGCATGCGCAAGGTGGCCAATGCCGACATCGCCCGCCGCGTCGACCAGGCGCTGGCGCTGGTGCGCCTGGACAAGCACGCCGACCGCTACCCCCGGGAACTGTCCGGCGGCCAGCGCCAGCGTGTGGCACTGGCCCGCGCGCTGGTGATCGAACCGCCCGTGCTGCTGCTGGACGAGCCGCTGTCCAACCTGGACGCGCACCTGCGTGAAGAAATGCAGTTCGAGATCTGCCGTATCCAGCATGAAATCGGCATTACCACGTTGATGGTCACCCACGACCAGGCCGAAGCCTTGTCGATCAGCGACCGGGTGGTGGTGATGGAAGCCGGGCGCATCACCCAGGTCGATGACCCTTACCGCCTCTACGAACACCCGGGCACGCCGTTCATTTCCGACTTTGTCGGCAAGGCCAACCGCCTGCGTGGCGTCACCGGCCCCGGCGGCCAACCGCAGGCGGCGGCCCAGGGGCCGCTGACCCTCAGCCTGCGCCCGGAAAAAATCAGCCTCGGCCCGGCGGGCAGCGGCAAACTGGCAGGGCGCATCAGCTGCCGCTACTTCCTCGGCAGCCAGTGGCTGTACCGCGTTGATACTGCCCTGGGCAACCTGGCCGTGGTCCGCGCCAACGATGGCAGCGCGCCGCTGGACGAAGGTGCGCCGGTCGGCCTGGACTGGAACGATGCCCTGCTGCGGGTACTGAACGCGGCCGAGGTGGCGGCATGAGTACGGCAAAACTGCGCAACAACGCCTGGGGCTACGGCCTGAGCAGCCCGGCCCTGCTGTTGTTCCTGGCCTTGCTGGTGATACCGCTGGGGTTGACCGTGCTGCTGTCGTTCAACGCGTTCGACTACACCAGCGGCATCCAGGCCGGCCAGTACACCCTCAGCCATTACCTGAGCCTGGTGACCGACACCTATTACTACGAGATTTTCTTCCGCACCTTCTGGATCAGCGCCCTGGTCACCTTGCTGTGCGTGCTGATCGGCATCCCCGAGGCCATGGTGCTTAGCCGCATGGGCGCGCCGTGGCGCTCGATCTTCCTGATCCTGGTGCTGACCCCGCTGCTGATTTCGGTGGTGGTGCGCGCCTTCGGCTGGAGCCTGCTGCTGGGCTCTGACGGCTTGATCAACCAAGGCATCAGCGCCCTCGGCGGGCAGCCGGTCAAGCTGCTGTACACCCCGTTTGCGGTGATCATCGGCCTGGTCCACGTGATGCTGCCGTTCATGATCATCCCGGTATGGACCTCGTTGCAGAAGCTCGACCCGGCCGCCGAGCAGGCTGCACTGTCGCTGGGCGCCAGCCAGTGGACGGTGTTCCGTCGCATCGTGCTGCCACAAATCATGCCCGGCGTGCTGTCGGGCACGCTGATCGTGTTCGGCCTGGCGGCCAGCTCGTTCGCCATCCCCGGCCTTCTGGGCGGGCGCCGATTGAAGATGGTCGCCACCATGATCTACGACCAGTACCTGGCCGAACTGAACTGGCCGATGGGGGCCACCCTCGCGGTCGCCCTGCTGCTGATCAACCTGCTGGTGATGCTCAGCTGGAACCGGCTGGTGGAACGCCGCTACAAACGCGCACTTGGAGTTTGAACCCATGACCCGTAACGGCCCGCTGGCCCTGTCTTTTCACACCCTGGTGATGCTGTTCATGCTCGCCCCGCTGGTGGTGGTGTGCCTGGTGGCATTCACCCCGGAAAACACCCTGAGCCTGCCCACCGCCGGCTTCTCGCTGCGCTGGTTCAGCGCCGTATTCGAGCGCGCCGACTTCCTTGACGCGTTCTACAACAGCCTGAAACTCGCCGCCCTGGCGGCCTCGCTGGCCACCTTGATCGCCGTGCCCGCAGGCCTGGCGCTGACCCGCTACAGCTTCCCGGGCCAGGGCTTTGTCAACGGCCTGCTGCTGTCACCCATCATCATCCCGCACCTGGTGCTGGGTGTGGCCCTGCTGCGGCTGTTCGCCTTGCTTGGGGTCAATGGCAGCTTCGCCTGGCTGGTGTTCGCCCATGTGGTGGTGATCACCCCCTACGTGCTGCGCCTAGTGCTGGCTGCCGCCATTGGCATCGACCGCAGCGCCGAGCAGGCCGCACAGAGCCTGGGCGCGGACCGGGTCACGCTGTTCTGCAAAGTGACGCTGCCAATGATCTTGCCGGGGGTGGCCGGTGGCTGGCTGTTGGCGTTCATCAACAGCTTCGACGAAGTCACGCTGTCGATCTTCGTCACCTCGCCCGCCACCCAGACCCTGCCCGTGCGCATGTACGTGTACGCCACCGAATCGATCGACCCGATGATGGCCGCCGTTTCGGCGCTGGTGATCGCCGTCACCGCCCTGACCATGGTCGCCCTGGACCGGGTATACGGCCTGGACCGCGTACTGGTGGGCAAGCAATGACAAGGAATGCCCCTATGCCCCTGTTCAAGCGCGTGGCCGAGCACGACCGCGAGCCGCTGCCCTTTTTGCTCGACGGCCAGCCAGCCCAGGGCATGAACGGCGACACCCTGCTGACCGCCATTCTGACCAACGCCACGCACCTGCGCGGCAGCGACTTCAACGCCGAGCCGCGCGCCGGTTTCTGCCTGATGGGCGCCTGCCAGGACTGTTGGGTACGCCTGCAGGATGGGCGCCGGGTGCGCGCCTGCTCGACCTTTCTGGAAGCCGGCCAGTGCATCACCCGCGACCCGGGGCGCCGGCCATGACTGCAATCGTGATCATCGGTGCCGGCCCCGCCGGCATCCGCGCCGCGCAAACCCTGGTGGCCCATGGCGTGCGCCCGGTGCTGCTGGACGAAGCCAGCCGCGGTGGTGGGCAGATCTACCGCCAGCAGCCGGCCAACTTTCGCCGGTCGGCCAACGCGTTATACGGCTTCGAGGCCGCCAAGGCACAAGCCGTGCACACCACCCTTGAGCAACTGCGCGGGCAACTCGACTACCGCCCGGATACCTTGGTGTGGAACGCCGAGCAGCAGGTGCTGGACACCTTGCAGCAGGGTGAGTTGGCCGACCGCCTGGCGTTCGACCGGGTGATTGTCGCCACCGGCGCCACCGATCGCGTGTTGCCGATCCCCGGCTGGACCTTGCCTGGGGTCTATACCCTGGGCGCTGCACAGATTGCCCTGAAGTTCCAGGGCTGCGCCATCGGCGAGCGGGTGGTGCTGGCAGGCAGTGGGCCGCTGTTGTACCTGGTGGCCTATCAGTACGCCAAAGCCGGCGCCACGGTCAGCGCAGTGCTCGACACCTCGCCGTTCAGCGCCCAGGTACGTGCCCTGCCACGCCTGCTGCTGCAGCCGGGGACCTTTGCCAAGGGCCTTTACTACCGCACCTGGCTTGCCCGCAAAGGCGTACCGGTGCACCAGGGCGTAACCCTGCTCGGCATTGACGGTGAACAACGCGCCAGCGGCGTTCGCTGGTCACTCAACGGCCAGCAGCATCAACTGCCCTGCGACGCTGTGGCCTTCGCCCACGCCCTGCGCAGCGAAACCCAGCTGGCCGACCTGCTGGGCTGCGAGTTTGCCTGGAACGCCCTCAACCGCGCCTGGCTACCGGTACGTGACCCCCAGGGCCGCGCCAGCAGCCCCGGCGTGTACCTGGCCGGCGACGGTGCCGGCATCCTGGGTGCCGATGGTGCGGAAATGACCGGCGAACTGGCAGCCCTGACGCTGCTGGCCGACCTCGGCAAGCCTGGCAACCCGCAACGCCAGCGACAGCTGGAAAAGCGCCTGGCCACGTTGCAGCGCTTTCGCCAGGGCCTGGAGCAAGCCTTCCCGTTCCCCGAACAATGGGCCAGCCAAGCCTCGGACCTGTTGACCGTGTGCCGTTGCGAGCAGGTCAGCGCCGGAGAAATCCGCGCTACCGTGCGCGCCGGGCACTGGGAAATCAACCGGGTCAAGGCCATGTGCCGGGTCGGCATGGGCCGCTGCCAAGGCCGTGTGTGCGGCGCCGCTGCCGCCGAGCTGATCGCCTGCGAAAGCGGTCGGCCCATTGATCAGGTCGGGCGTTTGCGCGGCCAGGCCCCCGTCAAACCGCTGCCCTTTGGTCTGGAGATAAAGCCATGAGGCTGCTTGAAATGGACGCCATCATCGTCGGTGGCGGCATCGTCGGCAGCAGCGCTGCCTTGACCCTGGCCCGTGCTGGCCAACAGGTGGCGCTGCTGGAGCGCGACTTCTGCGGCTCGCATTCCAGCGGGGTGAACTATGGCGGCGTGCGCCGTCAGGGACGCTCGCTGGCCCAGCTGCCGTTGTCGATGCGCGCCCATGCCATCTGGGGGCAGCTGCGCGAATGGATCGGTATCGACGGCGAGTATGCCCGCAGCGGGCACCTGAAGCTGGCCCGCAGCGAAACCGATTTCGATGCCCTGAAGGCCTATGCACGCCGTACCCAGGCTTTTGACCTGCGCCTGCAACTGCTGGAGCGCCGTGAACTGCGCCAGCGCTTCCCCTGGGTGGGCGACATCGCCGTCGGTGCCTCGTATTGCCCCGAGGATGGCCACGCCAACCCTCGTCTTGTATCGCCGGCGTTCGCCGAGGCGGCCCGGCACAGCGGGGCCGAGGTGCACGAGCAGTGCAAGGTGCTTGATGTAGACCACGACGGCCAGCGCTTCAGCGTACTCACCAGCAACGGCCAGTGCTTCAAGGCACCCTGGCTGTTGAACTGCGCCGGCGCCTGGTCGGCGCAGCTGGCCGAAAGGTTCGGCGAACCGGTGCCACTCACCGCCGCCCACCCGGCCATGCTGGTCACCGAGCCGCTGCCGCTGTTCATGACCGCCAGCACCGGGGTCGAAGGCGGCGGTATCTACGCCCGCCAGGTAGCGCGCGGCAACTGCGTGCTCGGCGGCGGGCGCGGCTTTGCCCTGACCCCGACCACCGCACGCCCGGGCCAGGCCGCCGTGCTCGACATATTGCGCAACGCCACCGAACTGTACCCGGCCCTGGCCGGCGCCCAGGCCATCCGCACCTGGAGCGGCACCGAAGGCTACCTGCCCGACGACGAACCAGTGCTTGGCCCCAGCCTGCGCCAACCCGGCCTGCTGCATGGCTTCGGCTTTGCCGGCGCGGGTTTCCAGATTGGCCCGGCGGCGGGTGAAGCACTGGCGCAATGCATCCTGCAGGGCGCACCCGACATCAGCCTGGCGGCCTTTTCCATCCACCGTTTTCAGCCCAACCACCACCACAAGGAAAACCTGTCATGACGCACAAGCAACGTTTGCTCGCCCTGTTCTGCACCGTGCCCGGCCTGTTCGCCTGCCTGCCCGCCATGGCCCAACCCACGCTGTACCTGGGCATGAACGGCGGCACCATGGAACGGCTGTTCAGCGACAACATCCTGCCCCGGTTCGAGAAGGCCAACGATGTAAAGGTGGTGATCGTGCCCGGTACGTCGGCCGACATCCTGGCCAAGGTCCAGGCTACGCCGAACAAGCCGTCGATCCATGTGATGGTGCTGGATGACGGCATCATGTACCGCGCCATTGGCATGGGGCTGTGCAGCACGCTCAAGCCCAACCCGACCCTGGCCCAGCTGCCGGAAAAGGCCCTGATCAAGGACAAAGCCGCCGCCGTCAGCCTGGGGGTAACCGGGCTGGCCTACAACAGCCGCCTGTTCAAGGAAAAGGGCTGGGCCGCACCCACCTCGTGGAATGACCTGGCCGACCCGCGCTTCAAAGACAAGGTGGTGTTCCAGTCGATGGCCTCGTCCACTTTCGGCCTGCACGGTTTCCTGATGTACAACCGCCTGCACGGCGGCACCGATACCGACGTCAACCCGGGCTTCGCGGCCTGGAAGCAGAACGTTGGCCCGAACGTGCTGGAGTACATCCCCAACTCGGCCAAGCTTTCGGAAATGGTGCAAACCGACGAAGCCGCGCTGTTCCCGCTCACCCCCACCCAGGTGACGGCACTGAAGCTCAAAGGCATCCCGGTGGAGTACGCAGCGCCCAAGGAAGGCGCCGTGGTGCTCAACCAGGCCGAATGCGTCACCGCCAACAACGACCAGCCGGAGCTTGCGCAAAAGCTCGCCGAATTCCTGCTGAGCCCCGAAGCGCAGGCACCGGCTCTGGAGCTGGGTGACCAGATCCCGTCCAACCCCAACACCCCGACCAGCGACAAGACCCGCGGCCAGGTCGAGGCCATGCAGACCTACCTGCAAACGGCCGTGACCATCGACTGGGACCAGGTCAACACCCAACGTCCGGAATGGAACGCCCGCTGGAATCGCCAGATCGAGCGATAGGCCGAGGCCACCTGGCCCGCTGCCGGTACCTCAGGTGCCGGTCGGCGGGCGCACCACCCGCTTGAGCCCTCTGTAAACGTACGAATGCTCTGCCCTGCACAGGCGCGGACAGGGCTTCTGCACGCCTGCAAAACGGCTCAGGCCCCCCTTGCATCACGCTGCCACCTAACTAGAACAAGCAAACGGAGCATGAAATGAGCATCAACACACTCGGCGTCACCGCCCTTTTGCTGGCGTCTGCCAGCCCCTTGCTGCAGGCCAGCGAACAGTCCGAATCGGCAGGGTTCATCGAAGGCAGCAAGCTGTCTGTCAAGGCACGCAACATGTACATGCAGCGTGACAACCGCGCCAGCGGCGCACGGCAAAACTACGGCGAGGAATGGGCCCAAGGATTTATCGGTACCTTTCAGTCCGGCTTCACCCAAGGCACCGTCGGCGTTGGCATCGACCTGATCGGCCAGTACGCCTTCAAGCTCGACACGGGTGACGGCCGCACGGGGGGCGGTACGGGCTTGCTGGAGCAGGACAGCCATGGCGCCAAGCAAGACATGAGCAAAGCCGGCGCAGTGCTGAAAATGCGCGCGTCCAACACCGTGCTCAAATACGGCACGCAGGTCATGGCAGTGCCTGTGCTGGCCACCTCCGACAGCCGCCTGCTGCCGGAAACCGTCGACGGTTTCTCGCTCACCAGCAAGGAAATCCGCAATCTGCAGTTGGACGCGGGGCACTTCACCGGCCTGACCAACCGCAACCAGTCATCCCGAGACAGCGGGCACATGACCGCCGTGGACTACCTGGGCGGGGTGTACACGTTCAATGAGCGGCTCTCCAGCAGCCTGTACTACGCCAAAACTGCCGAGCACTTTCGCAAGTACTACGTGAACACCCGCTACCTGTTGCCGCTGGGTACCGGCCAGTCGCTGAAGTTCGACTTCAACGCCTACGACACGCAAAGCATCGGCCAGGCCCGCAGTGGCAACCTGGACAACCGCATCTGGAGCCTGGGCGGTACCTGGACGCTGGGTGCTCATGCCTTCACCCTGGCCTACCAGAAGGTGTCCGGCACCGGCGACTACGTGTACGGGCCAGACGGCAACGCGGTCTACAACTTTGCCAACTCGGTGCAGTATTCGGACTTCGACTACGAGAACGAAAAGTCCTGGCAGGCCCGCTACGACCTGAACATGGCCGCTTATGGCGTACCGGGGCTGAGCTTCATGACCCGCTATGTGAAAGGCACCGACTTCAAGAGCGGCACCGGCGGTGACCTGAATGGCAAGGCCTGGGAGCGTGACGTTGAAGTGCGCTATGTGGTGCAGGCCGGCGTAGCCAAGGGCCTGTCGTTCCGGGTGCGGCAGGCCAGCTACCGTAGCTCGGAGCGTGGCGGCCAGATTGATGAAGTGCGGGTGATTACCGAGTACCCGCTCAATATTTTCTAAGGGCATGTACCGCCCGCTCCTAAAGGGTTGTGCAAGCACGGCACCCTGCACGATACCTGTGGGAGCGGGCTTGCCCGCGAAGAAGGCAACGCAATTCCCCAGCCATGCCGCCTCAAGCCATCACTGGCTGCAACAACGCCTGCGCCTCATACAGCGTCGGCAGATACCGCAACCGAATTTCATCCACGCTCAGGCGCGAAGCATGGGTCGTAATGGTGAGCGTTGCTTTCAGCTGCCCGGCCCGATCCAGCAGCGGTACCCCCAACACACGCATACCCACCTCGTATTCCTGGTCGACCATGCAGAAGCCTTGCGTTTTCACCCGCAGCAATTCCGCCTCCAGCAGCCCACGGTCAGTCTGTGTGTAAGGCGTCAGTGCCCGCAGCGGGTTGCGTGCAAAGTAGTCATCCCACTCGTTTTCATCCAGCCAGGCCAGCCATATCCGTCCCCCCGCCGTGCAATACATCGGCACCCGCGAGCCTGGCCTGATCGACAGCGACGCTACATGGCTGTAGCGGCTGCGCACCAGGTGGATGATCTCGTCGCCATCGCGGGTGCCCACTGATACATGCTCCTGGGTCTGCCGCGCCACCTGCTCGACAATCGGCCGCAGCATGCGCGGCAATTGTGCCGAGTCGACATACGCCTGGCCAAGGCGTAACGCCTTGGGCGTCAGCCAGTACTCGCGGCTGTCGGTTTCGGCAAAACCCTCATGCACCAAAGTGAGTAAAAAGCGCCGGGCAGCGCTGGGCGTAAGGCCAGACAGCCTGGCTGCCTGCGGCACGCTCAGCCGTGGCTGCTCGGCGCTGAACAGTTGCATCAGGGCCAGGCCTTTCTGCAAGCCGGCAATCAGGTCACGGGGGTGAATGGCGGGAGTGTTCATGCCTTCAACTCGCTAGCAGGGAGAAAAACAGCCGATTATCGCGATAACCGAAACATGGCTGCGATTATCGCACTAAACCACCGATCAGCGCATTGTTGCCCACGGCCCGCTGCTTCACGCTGACCGCCATAACAACGCCAATAAGGAGGTCAGCATGATTCGTGGTTCCACTGAACTGGTCGCCATCGTCGGTTCGCCCATCGCCCAGGTGAAGTCCCCGGAAAACTTCAACACCTGGTTCACCCACAACAATTGCAACCTCGCCATGCTGCCCATCGACCTGCACCAGGCGGCGCTGGACAGCTTTGCCGACACCCTGCGCGGCTGGCAAAACCTGCGCGGCTGCGTGGTCACCGTGCCGTACAAGCAGGCCCTGGCCAACCGCCTGGACAGCCTGAGCGAACGCGCGGCGGCACTGGGATCGGTCAATGTGATACGCCGCGAGCGCGACGGACGCTTGCTGGGCGACAACGTGGACGGCGCCGGCTTCCTGGGCGCTGCGCATAAGCATGGCTTCAAACCGACGGGCAAGCGGGCATTGGTGATCGGTTGCGGCGGTGTTGGCAGCGCCATCGCCTATGCGCTGGGCGAGGCAGGTATTGCCGGCATTACCCTCAGCGACCCCAGCACAGCGCGCATGGGGGCGGTGTGCGAACTGCTCGGCAATACCTTCCCTGCGCTTACGGTCAGCACACAGTTCAGTGGGCTGGAAGACTTCGACCTGGTGGCCAACGCCTCTCCGGTCGGCATGGGCACAAGCGCAGAGCTGCCGCTGCGCGCCGCCCTACTGGCTACCCTGCAACCCGACACCCTGGTGGCCGACGTGGTCACGTCGCCCGAGATCACCCCACTGCTGAACCGCGCAAGGCAAGTTGGCTGCCCGATCCAGACAGGGCCGGAAATGGCCTACGCCCAACTCGGCCACCTTGGCGCCTTCATGGGCGTGACGCCGCTGGAGATCTGAAGCCATGGCGACCCTTGAACACACACAACACAGCGTTGACCTGGTGGTACTGGGCAGTGGCGCAGGCGGCTTGGCTGCGGCTGCCACCGCCGCCTGCCGCGGGCTGAAGGTGCTGGTCGTGGAAAAGGCCGAACGCTTTGGCGGCACCTCGGCGATTTCCGGCGGTGCGGTATGGCTGTACGGCACCGATCAGGCCCGTGACGCGGGTGCCGAAGACTCCCCCGAGGCCATGCGCACCTACCTCAAACACGTCATCGGTGATGGCTACGACCCCATGCTCTGCGACGCTTTCATCGAGCATGGGCACCAGGCGCTGCGCTGGCTGGAGCAGCACACCGAACTGCGCTATGCCTTGCGCCCGCACTCGCCCGACTATTACCCGGATGCGCCCGGCGCCACGCAGTTCGGCCGCGCACTGGAAATGGTCGAGTACGACGGCAAGCACCTCGGCCAGCGCTTCAAGGACCTGCAGATGCCACCGCCCGGCATGCTGCTGTTCGGCGGCATGATGGTCAACCGCGTGGATATCCAGCATTTTCTCAGCATTCGCCGCTCGCCCAGTTCGCTGTGGCATTGCCTGAAACTGATGGCGCGCTACGCGCGGGACCGCCTGCAGCACCCGCGTGGCACTCGGCTTACCACTGGCAACGCCTTGATCGCCCGCCTGGCCACCAGTGCCTTCGCCCATGGCACGCAACTGTGGTTGCGCAGCGAAGCCGAAAAGCTGATTGTCGAGCACGGCGTGGTGACCGGCGTGGTTGTACTGCACGAGGGCCGACGTCAGCGGGTAATGGCACGTGGCGGTGTGGTGTGCGCCATGGGCGGGTTCGCTGCAGGCGCACTGGCCGCCAGCTACCGCCCCGCCCAAGAGGCGCCGCACCTGACCATGTCGCCCGCCAGCAACGACGGTGCCGCCCTGCGCCTTAGTCAGGCGGTATCGGCCGCCGAGGGCGAAGGCCTGGCGGCCAACTTCTTCTGGGCGCCGGTTTCCGAACGGCGTCATGCCGGTGGCCAGCGGGAACGCTTCCCGCACCTGGTCACCGACCGCGCCAAACCTGGCGTGATTGCGGTAGACCCGAACGGGCGGCGCTTCGTCAACGAGTCCGACTCCTACCACCACTTCGTGCAGACCATGTTTGCCAACGGCATCGCCAGCTGCTGGCTGGTGTGCGATGCCGAGGCGATGAACCGTTATGGGCTCGGCCTGGCGCGGCCGAAGCCTGTAAACAACCAGGCGTTGATCGACGCCGGCTACCTGTACCGGGCCGCTACACCGCAGGCCCTGGCCCAAGCCATTGGCGTAGAGCCCAACGTGTTCGCGCAAACCCTCGAGCAGTTCAACACGGATGCCCGCAATGGCATCGACCGTGCGTTCGGCAAAGGCGGCAACAGCTACAACCGCTACATGGGCGACCCGCAACACACGCCCAACCCCTGCCTGGCGCCGTTGAGCAACGGGCCGTTCTACGCCATCCGCATTCACACCGGCGACCTCGGGTCGGCCCGTGGCCTGGTGACCAACGCCGATGCCAACGTACTTGACCGTAGCGGCCAGCCAATTGCCGGGCTGTACGCGGTCGGCAACGACATGAACTCACTGATGAAGGGCACCTACCCCGGCCCCGGCATCACCCTGGGCCCTGCCCTCACCTTCGGCTGGCTCGCTGCCAACCACATCAACGCGCGCCTGCAGGCGCCGGCCACCCCTACGGAGACTCCGGCATGTACTACGAACTGAGAACCTACACCCTCGACCCACTGAAAATGGCCGACTGGCTAGCCCTGTACCAAAGCCACGCGCTGGACGTGCAAAGCGAACACCTGGGGAACCTGGTCGGCTTTTTCACCAGCGAGTTCGGCGACGTCAACCAGGTGGTGCACATCTGGGGCTATGCCAGCCTCGACGATCGCATCGCACGGCGCACAGCCATGGCAGCGGACCCGCGCTGGGCAGCCTTTTCGCGGCTTAACCGCGAGCTCGGGGCCGTTGTGCGCCTGCAATCGCGGCTGCTGCGGCCCACCGGTTTTTCGCCGCTGCAGTAAAGCGCGCCATCCTCTACCAACGCCTGGGCGGACCCCCTTCATGCAACCCCTCGAATGTGACGTACTCGTCATTGGCTCCGGCGCTTCGGGCCTGGCTGCCGCCGTAACCGCCGCGCATCACGGCCTGCATGTGATCGTTGCGGAAAAAGCCCGCCAGCTGGGCGGCACCAGCGCCTGGTCGGGGGGCTGGTTGTGGATACCGCGCAACCCGCTGGCCATCGCTGAAGGCATCGTCGAAACCGACGATGCCCCAGAGCGCTACCTGCGTGCGCAAACCCACACCCACGAACTGGACCCGCGTCAACGTGCGTTCCTGCGCCATGGCCCGGAAATGGTGGCGTTTTTCCAACAGCACACGGCGGTACAGTTCCAGAGTGGCAGCCGCATGCCCGACATGCGTGAAGGCGATGGCAGTGCACACGGCGGTCGATCACTGTGTGCCCTGCCCTACGACGGGCGCCAGCTCGGGCCTTGGCTGCACACATTACGCCCACCGCTGGACATCGTCAGCCTGGCCGGCATGGGCATTACCGGTGGCACCGACATGGCCGCCTTCTTCAACGCCACACGCTCGGCCAAGGCGGCGCTGCATGTCAGCAAGCGCCTGCTGCGCCATGGGCGAGACCTGCTGCTGCATCGTCGCGGCCAGCAGTTGGTCAATGGCAACGCGCTGGTGGCGCGCCTGCTGCGCAGCGCCTTGGACCTTGATGTGACACTGCTGACCAACAAACCGGCCAGCCACCTGCTGGGCGAAGGCCGGGTCAGTGGCGCACGGTTTGCCGACGGCCAGGTCATCCAGGCACGCCGTGGGGTGGTGTTGGCCTGCGGTGGCTTCCCACATGACCGCCAGCGCATCGCGCAACTGATGCCGCATGCGCCGCAGGGTGACCAGCACTACTCCGCAGCACCCCGGGAAAACAGCGGCGACGGCCTGCGGTTGGGTGAACAAGCCGGTGGCCTGGTCAGTACGGCACTGGCCCAGGCTGGCGCCTGGGCACCTGTATCGAAGGTGCCACGCGGCGATGGCAGTTTCGGCCATTTCCCGCACCTGATCGACCGCGCCAAACCTGGCTTCATCGCGGTACGTCGCGATGGCCGACGCTTCGTCAACGAGGCCGATTGCTACCATGACTTCATGAACGCACTGTTCGCCGCTACACCGCACGGCGAAACACCTGAAGCCTGGCTGATCTGCGACCACGCAGCACAACGTCGTTACGGCATTGGCTGGGCCAAGCCCTTTCCGTTCTCTACCCGCTTCTATCAACGCCGCGGTTACTTGCACAGTAGCGCCAGCCTGGCGGAACTGGCGCAGCGCTGCGGGATCGATGCCGCGCAGCTGCAGCGCACGGTGCACGACTTCAACCGGCATGCAGCCCAAGGTGAGGACCCGGTATTCCAGCGTGGCGCATCGGCCTACAACCGGGCTCAGGGCGAACCGTTGCAAGCCCCCAACCCGTCGCTGCGGCCCTTGCTGCATGGGCCGTTTCACGCCGTGAAGCTACTGCCGGGCAGCCTGGGCACCTTCGCCGGCCTGGGCACAGACGCCTCCGCCTGTGTGCTGGACCCCGCTGGGCAGCCGATACCCGGGTTGTTTGCGGTGGGCAACGACATGCACAGCGTGATGGGTGGGCACTACCCCAGCGGTGGCATTACCCTGGGGCCGGGGATGACCTTCGGGTATCTGGCCGGTAGGGCGTTGAGCGGCTTAAGCTCGCCATGACCTCAGCAAGACATGGCGTCATAAAGGCTGTTCATGCGGTTGCCCCGATTGAGCAACCTTGGGGGACGATTGCAACAACCCGCGTGGCAAGCGGAAACCTTTGAATGGTTGCTGGGTAATGGGGTTAAAGGCCTTTTCAGCATTCAACCGATAGCGCATTACACCGTCACCCGTCCTGAAGCTCAGGTCCACGCTGGTCGCCGTCCGCCCATTGAGCGAGCCGCGGCTAAGCAAGCGGAACATCGACCATGGGCCACGGTATTCGAGGCTGCTGCTATTGCCGTTCTGCCTGAGTAACGTCAGGTTGCTGCGTACCTGTTGACCCATGGTATTGGGCCAGACAATACCGGTGATCCGGCTAGGCCCATGGGTGTAGGAGATCAACTGGCCATCCAGGTCCAGCAGGCTGGTACGCTGGTTCGCACTGAGCCCCAACGGTTCGATACTGAACTGCACACTCAACTTGCCGCGCTGATCGAAGAAGGTTTCGCGAATCCGTTCGGCCAGCTCGAGCTGCTCGATCACGTCGGGGCGAATCAGGGAATGCCCGTGCTGGCCAGACTGCAACGCCTCAAGGTTGTCCTTGAGGAAGACCTTGAGATACTGATCATCAAACTGCTGCAGGCGCCCTTTGGGCCCGAAGAATGCTTCGAAGTCATCCAGTGAAGCATCAGGCGCCCTCACCACAAAGGGGTAACGGCCTGCCAGACGTTGCTGGAAGAAGCTGTACACCTCAGCATCCCAACGTCGCTCCAGTTCGCGCAATGCTTCAACGTTCAGCACCTGGGCTGTCTGGTCGGCAAGCTTTCTGACCTGGTGGTTGATCGGTTCCGGCAAACCTGTGGCAACACGTTGCAGGGTGCCAATCGGGTCCTGCCCGGTCATCGAGAAGCGCTGATGCACAGCTTGCAGTGCAGCCTTGCCGCGGTCCGGGCTGTCCTGTACGGCCTTGGCATAGTCCAGCACAGCCGATACGGCACCCAAGGTTTCGTCGTAGTAGCTCGGTTTGTCTCCTGTCACCTGCAACATAGCGCCCAGGCCTGCAAAAGCCCGCTGGATGGCCTGTGCTTGCTGTTGCTCGGGCTTGCCCGTTACTGGCAGCAACGAACCCGCCTCGCCCGGTGCCTCGACAACTGCAGGTGACGCAAGCGACGTGTTGTCCCTGACCGTATGCAGCAGCCGCTGCAACGGTGCTGCCGGGCCAGTCAACTGTTCCAGGACAGTGACACCATGGTCCAGATCACGGAAGTCCGCCACGGTGAAGGCGTTCAAGGCGCGACGCCAGCTGTCGACGTAATCGGCGCTGTAAAGGTTGTGCAGCCGTTCGGTCAGCGCCTCTCGATCAACGCTCGAATAATCGAGCTGGGCACGCTCCCCCAGCGCCCACTGATCGATCATCGCCATTTCAGCGAACCGCTGGCTGCGCGGTTCAAAGTACTCCCTGAAGCCTTTGGCTGTGAGCATGGGGGACAGCTGTACATCCTCCTCCCTATGCCCGGCCCCGAAAGATGGCTGATACACGACATCGAAGGCAGGGCCTACCTGGTGACGCAGGTTCAGGCCGGTGTGCAATTGCTCGTGAGCCTGTTGCTTCAGCCCCTCATAAACCCGCTGTGGCAAAGGCAATTTACGCAGTGCCTGCTGCACTTCGCTGACACGCTCACGGTACTGCGGCAAATCGGTGTCAGCGTAGGCCAGGGCGTATTTCAAATGGTGCATGAGGTCTCGCTGCAACTGCCCCTGGCCAGGGAACGCCTTTTGCCATTGGCGCGCCATCCAGTCCTCCACCCATTCAGGCCGGCGACTGTGGCGGTCCTCGATCATCCGGTAAACCCTGAGCGCCGCCATTTGTTGCTCGCTGCCCGGCGGAGCTGCGTTCATGGCATCGATCACGCCGCTGGCCAAGGCCGGCAAAAAACGCCTGGACAACAAGCTGAGGTACGCTTCGTCAACCGTGGGGCCAATGTTGCGCCCTTGGTAAAGGCCAAGGTCGGCAACCCCTGGCCATGCCACGCGATAGTCGCCAAACACCGCCACCGCATCGCGGATCTGGTCCAGTGGCGCCAACAGGTTGCGCCCGCTCGGGTCAAGGCGCTGATCGACCTGGTGATGGCTGTACTCCTGGCTTTTGGCGAGCACGCTGGCGGCCTTGGAGCCATTGATATCGAAATAGCGTTGCCAACTCGCCACGGCGATGCTGAACGCAAGGATGCCCACGCCCGAGCCGACCCACAGCAGTTGACGCTTGCTGCGCGCCACCCGAACGTTGTCGCCCGCCAGGCCGGCCTCCTGATAGATGACCCGCCTGAAGGCTTGCTGAATGAAGTAGGCCAATGCCTTGCCTTGTGCCTTGCCTTCACGCAGCGGAAGTTTCGTCTTGTAGGGCTGTGCGGCTTCACGGACAAAGGCATTGCGCATGTCGCCTTGCTGCATCACAGACGACCAATACACACCGCGTACCAGAGCAGGCGTGGAGTAACGGTCACTCACCAGGGTTTCGCGCAGAAATGCCAGCAGTATGGGGCGCAACCCGACCAGCTGCCCATACAGCGAAAACAGGCGCCCACACGGTGGCGCGTTCACCAGCACATCCAGTTGATCGATGAGCTGCTCCTGCAAACTGACGAGAAACCGACCGTAGTGCTCGTCATACTCATCCAGCCAGGCGTCGAACGCGTCAACCGCATCCAGTTTGAAGGTGAACCCCAACAGGTTTTCGCGCCTGGCGGCCGAAAGCTTGCTGTAGAACTGATCGAAGCCGTCCAGCAAATCGAATTTGCTCAGTACCACGTAGAGCGGCAAGCGCGAACCCAGGTGGCTGCTCACTTCGTACAGGCGGGTGCGCAACCTGTGGGCCAACGCAACGCGCTGCTCAGGCGTGCCATGCAGCAGTGCCGGCAAATCGACGACCAGCACCACGCCGTTAAGCGCTCGCTGGCTGCGATTGCGCAGCAGCCAGCCCAACAGGTGGTCCCACAACCTGGCCTGGGCCCCCGGCACAAAAGAGGACGCTGACTCAGCGGGAGCATCAGCTGCCGAGCCCGCCGCTGGCTGCTGGCGAATGAACGCACCGGGTGGGTCGATGAGCACAGCATCGTCGCTGACCCACCAGCCCACCGGATAGGCCAGCGCTTCAGTCTGTCGCCCTTGTGCCTGGACCTGATCGATACGCGTCAGGGTAAAACGCTGATCGGTGCAGTCGATGAAGCTGGTTTTACCGGCCTGTTCATCACCTATTACCAGGTACCAGGGCAGCCGGTACAAGGCACGTGGCCCACCGGCATTGTCAAGGTACCGGTCAAGCCCCTGGCTGAGCGCCTTCTCTTGCGCCTGCACCAACGGCAGCGTGCGATCTTGTTCGGCGGCCCGTGCCTGCCGGCGTTCCGCTTGCAATCGGCGAAAGCGTGTACGCAGCACCACCAGCCAGCCTATGAGCGGCACGAGCATGAGTACCAGGGTTGCCACGCTGCGGTGCGCCACACTGGCCAGTGGCTGTTGCTCACGCCACGTCCATTGCGGGCCGAGCCACCAAATGGCGACCAGCAGCAGCGTTGCCGTCAACCCAAGCAACAGCGGCAGCGCCAGGCCAATGCGCGTTACCCACGGCAAGCCCCAGCCTTTGAATTGCTTCCATATATGATTCATCGAGGCTCCTGGTCCTTGTGTTGATCAGCCAGCGCTGGAGCGACTGCGTACTGCTGAAGCCGCTGGAATACCTCTGGCTCCCACGCACTGGCGGTGGTTTGCTGCATCGTTCGGGCAACGCCGGCGCACAAGTCCTGGGCCAGCCAGGACACGCCCCGTGCGGCCAGCAAGTCGGCTGCGATCATGGTGGTATGGCAGCGGTCCCGAGGGGTACCCAGGTCCGCCTGCAGTGCTTGCAGCCTCAGCAGCACGGGCTCTACGCCGCCGCTGTCCAGTTGCCCGGCCAGTTCCTCGTGCAGGCCACCAAACGCGTGGGGTGCGGCCGCTTGGCCAGAAGGCCCTTGCGCGCCCTTGAGCCACGCCAGGCATTGGTCATCGACAAATATCAATCCGTCGCTGAAGCACAGCTGCTGAAGGGCCGGCATGCGCTGTACAAACCGGGCGGTCGCGCAACGGATGGCCTCAGCCACATCGCTCATCGCCAGCCGCGTGGCGACGGTTGCAGCCAGAAAGCTGCCACGAATCCAGTAGGGGCACGCCGCCACGCTCTTTTCGATGCGCTGAAGCAAGGCTGGGTCTATCGCTGTGCTGGCAATGGCCTCTTCATAGACCCGCGTGATATCCAGAGGCACCGCCATCAATTCTGTGCGGCTGCCTTGCCTGGCCGCAGGCGCCGCCTGAATGTGTGCCCACAAGCCAAAACGCCGCAACTGGTAGCCGGTTGGGTCGTAAGGATCCTGCTGGTTGATGAGTTCGGCCATGGCCAATATGGCGCGTCGTGTCTCACGTTCAGTGCCCATCGACACACGCGGCATGGGCGCGGCGATGACATCGGCCAGCGGCGCAGGCTTCACGCTTGCAGCCGGCGCCTTGGGCACGTCAGCCTCGCCGGCACCGCTGACACGTTCAATGTGTTGGCACAGCAGGCGCTCCAGCCCATCGAGAACAGCAGCCTCCAGCTGTGCTGCGTGCTGTTGTTGCAGGTGTTTCAATGCCGCCTGCGCTGCTGCTGCATGGGCAGGGGTATAAGTGAAACGGTCGAGACGCGGCAGCGCCTCGGTCAAGCGGTTGATCACCAGCCCGACCAGCTTGCGCTTGGTCAGGAAACCTTTCGGCCCTGGCTTGGGGTGGGCGGGTTCCCAATAGCACTCGATCATGCGGGCCAGCAACGCCAAGGTATCTCCCCAACGCTCCCAGCAGCGGCTGCGTAACCAGGCGGCACTCAAGTGCGCGACGATTCGCAGGTGCTTGCATTGCTGGCTCAGGTACTGACAGGACGCCTCTTCGATGTAAACCCAGTCGATCATCGCCTCCTGCAGCCCGCCCAGCTTGACCATCTCCTGGTCGATTGCCTGGTAGGTTTCGTCCTCGACATCGAACAGCCCAGCCGGTACTGCGGGATCGATCGGCGCCAGCAGTCGCGTGAGCTTGCCCTCTGACACCTGCGCTACCACCGGCATGTGCTTCGCGCCTGGCTTATCAACGGGGTCAGCCCTTGTGCATCGAAGATCAACCCGTCGAGCTCGCTGTGCTCACTCACCACTTCGATGCGATGGGCACCAATCAGCTTCCTGATCTGCTCGATTGCCGGCAAACCCCGGCCGGCATCGATTACCTGCCCGTTCTCCATCACCTGCCAGGGTGTTTCACGGGTAGACCAGCCCTGCCCTGTCAGCCGTACCTTGACCCAGCTTGCCTCGATCGGGCGTTTGGCAATCAGTTGCAGCCGGGAGATGGCCTGGATGCAACTGATTGCCAGGTAAGCGGGTTCGTTACCCGATGCGATGGCAGGCGCTGATATCACGAGCGCTGAAACGCCGGCACCGTCATCGGTTCGGCTACCGATGTGAAACGTCAGGTCATCTGGCGTCCGCGCCGCTTCATTTGCCATCACGCGCAGCACGCTCGGGGCCTGCTGCTCTGGTGCAGACCACTGCCGTTCTGTCGTGTATGCCGGCGTGTTCGCAGCCTGGTCGAAACAGGCCAGTCGCTCGACGTTCGACACAATCCGTGAACAGTCCCGCGTGGGGCCTGCCAGTACCGGCTGCAAACAAAACAGCAACGAGAGACCGGCGCCATATACAGAACGGTTAATCATCCTGATTCACTCTCCAAAAACAGTACAAACGCCTATATGGCCGCGCCCACTTTCCTACAAACACATATCGGCTCACGCGCCAAAAAAAACAGCCAGCCAAAACAAAACCGGACGGAGACTAATACACAGCGACGACTGCATACAAACAAATATTTACTTACATCTTCATGCTCGACCAAAGAGCACTTCACCCTGCATGGTTTTTATAGGAACAAGGCAACTCACCCCGCCAGATAAACATATGCAAGAAACTTCCTACAAGAGAAACAGCACATTAAACAACCCCCACAATTAAACATCCTACAAACCAACAGGGAGTTACGTACCGATGTCTAGAAATACGGGTTCTGTCGCGCCTAAAGAACGCGTCAATATCAAATACGTCCCCGCTACGAGCGATGAGCAGGCTGAGGTAGAGCTGCCCCACAAAATGCTGGTACTGGGCGACTTCGGCCTGGATGAAGACCGCGCGCTCGAAGACCGTCAGGTGATGCGTGTCGACAAACACACGTTCAACAGCGTGTTGAACGACGCCAACGTGAGCCTGGCGGTATCTGTGCCTTCCGTGCTCAGTGCCGCCCCGGATGCCGAGCTGGCGGTCCATCTGCAGTTCAGCTCCATTAACGATTTCGGGCCGGACCGAATCGCGCGGCAGGTCCCCGAGCTGAACAAGCTGCTGGAACTGCGCGAAGCGCTGGTCGCCCTGAAAGGCCCGCTTGGCAACGTCCCGGCCTTTCGCAAGCAACTGCAACACCTGCTGAACAACGAGCAAACCCGTAAACAGCTCGCACAAGAACTGGACCTGTTACCTGAAGCACCAGAAAAAGACTGAGACAACGGAGCGTCCCCATGCCTAAGCCAAACACCACCACCGTCACCACAGACGCAACCCACGATACATTGGGCAATGGCACCTTGCTCGACCAGATCATGGCAGAAACCAAACTGGTACCTACGCAGGAGGGCTATCAGGTTGCCAGACAGGGCGTATCTGCCTTCATCGCCGAAATCCTCAAAAGCAATGACCCAGATCAACTGATCAACAAACACCGGGTCGATCAGATGATTGCAGAGGTTGACCGGGTTCTCGGCAAACAGATGGATGCCATTTTGCATCAACCCGAGTTCCAGCGGCTTGAGTCCTCATGGCGTAGCCTGAAACTTCTGGTCGACCGCACGAATTTCAGGGAGAACATCAAGCTTGAAATTTTGCACATCAGCAAAGAAGACTTGCTCGACGACTTCGAAAATGCCGCAGACATTACCTGCAGCGGCCTCTACAAACATGTTTACACCGCTGGGTACGGCCAGTTCGGGGGAGAGCCGGTTGCGGCCATGGTAGGTAACTACAACTTTGGCCCCGCCTCTGCGGACATCAAACTGTTGAGTTACATGGCCTCCGTAGGTGCCATGTCCCACGCGCCCTTCCTTGCCGCACCTTCCCCCGAGTTTTTCAACTTGAGCAGCTTTGAAGAGTTGCCCAACCTCAAGGAAATAAAAGACCTCTTCGCCGGCCCACGCCATGCCAAGTGGCGCGCTTTTCGCGAAAGCGAAGACGCTCGTCATGTCGCGCTGACCGGGCCACGCTTCATGCTGCGCTCCGCCTACCACCCGCAAGAAAAGCCAATCGAGAGTTTCAACTACAACGAAGACATCGCCGGGCGGCATGACCACTACCTGTGGGGCAATTCCGCCTTCCTGCTGGCCAGTTGCATCAACGACAGCTTCGCCCGCTACCGCTGGTGCCCGAACATCATCGGCCCGCAATCGGGTGGTGCGGTCGAAGACTTGCCAGTCCACCTGTACGAGTCACTGGGGCAATTGCAGGCCAAGATTCCTACCGAGGTGCTGATTTCCGATCGCAAGGAGTTCGAGCTCGCCGAAGAGGGCTTCATCGCCCTGACCATGCGTAAAGACAGCGACAATGCGGCGTTCTTCTCTGCCAACTCGGTGCAAAAACCCAAGAACTTCCCGAAAACCCCCGAAGGGTTGGAGGCACAGACCAACTACAAGCTGGGGACCCAGCTGCCCTACCTGTTCATCGTCAACCGGCTGGCCCACTACATCAAAGTGCTGCAACGCGAACAGATCGGCAGCTGGAAGGAACGCCGAGACCTTGAATCCGAGCTGAATAAGTGGATCAAGCAGTATGTCGCCGACCAGGAAAACCCGTCTGCCGATGTTCGCAGCCGCCGGCCGCTACGTGCCGCCCGCATTGAAGTCTCGGATGTTGCCGGTGACCCAGGCTGGTACCAGGTTTCGATCGCCGTGCGTCCGCACTTCAAGTACATGGGCGCCAACTTCGAGATCTCTCTGGTTGGGCGGCTCGATACGCAATGAGTGGTTTTTTTGAACGCTTGACGGTGGACCCTAGTTCCCGTCCCCAGGCCACTCGACAGGAAAGCGCTGCGGACACCTTCGCCACCATCAAGCGCCACCTCGAAACGCTGCTCAACGCCCGCCAGGGGTGCTCTCAGAGCAGTCCTGAGCTGGGCTTGCGTGACTTCAACGGGCATGACGTGAACCGCGGCGACTTGCTCGTACAAGTGAGCGCGGACATTCGCCGCACCCTTCAGCGCTTCGAACCACGCATCCAGATACGCACGCTCAAGGCAGTGCCCGATACCCATGCCCCGCTGGAGCTGCATTTCAGGCTCGATTGCCAGGTGCAGGTCAACAACCACGCAGAGCAGCTGCAACTCGAGCTGCTGGTCAACGGGCACAACCGCTACACCCGAGTGAGGTGACCGATGTCACTGAAAGACCGCTTCAGCGAAGAGCTGCGTTACCTGCACGAACTGGGGAACGACTTCGCCAAGGACAACCCACAACTTGCAAGGCTGCTTGGCACAGGTGCCAGTGACCCCGATGTCGAACGCCTGATGGAAGCCTTTGCATTCCTGACCGCCAAACTGCGGCTCAAACTGGAAGACGACCTGCCGGAGCTGACTCACCCCATGCTGCAGTTGTTGTGGCCCAATTACCTGCGGCCCCTGCCCAGCGCGACGATCATCCAGTTCACCCCGGTCAAGCAATCCCTTAGCCAGTCCCAGCACATTCCGAAGGGGTCGAGGTTGTGCTCGGAACCCGTGGACGGCGTAGCCTGCGAGTTCCGCACGTGCACTGCGGTGAGCATTCATCCGTTCAAGATCGACACGGTGAGTGCAACCCAGACACTCGACAACGCGGTGATAAGCATCGGCCTGCAGGCACTGGTCGACCGGCCACTGAACAGCGTGGGCTGCTCCAGCCTCGACTTTTACCTCAGCGGTGATGTCCGCACGGCCCGGACGTTGTACCTGTGGGTTTCTCAATACCTCAAGCACATCAACGTGATCGTCAAGGGTGAAGTTCGTCGGCTGCCGGCCGGCAGCATCTCCTTCCCGGGATTTAGCCCCGACGACGCCTTGCTGCCCTACCCACAAAACGTCTTTGATGGCTACCGGATCCTGCAGGAGTACTTTGTCTTCCCCCAGCGCTTCCACTTTTTCAGCGTCACCGGACTGGATCGAGCCTGGCCAGCGCATGACAGCCTGGCGGTAAACCTCGAGTTTCACTTCACGCGCCAGTTACCCGACACATTGCGTGTCAGCAACGCAGATTTCAGTTTGTTCTGCGCACCTGCAGTCAACTTGTTTCAGCACAGTGCCGAGCCCATCGACTTGTCCAGCGAGGACGCCTTGGTCCCACTAAAACCCAAGGGAGCGGAGCCACACGGTTACGAAATTTTCAGTGTCGACCAGGTCATCAGCACGCGAACGACGACCGACGGGAGTGTCGGTGAGCACCTGCGAACGTTTCGGCCCTTCGAATCGTTCGCCCATGAAATCGAGCACGTTCAAGGACGCACTGCGCTGTATTACCGCTACCAGTTGGAGGCGTGCCTGCGCGGCGATGGCGTCACGCACCGCATCGCGTTCGTTCGTGCCGATGCCAACAGCTATATCGGCGAGCTGGAAACCGCATCCATCGACCTGACGTGCACCAATCGAGACCTGCCGCTGGCGTTGGGCATCGGTGACATCAACGTGCGTACCGAGTTTACGCCGCCACTGGCCACCTACACCAACATCTGCAAGCCCACCCGCCCTTGTCGCCCGGTGCTGGACGGCCAGTTGCAATGGGCATTGATTTCCAACATGTCGCTCAACTACCTGTCCCTGCTCTCGATCGAGCCGCTCAAAGCGGTGATCCGCGCCTATGACTTCGTCGCCCTGCACGATATCCAGCAGGCGCGTA
Source organism: Pseudomonas sp. FYR_2 (assembly GCF_043106425.1). Taxonomy (NCBI): domain Bacteria; kingdom Pseudomonadati; phylum Pseudomonadota; class Gammaproteobacteria; order Pseudomonadales; family Pseudomonadaceae; genus Pseudomonas; species Pseudomonas sp. FYR_2. Next base: position 217,570 of record NZ_JBICMM010000041.1, read on the forward strand.
CCACCCAGAAGCGCCTGGACGGCATGCGCGACATTCATACACAGCCTATGGACTGGCTAATCAAGGGGCAACCCATTCGCGGCCTGCACACCCGGCTGAAGCTGGACCAGGCCGCCTTCCTCTGCGAAGGCGACCTGTACCTGTTCAGTTGCGTGCTTGCCCACTTCTTTGCCTTGTACGCCAGCATCAATTCCTTCCATCAGCTGGAAGTGATCAACATCACCAACAACGAGCACTACACATGGCCAATACAGACCGGCAAACAACCGCTGATCTAGCCGACAGACTGCTCACCGAGGCGCACCAGTACAACTTCTTCCAGTTGCTGGAGCGGCTGCATGGGCTGCATGGCGACGATCTGGAACCCCGTTGGCCTGACGAGGCTACCCGGTTGCGCGTGCGTCTGGCCTGTGACCCACGGCTGACCTTTCCCGTATCGGATGTTTACAAAGCCCAACGCATGCCCGACGAAGAGGCGCGCTACCAGGTCGTCGCCACGTTCCTCGGGTTACACGGTACCGATTCACCCTTGCCCACCTATTACCTGGAGCAGGTGGCCTATGAACATGCGCAAGGCAGCGGTGTACGGCCGGCATTCTTCGACTTTTTCAATCACTACCTGCTCAGCCTGTTACACCGCAGCTGGCGCAAATACCGGTATTACATCCGCTTCCAGCCGGGCGCCCGTGACGGGTTCTCGCAGTACGTTTTTGCCCTGCTGGGGCTTAATGACAAGCAACTGCGGGGAGATACGGCACTGCCCTGGAGCCGCCTGCTCAGTTTTGCCGGGGTCATCGCCAGCCGCAGCCGTGCGCCTGGCACCGTGGCCGGCATCATTGCGCACTGCTTCGACCTCAAGCATGTGCAGATCCGCGAATTCGAAACGCGCTCGGTACCCACTGCGGCCGGGCAACGCGTAAGCCTGGGGCGCGCCAACGGCCTGCTGGGCAGTACGTTCATGATCGGCAGCCGTACACGCACACGCAGCAGCAAGTTCACCATCGTGATCAGCGAACTCGACCAGACGCAGCTGCGGGACCTGCTCCCCAGCGGCATCAACTTCGGCCGTTTGCGTGCACTGATCGACGTTCTGCTGCGTGACGGCCTTGCCTACGACCTGGAGCTGCGCCTGAAGCAGAACGCGTTGTCACCCTTCTGCTTGCACCGCAGCAAAGGCGCCTACCTGGGCTGGACCAGCTTCATCGACGACCGGCATGGCCAGAACAGTCCCGTTGTACGGTTCAGGGGGCGCTCATGAACACATTGACCGTGAGCATCATCAACCTGGACCAACTGCGACATGGCGTTATTGCCAGGCACCGATTCGATTGCAAGGGCGGAACCATTGGCAGCGCACAGACAAGCTGGCGACTCGACGACCCTAATCAGAGCGTTGCGCCCATCCACTGCGAGATCCGCTGGATAGAAGGCAGCTTCTGTGTGATCGATCATTGCCAGCGCACCTATCTGAATGGCAGCACCACCAGCCTGGGTGCACACCCACCCAGACGCCTGCTTGAAGGCGACCAGCTTCGTGTGGGTGCTTATCGGCTACAGGTTCAGTACGCCCAGGACCCCGCCACCATGCGTTCGCTGGAGGACATGTTCTATCCGGATCAGGGGGTAATCGACCGCCTGATAGCCGAAGAAACAGCAACCCCTTGGCCGATCGAACCCTCTGCTACCCAACCGGCTGCCGAGATCTACTCGGCCTTCGAGCCCGCCATGGGCAACGATCCTTTGGCAGCGTTGGATGCAGCCGCTGAGTCGGTGGCTTCCCCGTCGAGCCCGCTGCTGCGGCTGATTGCCGGAGAGCGCCCATGACCCGCCAACCGTTGCTGGTCGCGGCCCTGCTGGTTGCAATGTTCGGGGGTGCCGGCTGCACCTCGTTAAGCAGGATGAGCCAAGTTGCCATGGACCACACGTTGCCCATCGGGCCGCCGAAGGATCATCCGACCGAAGTTGCGTTCAGCATCAACGCGAGCCCTACCCTCAATGGTAATCCGAACAGCCTTGAGGTAGCGGCCGAAGAACAGCACAGCACCCTGGAGCCCAGCCCCTACGCCGTAACCCTGAGTGCGGGCGACCCTTATGCACTGACGGAAAAGATCGTGACCCTGCTGGAATACCTGCACGAGCAGTTTCCAGCCATGTCCCCCATCGAGGTGGATGAGGAAGGCAACGATGACCCAGCTCGCTCTCCTCTGGAAGAGAGCACCCCCGGTAGCTACGACGACCCGACCGTAACGTTGACCTTGCCGCACACCACAACCATGGCCTCGGAACCCGTCGCCACGCCGATTGCCATCAAGATCCTGCAGCTGCGCGACGACTCGCTACTGCGCAACACCGTGTACCAGTTGCTGGACCAGGACCCGGCCAAAGCCCTGCGCAGTACCTACATCCGTGATGACGATTACCTGCTGCGCCCTGGCCAGTTCAAGTACATCCCGTTCGAACCCATCCATGCCGAAACCCGTTTCGTGGCGGTGATTGCCGACTACCGAGGCCTTGAGGACGCCAGCTGGCGGCAAGTGCTGCGCATTCCGCCGCGTGGCCGCCAGATCATGCTGTCGGTGTTGGTCAACGACACGCACATCGTGCTCAAGGAAGAAGACTGATGGCACGTCTACTCCCCTTTGCCCTTCCCGCTTACTCACGCTGACATGGAGTGCCCATGAGTTCACGCAATCCCGTTCTTTGGCCAGAAGGCCTGTTCGTAAAACCACAGCATTTCCAGCAAGCAGCCCGGGCGGGTGAAGCAGCCCTCCACCAGCGCCTTGCCAGCCTGAACGCAGCCTTCTACGGCTTTAGCGAGCTACAGCTGAACGACGAGTACCTGAGCCTGGGCAAGATCGCTATCACCCGGGCGCGGGGCGTGATGCCGGACGGCACCGTGTTTGACATCCCCGCCGACCTGCCACCGCCGCCGCCGCTGGAAATCGACGACGACGCGTGCAAGGACAGCGAGGTGTATCTGTGCCTGCCGCTGCGCACCGAGGGCGGCTGCGAAGTGAGCTGGCCCGACACTGCCGCCAACTACCGCTACACCGCCCAGCCACAGGAGATCAAGGACACCCACTCTGCGAACGGTGACCTGGTACAGGTAGACCTTGCCATGCCCAACCTGCAGCTAAAACGCAAGGCTGAAGACAGCAGTGCCTACACACGCCTGGCCATGACACGCATCCTGGAGCGGCGCCCTGACGGCAGCCTGCAACTGGACGAAACCTTCTACCCCACCAGCGTGTCAGTGCGGGCGGTGCCGGCACTGCAGCGGTTTCTTGACGAAATGACCAACACCCTGCGCGAGCGAGCGCGAGGCCTTGCCAAGCGTATTGGCGCCTCGGGCCAGTCCGGTATCGCCGACATTCGCGACTTCAACCTGCTGCAGGCCATGAACCGCTGGTGGCCGTGCTTTCAGCACCTGGCCCGGCAAGCGCAAACGCACCCCGAGCAGCTTTACCTGTGCATGAGCCAGGCCTGCGGCGAGTTTGTCACGTTCACCGACGAAAGCAGGCTCCCGCAAGATTACCCCGCATACCACCACACAGCGCTGCGCACTTCGTTCAAGCCGCTGGAAGACACTTTGCGCCGCGCCCTGAGCACCGTCCTGCAGCCGCGCGCCATTTCACTGCCGTTGGTGAACGAAGCGTTCGGTGTGATGACGACCAGGCTGGAAGACCGCCGTCTGATCGACGAAGCCGACTTCATCCTTGCCGTGCGCGCCGACCTGCCACCGCAGGTGTTGCGCCAGATGTTCATCCAGAAAGCCAAGATCACCTCACTGGAGTCGCTGTACGACCTGGTGCCGCTGCAACTGCCGGGCATCCCCTTGTTGCTTTTGCCGGTGGCGCCGCGCGACCTGCCTTTCCACGCGGGCTTCAGTTACTTCGAGGTGAACAGGCGCGACCCGGCCTGGGCGTGCATGGCCGAGGCCAATGGCTTTGGTCTCCACATCGCGGGCGAATTCCCCGGCCTCGAACTGCAGTTCTGGGCGATCAGGAGTCAGTGAGATGGCAAATGACACGACTACCCCCACCGATGCAACAAACGCTGAAGTCAGTCAGCTGAATGCAAACCTTAAACCATCAGTACCCGACCACCAGGCCGCGCCGGCCAATGGGCAAGCCTCTGCGCAAAAGCCTGAGCCTGTGTATGAAGGCTATCCCGCCGACCCGCAGTTTCAGCTGCGGGGCGGGTTCGCCAACCTGATGCTGGATGCAGCATCACCGCTGTTTGGCCTGGTCATACGCCTGCGTACGCTGGACGAATTGCCAAATATCAAAGATGTGCACCAGCAAGTGCGCAACCAGATCGACAACATTCAGGAAGAAATGCGCCAGCACGGGTACGAGCCCGCTCAGCTGCTGGCGTATACCTACGGCCTGTGCCTGTTCATCGACGAAGCCGTCATGGAGCGGCCCTGGGGCAAAAGCAGTTGCTGGAGCCAGGAACCCTTACTGAGCATCTTCCACGACGAGACCTGGGGCGGAGAAAAGATCTTCACCGTGATCTCGCGCCTGATGCAGGAGCCCAAGCGTTATCAGGACGTGCTGGAGTTCATGTACTTCGCCCTTTGCCTTGGGCTGAGGGGCAAATATGCGCTGGCGCCGAAAGGCGAAGAAACCGTCACTGCACTGATTCACCAACTGCACGGGATCATCCGCGAACTGCGTGGCCCCACCCCTGAAGAAGTCTGCGACCCCTACACCAATGTGGCCCCACGCAACTTCCGCATGAACCGGCAATGGCCCTGGTGGAGCCCTTTGGTGATTTCCGCCATCGCCATGGCCGTGGCCTACGGCATCTACAGCTACCGGTTGCACCTGATTACCACAGAAGTACTGGAGTCGCTCAACGCCATCCTGCAGCAGTAGGCGAAGGCTACATGCACCCACCGAATTCACCCCATTAGCGAGGCATCTGCCTCATTGAAAAGCCCATCATTTTCGATGGCCACGCCACCTGTGGTGTGCGTGTTAATCCACATGGACGCAGGAGAAACTGCCATGCCAACACCCGCTTACATCAAGATCGAAGGCAAGACCCAAGGCAACATCACCGCAGGTGCATTCACGTCCGACTCCGTCGGCAATGTGTTCGTTGAGGGCCATGAAGACGAAATTCTGGTGCAGGAAATCAAGCACCAGGTAACTGTCCCGACCGATCCGCAAAGTGGCCAGCCTGCCGGTCAAAGGGTGCATAAGCCCTTCGTTTTCACCAGTTCATTGAACAAAGCCACACCACTGATGTACCAGGCCCTGGCCAGCGGCGAAATGCTGCCGACCGTTGAAGTGAACTGGTACCGCACCTCAGTGGAAGGCAAGCAGGAGCACTTCTTCACCACCATGCTGGAGGACGCCACCATCGTGGACATCAATACCGTCCTTCCGCATGCCCAGAATCAGAAAAACGAGCATTACACGCAGCTTGTCGAAGTGGCCCTGTCATACCGCAAGATCTCATGGACACATGTGACCGCAGGTACCGAAGGCTCTGACGATTGGCGTAAACCGATCGCCTGATCTAACGGAAAAGCCCAGGCAGTCATGGTCTGCCTGGGCACTTCGAAGTCTCAGACGACGGACAAGAACTGCTTATGCCCAGCCAATCTGACTTGCGATACAGCTTCCAGCCCCTCGTTGGCAACGCTGAGTTCGAAGTGGTGTCATTCAAGCTCGAAGAAGCGCTCAGCCAACCATTTACGTTGACCCTGGAGCTGATCAGCTTCGAACACGACATCGACTTCGGCCACCTGCTCGACAAACCCGTGCTCTTCACCATCTGGCAGGGTGAACGCCCTGTACGGTACGTACACGGCCTGGTCAGCCGCTTCAGCCAGGGCGAGAGTGGCTTCTGCCGTACCTACTACCATGCCTTGGTCGAGCCCCAACTGGCCCGCGCCAGGCTGCGCTCGAACTGGCGCATCTTCCAGCACAAGACCGCCCCGCAAATTCTCGAACTGATGCTCAAGCGTCAAGGTATCGTCCAGTATCAATTCGGCACCGGTTTCGACTACCACGTCCGGGAATTCTGCGTACAGGCTGGCGAAACCGATCTCGACTTCTTTGCCCGCATCGCTGCTGAAGAAGGCATGGTCTATCGGTTTGAGCACACTGAAAAGCAGCACAAACTGATCATCACCGACCGGCTGCTCACATTGGGGCATATCGAGTGCGACACAGCCCATGGCGAGGACGATGACGAAGGCTTCGTCGAGGGTAACAAACCAGCCAGACCTTCCACCGTGCTGTACCACGCCAACAGCGGGGGCACCCGACACACCCCTTGTCTGCAATACTTGCGCTACAGCGAACACGTGCGAACCGCACGCCAGGTTCAGCGCGAGTACACCTTCACCCACCCGGCCTATCGCCAGGAACATCGGGCCTCGGGGCCCCATCTGGAACACCAGTCCACAGACTATGAGTGCTTCGACTACCCCGGCCGCTACAAACGCGATGCCGTCGGCAAGCCGTTCACCGAAAACCGCATCACCGCCCTGCGCCACGACGTGCGCATTGCCGAAGTCCGAGGCGACGATGTACGCCTGCAACCGGGCCTGAGTTTCACCCTGACCGGCCACCCCCGGGAAGACCTGAATGTGCACTGGCGGGCAAGCACGGTCACCCACGAAGGTAGCCAGTTCACCAGCTTGCAGGAAGAGTCGGCCGGTGCCGACCAAGGCACACGCTACGAACAAAAAGCGCTACTGGTGCCAGGCCGAACTGAATGGCGCCCTGCCCCGCTGCCCAGGCCACGGGTTGATGGCCCCCACATGGCGACCGTTGTCGGGCCGCCAGGTGAGGAAATCTATTGCGATGAGTGGGGCCGGGTGAAGGTCAGCTTCCCCTGGGACCGCGAAAGCCAGGACAACGCGTTCAGTTCATGCTGGGTACGGGTATCCCAAGGCTGGGCCGGCGGTAGCTGGGGCTCGATGGCTATCCCGCGTGTCGGCCAGGACGTGATCATCCATTACGTCAACGGCGACCCTGACCAGCCAATGATCACCGGGCGCACCTACTGCGGTGACCAGCTACCGCCTTACGACCTGCCCCGGCACAAGACCCGCATGACCATCAAAAGCCAGACCCACAAGGGGGATGGTTTCAATGAACTGCGTTTTGAAGATGAACTGGGCCAGGAAGAGGTGTTCATCCATGCCCAGAAAGACCAGAACAACGTGGTCAAGCACGACGAGACGACACAGGTCGGCAATGATCGCCATGAACAGGTCAGTAACGACGAAACCATTCTGATCGGCCGTGACCGCACGGAAACGGTTGGCAATGATGAGCGCGTCTCCATTGGCCAGGATGCCACGCTCGATATAGGTCGCAACCAGACCATCAATATTGCCAAGGACCGCGTTGAAACCATCGGTAATCACCGCCACGACCGGATCACCGCCAATCACCACACCCTTATCGGCGGTAACCTCTATCAACAGGTCGAAGGGCTTGCAGCGCTTGAAGCCCGCGAGGAAATCCGCAGGCGAACACGCCGCTATGAGCTTCGCACGGCGGAAGCGGTGATCATCCAGGGGCCAGGGGGCGCCATCCGGATCGACGAGACAGGCATCACACTGGACAGCCCGACGATTCGCATCAACGGCCAGATGCTCAAGTCTGCAGACGGGGCAACCAACCCCTTCTCAATCAGCGGCACGCCGGTCACTGGCAAACCTCTGGAGCGCCAGTGCGGGCGCCGCGCCGATGGCACCTGCGCCATGCCCGACTGCCGCTGTATGCGAGGGACAGGCCAATGATTACAACAACCACCCTCTCACAACCGAGCGAGCACTTCGGGAAGAACGCTCGCTTTCTGCTGCTCGAAAGCCGCGTGATCGAGCACTGGGCCTACCGGCCTATAACCCAAATACTTGCCAATGGTGAGCTGGTACCCGCCTATGCCCCTTCGGTACTTGAGCTTATCAATGATGTCAGCCTGAACACCCAGCATGCGTGGCTGTGGAGGCGCAGCGCTCTGGACGAACGCCATGACTTCGGCCCGTTGCTGGTAGCTGTGTCAGATGCACCAGAACTGCTTGCCCATGCAATCGCTACCTGGATGCCCGTTGGTGGCGTCATTGCGCTGGATGCCGACATTGGGCTTGCCCAGTTGGCAGACCATTTCACCAGCCTTGTGCAAATCTCGCTTCCGGATCAGGGGCTGGCCACTTTCCAGTTCAACCCGGACCACCTGGCGGCCTGGCTGGATGCACTGGATGAAGAGCATCGAAACGAATGGCTTGGGCCTGTGACTTCGTTGGCCTGGCGAGTCAACTGGGGACCCGCTCACGCGTGGAAATCACTCGAACGCAGCCCGACCCCTGCACGTTCCTTTTCGCAAGCCCCGCTCTCACTTGGCAGGCTTGAACTTGAGCGGCTGCAAGCAGGCATGCACGAGCATTTCGTGCTCACGTTGGCACACGAGGTGGTAGCCCTGCCACAGCACGCCACCCACACATTGGCCGACATCAGGCAATGGATTGAGAGCCTGCTGCCACAACTGAAAGCCCTCAACTTTCGCGATGAGGAGGTCGCTGGAGAGTTCATCAGGCTGATTGCCAGGCACATGTGGCTCATGACCGATGACCAGGCCGGGAAGATCTACACCAACCTCGAGGAGTCTCCACAGGGCCGCCTCTACGAACTGCACGCCTTGGTCGAGAGCAAGGAATCCAACCATGAATGACAACAGTGTCAGCAGCGCCACCTCCGGCCCTGCCTGCAGCGCACGCGTCCCCATTCTGCCCATTCGCTATGCCATCGTGCCGCGCACCGCTGACGCGCCCGCCTGCCGTTACGCCGAATCATGCTTCAACCTGGAACAAGGCTTCGCCCCGCTGCAGCACTCCGCCTATACCCTCCGCGCACTGCGCCCGGGTTATGTCTACGTGTTCATGAAAGGCACTCTGGGCCAGAAGCTGGTCATCCATGAGTACGTTGGCGCGGGCCTCTACAAGGAACTGCTCTACAAAGGGCTGGATGGCTACCACCGGCGTGACCGCTATCTGTCCAGCCGCCCCATGGGCTGGGTGTGGGCCGACACCTGCCCCGATACCGCCAGGGAGGTGTGGATCGGCTACAGCCCGCACCTGTGGACCAACGCCATGACCGCCCGCATCACCGGCTCGTCCGCCCTGCTCAAACGGCACATGCGCCGGCTGGACATGGCCGAACTGATAGCCGGCAACCGGGCACCCTCGACCCAGCCCCATGTCTTGCCGGTCAGTGCCCTGCAAACCTGGGTCGAAGACTTCAAGCCCACCGAGCGGCGCATGCCGCTGAGCTGGAGCAGCGACCCGATCACCGACACCTTGCCCATCGGCAACCTCGTCGCCGTGGCCCGGCACTATCCCTGGACCCAACCCAAAGTGCCAGTGGTGGTCGCGCTCGCCGACGCCGAAGGCATGGCCCTGGACCTGAGCCTGTCGGTGTCGGCCTACCAGCACCAGTTGCGCGACCTGATGCCCGCCGAGCAGCTGCAACACACCAAACCCGCCCAACCGCCCGAGCACGAACGCGTGCCGGCGTGCTTCCAGCTGGATGCCGAACAGTTGAGCACGCAGAGCCGTGACTTTCACCATCGCAACCTGGTGGCCATGCTGCTGAACAAGACGCTGGAGAGTATGTACCCGGCCGACGCTGCCTCGCCCGAACTCGCCGCGTTCCGGCTGGGCACGGAACGCCGGGGACCGGCCCTGTCGCCCGCCGAGTCACATTTCCAGGCCCTCACCCACAAGGACTACTCCCCCCACGGCGCACGCCTGGCGCAGCGCCTCGATCTGGACAAATACCGGCGCTTCCTCGCCGAACGCGACGAGCTGGGACGCCGGATGGCCGCCCTGCGCAACCAGGCCTTGCACGCCAGCAACGACCATGACGCCTGGCTGGCGACGGCCGAGCCCGAGCATATCGACAACCCCTACAGCCTGGCCGCCGCCCTGGCCTGCTATGACCGCGACGAAATCGTGTCCGCCCGAGGCCTGGAAATCTCCCTGGCGCTGCTGATCCACCCGATGGGCCAACCGACACCGGGCGCCGAAGCGCTGGATCGGCGCTTCAAACGCCTGGAGCAGTGGCTGGACCGGGACGACAGCCCGCTGTACACCGCCCTGGCGCCGTTCAACCCGTTCAAGGACAAGGCCGATTCGATCGGCAGCCTGTTCGGCGCTGGCGACAACGTGATCGAAGGGTTGGCCGGTCGCTTCCCGGCCATGGCCGACATCACCGACCTCACCGCCCAGTCGGTCAATACCGTGGTGCTCAAGCGCCTGCGCGGGCAAACCCGCTGGGATGCCAGCCATGGCCTGCGCCAGCAGGTGTTGTTGGCGGCGCGTGAAGCGAATGCCGAGAAAGCGCTGGGGCTGTTGGCAGCGCGTTACGGGATCACCGGGCAGGCTATCAAGAACAATCCGTTCAGCCAGGAGGTGGAGAAGTACCTGAAGAATGGCATGGCGCAGGTTGAAGAGATGAAGCAGTTGCGCATTTCGGGGAGCCGGACGGTCTCGATCGAACTGACCACCACTGCGCGGGTGAAACCCAACTTTCTCGGAATGCTCACCTCGGGTGGAGGCGGTGGTTTGAACGCGGGGATGCTGTGGTACAACATCATTTCGCTCCAGACGGCCTACAACAGCCTGCAAAAGAGCAATGCTCCGGAATATACCTTGGGTTTTGCTTCGTCGATTTTCGGGGTGATCGGTGCAGCAGCGGCGACGCTGGTCAGCGTAAGGGCCACGCAGAAGGCCGTGATGCTGAGATTAAGTTCGACAGCACCGGGGATGGCGTTTGGCAACGGAATTATCAAGTTCTTAAGCAGTAATCTGTTTGCGCGTTTGGCTGGTTATCCGGCAATAGCATTTGGTGTCGTATCGGACTGGTCCAAGGGATTGCGCCAGTCCGATAACGGTGACTCTACGGCAGGCAGATATACAATTGCTGGCGGATTAACCATGGCCATCGGCTCTGCTGTCACCCTCGAAGCCGGACTTGCAGTCGCAGGCGCTACGTCGGTAGTACCTTTTGCCGGATGGGCCGCAGCTGCTCTGGTCCTCGTAGGCGTAGCCATCATTGCAGGAGGCCTGTACCTGCACGCCAAGGCACATGAGCGCCTTCATAGCGCAATTGAGCTGTGGGCAGCACGTAGTGTTTTCGGCAATCGCGTCAATGATGGAGAGGTACGCTCTGACATTACCTTGGACTATGAGCAGAAACTTCCTGCTTTCGCCTCGCTAAAAGCCGAACTCAAAGCGTGGCACAACGAACATTACGGACCCAAGCTACTATCCGCCGAGCAGGCTGTATCACTCGGCATAACTAAAGTCGACACCCGATGGCATCAGAACGATCACTGGTCCCCACCAAACTGGACAGCCATTACACACAATGAAGTAGCCACACCTCAACCAACCGTTGAGTTCACAGTGCTGCTGCCTGGCTTCGTGCTGGGGGTAAGCGAATGGTCAGGAAGCTTGAGTACCCTCCGTGACGACCAAGGAATGGACGTATTCCCTATCACCCCGACCAGCCACATCGTAAGCGCTGGTTTGGTTCTGCATTTCGAGAACACACTGGTTAACCAAAATCATGTCTCACTGCATCTAACTTACAGTGCCAACCAAGGGCTGGACGAAGACAATGAGATTCTTTCAATTTTTCGTCTGGAGCGCTAATTGTGGCAACCATCTGGATATTCAACTCAACGTCAGACTCCGGCCACAAACCTGCAATTGGAGGGCAATTGGCAAGCGTATCCGAGAACACCTTATGCCTGCGAAACCCATGGGTAACAGACTCCGTGTTTATGGGGAAATTATATTGCGCAATGACTATTACACTACTAATAGGCACTTACCCTTATCTAATACCCCGCATCTCAGACATATACAACAGAGACATTATATTTATGTTCTTACTTTTAATAACGCCCTTCGTATTCACGCCATTTTTGGTTTATCGAATTTTCTTTATAAAGGGTTTATCAACCATTTGCCTCAACCGTTCAACCCAAAAAATCTACTATCAACGCTTGCGCAAGGTATTCGTCTTTGAGTGGAGCAACACCGGCGGTGGCCTTTTCAAACGCACCGAAAACGGCGGCTCATCCTTCAGCACCAGCTACGCCCTCGCCTTCGCCCCGCGCCGAGCAGATGGCAGCCTCCACCAAAAAGACTGCCTCTGGGTCGACAGCAACGAACCCACCGAGCCCGGCGTCAGGCACGTCGCCGAAGTCTGGGAATACCTGCGCCACTTCATGGCCCACGGCCCCGACAAACTCCCCCCACCCGGCGAACCCAACTGGTGGCACAAGCCCCTGCATGCCATCTGCCTGACCCCGGCTGAAGCCTGGCGCCACTACGCCCCTTGGCGAACCGGCGAACCCGGTGAAATGCAGGGCAAGAAAAACTGGCAACTGCCCTTCTGGGCAGTACTGTTTCCCTACAACCTGACGGTCGCCATTTGCTGGTACGGCATCTGCCGCCTGTTCAACGTTAGAGCCGCGCCACCGCCCCCTGCAGCCTTCGAAGAAGCCCCTGCTAAACTCAACAAAAGGAAGCGCAAATGAGACCCATCGTATTGGTAGGCCATCGCCACAGCTGCCCGATCCATGGCGAAGGCACGGTGCAAACCGGTGCAAGCGCAACCTTCGTGGATGGCAGAGCCGTGGCGCGTGTGGGCGACCGCATCAGTTGTGGCGCCGTCATCGAAACGGGCGCAGCTTGCACGATCATCGAGGGCCAGCCCGCAGCAAGGGAGGGGGACACCACCAGCCATGGCGGCACGCTAGTCGAGGGTGACCCGGGTTGGCTCATAGACTGACAACGACTATCAGCACGTTAGCCAATCTGTTTTTCACCTCGCAACCGTTCGATAACCGAACAGTAGCCCGTCTCGTGAATTGACGCTGCCATCTTCACTGCGCACCATGCACCGGCCTTGCGTGCCCCCCTGCCTGGGAACCGGCCACGTACCTGTCGTACCGCAGCTGAATACAATTTCAAGAAACGAGCCGTTTATGAACCACTCCAAGATCACCCCCGCCGATCGAACCCGGATGCACCCGGGTTCGATCGGCGACAAGCTTCGCGGCGCGTTCGGCGTCGGCAAAACCCGTTGGGGCATGCTTGCCCTGGTGTTCTTCGCCACCACCCTGAACTACATCGACCGTGCCGCGCTCGGCATCATGCAACCCGTGCTGGCCAAGGAAATGAGCTGGACGGCGATGGACTACGCCAACATCAACTTCTGGTTCCAGGTCGGTTACGCGATCGGCTTCCTGCTGCAGGGCCGGCTGATCGACAAGGTGGGGGTAAAACGCGCCTTCTTCTTCGCCGTGCTGCTGTGGAGCCTGGCCACCGGTGCTCACGGCCTGGCGACTTCGGCCGCCGGCTTCATGGTCTGCCGCTTCATCCTGGGCCTGACCGAGGCCGCCAACTACCCGGCCTGCGTCAAGACTGTACGGCTGTGGTTCCCGGCGGGCGAGCGGGCGATTGCCACCGGGCTGTTCAACGCCGGCACCAACGTCGGCGCCATGGTTACCCCGGCCCTGCTACCGCTGATTCTGGCCGTGTGGGGCTGGCAGGCCGCATTCATCGCCATGGGCAGCCTGGGCCTGGTGTGGGTGGTGCTGTGGCTGCTGAAGTACTACAACCCTGAAGACCACCCCAGCGTGCGCCAGAGCGAGGTGCAGTACATCCAGCAGGATGACGAACCCGAGCCGACCCGCGTGCCGTTCAGCCGCATCCTGCGCCTGCGCGGGACCTGGGCTTTTGCGGTGGCCTATGCGATTACCGCGCCGGTGTTCTGGTTTTACCTGTATTGGCTGCCGCCGTTTCTTAACCAGCAGTACAGCCTGGGCATCAACGTGACCCAGATGGGTATCCCGCTGATCATCATCTGGCTGACGGCGGACTTTGGCAGCATCGGCGGCGGCATTCTGTCGTCGTGGCTGATCGGACGCGGCGTGCGTGCCACCACGGCGCGACTGGTATCCATGTTGATCTTTGCCTGCACCATGCTCAGCGTCATCTTTGCCGCCAACGCCAGTGGTCTGTGGGTGGCGGTGGCGGCCATCTCGCTGGCCGTGGGCGCGCACCAGGCGTGGACGGCGAATATCTGGAGCCTGGTGATGGACTACACGCCAAGGCACCTGGTGAGCACGGTGTTCGGCTTTGGCAGCATGTGTGCGGCAATTGGCGGCATGTTCATGACACAGATCGTCGGTAGCGTGCTGACCGCTACCCACAACAACTATGCCGTGCTGTTTACCATGATTCCGGCCATGTACTTCCTGGCGCTGGTGTGGATGTACTTCATGGCACCGCGCAAGGTCGAAAGCGCCTGAGTGCGCTAGTCACTTTCCTCTACGGGGCCCTTGCGGGCCCTTTTTTTGGTCTGGTGATCAGGCCATGACAGCGCGCCGTCGGTGTGAGCGCGCCGCCTGTTCGAAGTCAGACTGTGGCCAACACAGCCTTGGCCTTCTCCAGCGCCATACGCGCGCGCTGTTCGCCGCTGATGCCTTGTTCCAGCAACTGCCGCGTGGGAATTTCCAGGCTTAGCGGTACGTTCGACGGCAAGGCGCGCAGCAAGCCTGCAAGGTCGGCATCACCCTCGCCCGGGAAGCGTCGCTCGTTACGTGCCTGGCGCAGGATCTCGTCCATGTCGGCCGGTACCGGGCCGGCAACGTCGCACAGCTGGGCATAGCGCATGCGCTGCGGCGCCAGTTGCGCCAGGTCGCCCAGTGAAGACCGGGAGCGGTTGAAATGGAACGCGTCCACCAGCACACAGCCGTTGGCGCGGTCGGCGTTGGCTACCACCCGCATGGCCTGGCGCAGGTCACGTACGTCGGTCCAAGGCATGAATTCCAGGTGCGGGTGAATGCCATAGCCCGCCGCCAGCTCACACAGGGCTGCAAAACGCTCGGTCAGGCGTGCTTCATCGGGGTCGTTGCCAGCCACCAGCAGTTCAGTGCCACCCAGTTCGGCGCCCACCGCAAGAATCGGTTCGAAATCAGCCACACAGGTCCCCGGCTTCAGGCGCAGGATTTCCAGGTCGAGCACCTTGATGCCGGTGTCACGCAGGCGCGCCTGGGTCTGCCGGCGCAACTCGGCATCAGCCACCAGCGGGAAGTGCTGCTCCTGCTCGGTGGCGGGCACCAGGCGCAGGCCAACGTGGCTATAACCGGCACGGGCTGCCGCCTCGACCATTTCTGGCGGGGACAGTTCGAGTACCGTCAGGGCGGCAAGGGAGAAAATACGGTCAGTCATTTATCGTCACCAAAAGCGTAGAGGTTGCGTCAGGCGATGTGCTCGGGCGCGCAGGCCCGGCCCGTTTCCGCCGCCTGGCGGATCGCTTCGATCAGCGCCAGCGTGCGGCCACCGTCGGCGGCATCGATCAGCGGTGCCTGTTCGCCCCGGGCAACCCGCACGAAGTGCTGCAACTGCAGGGTCAAGGCCTCGCCGGCGGGAATGCTCTCCTCGCTTTGAAGCAGCGGTGTGTGCCAGCCCGAGCCCGCCTCGGCGTAGTGCCAGCGCTTGAGCTGGGGAATGCTCAGCGCCCCTTGAGTGCCGGCCAGCAGGTAGCACGGCTGGCCATCCTGACGCGGATACACCGGGCTTTCGCCAGCGTCCAGCTCCCAGCTCCACGGCGCCGCCACCGCGTCGGAGCCGGTCAGGCTACCCAGTGCGCCGTTGGCGAACTGCAGCAGCACCGCCGCTCTGTCTTCGTTGGCAAACCCACGTACATCGTTACGGGTGAATGCCTGCACCTGTACCACCTCGCCGCACAGATGGCGCAGCAGGTCGAGGTCGTGGATCAGGTTGGTCAGCAGGAAGCCGGCGCCCGGTTCGCGGCGCCATGGGGTTTCGAAATAGCTGTCGGGTTTTTGCAGCTGCCACAGCGCGGTGACATTGATCAACCGGCCCAGCTTGCCGTCGGCAATCACCTGATGGGCCTTGGCGATCAGCGGGTTGTGCCGTCGGTGATGGCCGACCAATACGGGTACGCCACAACGGCGCGATGCTTCCACCAATGCGCGAACCTCATCCAGGTGCACGCCCACCGGTTTTTCGACCAGCACCGGCACGCCGGCTTCGACGCAATCCAGGGCGGTCGCCACATGCAGGTTGTTCGGGTTGGCGACAATTACTGCCTCGGGGCGTGCGCGCTCCAGCATCTGCCGGTGGTCGGCAAAACAGGGCACGCCGCATTCGGCGGCAAAAGCCTCGGCCTGCGGGCCGGGGTCGGCCACCGCACACAGCTGGGCGTGTGGCACATTGCGCAAGTGCTGATAGTGCTGGCGGCCCATGATGCCGGCGCCGATCAAGGCAATACGAAGGGGTGCGTTCAACAGCCTGTCCTCTTGTCATTGTTGTTGTATGAATTATGGAATTCGATTCCACAATTCATACAACACAATTTAGAACCAAGTTCAGCTTTTCAGAAGAACCCGCAGGACAAGCTGTTCGGTAATCGACCGGAAATGCGCGTCAGGCAAACAATTCGCTTGCCCGGCTGGCCGCCGACAGCTCTTGTGCAGCAGCCAGCAGTAGCCGCGCCAGCTCTGCCAGGCGGCTTTGCGCCATCCGTGCACTGGGCCCGGCAATGCTCAATACGCCGATCACCTCGTCAGTGTGCGGGCGGCGCACCACGGCAGCCAGGGCCGAGGTGCCGATGGCCGAGGTTTCCTCGACCCAGGCATAACCACGCTCGCGGGCACGGTGCAGGTAGGCGAGCAGCTCGTCGGTGGAGCGCGGTGCGTTGGGGCCGAACTGCGCAGGGTCGGCAATACCTTGGCGCAACACCATCTGCAGCGCCTGCTCATCGTCCAGGCTGGCCAGCCAGGCATGCCCGGACGCGGTGTAGAACAGCGGCGCATCGCGGCCCATGTCCGGGTCGTAGCGCAGCCCGGAACGGGCGCCCTGAGACTTGGCGATCCAGGTCTGGCGGGCACCGTCGATCACGCCAAGGCGCACCAGCTCACCGCTGTCCTGGGCCAGGCGGTCGAGAATCGGCTGGATGATGTCGGCACCGTTGCTCGACAGGTAGCGAAACCCCAAGGCCACCAGTTTGGCCGACAGTTGGTAACGGCTGTTGTCGCGGTTCTGCCGCACGTAGCCCAGCCGCACCAGCTCGGTGAGCATGCGGTGGGCGGCGCTTTTGGGAATGTCCAGGCGCTCGGCCAGAGTTTGCAACGGCAGCCCCCGGGGTTCGCCGGTAAGGGTTTCTACAAGACTGAAGGCGCGTTCGATCTGACTACCAGCCATGACTACAGGTCCCTGATTTTTTTTTGCGGATTCTAGAAGATGATTCCATATGAGCGATAGCGGCCGCAGCGAAGTCGCGCTGAAGTGTCCGGTTATCGCCCAGTTGTTGCCTGCCCGGGCTGCCACGCCCTTGCGGGTAAAGGCGCTGCTGATAAAAATATGGAACCTTGTTCTAATAAAAATACAGGAATGCCGCGATGCCCTCAGCTGCTCTGGATACCGAATACGATGTACTGGTCATAGGCTCCGGCGCCGCCGGGCTGGCTGCGGCCGTGACGGCGGCCTGGCATGGGCAGAGGGTGATCGTGGTAGAGAAGGAGCCCGTGTTTGGCGGTGCCACCGCCTGGTCCGGCGGCTGGGCGTGGGTGCCACGTAACCCGCTGGCACAGCGGGCCGGCATCGTGGAGGACATCGAGCAGCCGCGAACTTACCTGCGCCATGAACTGGGGACGCACTACAACGCCGAGCGCGTCGATGCCTTTCTTGAGGCTTGCCCGCACATGGTGGCGTTTTTCGAGAAGCATACGGCGTTGCAGTTTGCCGATGGCAACGGCATCCCGGACATGCATGGCGACACACCGGGCGCAGCCCAGGGCGGGCACCAGGTGATCGCCGCACCTTATGATGCCCGCGAGGTAGGTGCCTTGCTGCCACGCCTGCGCAAGACCCTGCGCGAAACCTCGTTCATGGGCATGCCGATCATGGCCGGTGCCGACCTAGCAGCCTTCCTCAACATGACCCGTTCGCCCAAGGCACTGTTGCACGTGTGCAAGCGATTTGGCCGCCACCTGTATCACCTGGCGCGGTATGGTCGGGCGATGCACCTGGTCAACGGCGTGGCACTGGTGGCGCGGCTGGCCAAATCGGCACAGGACCTGGGTGTGCACCTGCAGGAGTCGGCGCCGGCCAAAAGCCTGCTGGTCGAGGATGGCCGGGTGTGCGGGGCTCGGGTGGCCACACCGCAGGGCGAGCGGCAGATCCGTGCCAAGGCAGTAGTGCTTGCAGCAGGTGGCTTCCCCAACGACAGCGCCCGGCGCCAGCAGCTGTTCCCGCGCGATGCCAGCGGCCACGACAACCTGGCCCTGCCGCCACAGGGGTGTTCCGGTGACGGGCTGCGCCTTGGCGAGGCGGCCGGCGGCGTGGTGGCCACCGACCTGAAATCGCCGGTGGCCTGGGCGCCGGTTTCGCGCGTGCCGCACCGCGATGGCAGCATCGGCCACTTCCCGCACATCATCGAGCGCGGCAAGCCGGGCATCATCGGCGTGCTGGCCAACGGCAAGCGCTTTGTCAATGAAGCGCATGGCTATTACGACTATGTGTCGGCCATGGTCGCGGCAGTGCCGCAGGGTGAAGAAGTGTGCTCGTGGCTGGTGTGCGATCATCGCTTCTTGCGCCGATTTGGCCTGGGCCATGCCCGCCCGGCACCGCTGCCGGTGTGGCCGCATGTGCGCAGCGGTTATCTCAAGCGGGGTGTCACGCTTGAAGCGCTGGCGGACGCCTGTGGCATTGAGCCGGCCGGGTTGCGCGCCACGGTCAGCGACTTCAACAAACATGCACGAAATGGCCAGGACCCGGCATTTGGCCGTGGCTCCACGCCGTTCAACCGCAAACAGGGCGACCCACAGCACAAGGGCCCCAACCCGTGTGTGGCACCCATCGAACACGGGCCGTTCTATGCGGTGAAGGTGCAGCCTGGCTGCTTTGGTACCTTTGCCGGGTTGCGCACCGACGGCAGTGCCCGGGTGCTGGATGAAGCCGGGCAACCCATCACAGGCCTGTATGCGGCGGGTACCGACATGGCCAGCGTGTTTGGTGGCTGGTACCCGTCGGGCGGCATCAACCTGGGGCCAGCGCTGACCTTTGGCTATGTGGCCGGCCGGCACATTGCCGGGGTGCAGGCGTATGAGTGAGGTACGCC
This sequence comes from Pseudomonas sp. FYR_2, assembly GCF_043106425.1. NCBI lineage: Bacteria > Pseudomonadati > Pseudomonadota > Gammaproteobacteria > Pseudomonadales > Pseudomonadaceae > Pseudomonas > Pseudomonas sp. FYR_2. Next base: position 236,763 of record NZ_JBICMM010000041.1, read on the forward strand.
GAAAGGTTTGAGCCGGCCATCAGATCGAGCGCCGCCCGCGCGGCGCCTCGCGATCTGTGCTCGCTCCTACGTTTGTTTCGGGCCAGTTACGCCTATGGCAGACGCGCGCGACCGCCTTGTTTATCGGCGCTACATCGCCATGCGCCAAGGTGTTCGCGCGCAAAAACACAGAATTAATTGGCCCGAAACAAACGTAGGAGCGAGCACAGCTCGCGATGCGCCGTGCGGACGGCGCTCGGTCTCGCAGACACTTCAAACCTTAAGGCGTAAAGCGCTGTGTCCAGCAAATGAACACCCGAAAAACCGGCATGTGTTCAGTATGTGAACCCCCCCCCACCACAAGCCCGGCATTTTGCACCCGCACCGCGTTGGCATGCCCCCTGCAACAAGCATCCGTGAACACAACAACACACAGGATGCTTTGCGTGAATACCTTACTGCCCAACGAACTCTGGAATGAGCGGCTGTTCACCGGTACCTGGGTACCCGGCGAACTGCCCGCTACCGCAATCACCTCACCCGGCAATGGCCAGGCACTGGGTACCTTGGCCAACGCCGGGGCCAGGCAGGTAGAGCAAAGTGCCCGCGTGGCCGCCACGGCACAGCGCGGCTGGTATGCCCTGCCCTACGATGAACGCGCCAAAGTCCTGCGCAAGGCCGCCGCCATCGCCGAGCAGTACCAGGCCGAAATCGCCGACTGGATCGTCCGTGAAAGCGGCTCCACTCAGGCCAAGGCCGGCTTTGAAGCGTCCATCACCCTCAAGTCGCTGCACGAAGCCTGTGCCCTGCCCTCGCGCAGCCAGGGCGAAGTACTGCCGTCCAGCGCCGGCCGCCTGAGCATCGCCCGGCGCCGTCCGTTAGGTGTGATCGGGGTGATTTCGCCGTTCAATTTCCCGCTGTACCTGGCCATGCGCGCGGTTGCCCCGGCACTGGCCACGGGCAATGCGGTCGTGCTCAAGCCCGACCCGCGCACCGCTGTGTGTGGCGGCCATGTCATTGCCCGCATTTTCGAGCTGGCCGGTTTGCCGGCGGGCGTGCTGCATGTGCTGCCGGGCGGCGCAGAAGCCGGTGCTGCACTTACCGCGTCACCCAGCGTGGCAATGATCCAGTTCACCGGCTCTACCGCAGCCGGCCGCAAGGTTGGCGAGGCCGCCGGGCGCCACCTGAAAAAGGTCTCGCTGGAACTCGGTGGCAAGAACTCGCTGATCATCCTCGACGATGCCGACCTGGACCTGGCCATCACCAACGCTACCTGGGGGGTGTACCTGCACCAAGGACAGATCTGCATGTCGACCGGCCGGGTGCTGGTGCAACGCGGCATTTATGACGCCTTCGTCGAACGCCTGGTGGCCAAGGCACGCAGCCTGACCGTGGGTGACCCGGCCAGTGGCCAGGTTCACCTGGGCCCGCTGATCAACGCCGCTCAGCGCGACAACGCCTTGCGTATCGTCGAGGCCGCACACGCTGCCGGTGCGACGCTGGCAACCGGTGGTTCGGCAGACGGGCTGTTCTTCCAGCCGACCGTGCTCAGCGACGTTCAACGTGACAACCCGGCGTTTCATGAAGAGATCTTCGGCCCCGTGGCCGTGGTGGTGCCGTTCGACACTGACGCGCAGGCGGTGGACCTGGCCAACGACACCGACTACGGCCTGAGCGCTGCCATTTTGTCGCGCGACACTGGCCGTGCCCTGCGCCTGGGTGAGCAACTGCGCACCGGGCTGCTGCACATCAACGACCAGACCGTCAACGACGAGGTCATCAACCCCTTCGGCGGCGTCGGTGCATCCGGCAATGGCACCAGCATCGGTGGCGCCGCCAACTGGGAAGAGTTCACCCAATGGCAATGGCTGACCCTCAAGGGCGAAGCACCTGCCTACCCACTGTAACCCCGGAGAACAATAACAATGACACCCCCTCTTATGCGCCCCATTCAGGCTGCCGTTACCCGTGGCAAAGGCGCCCCCTTCGTGCTGGAGCAGGCACGCATTCGTGCACCGCAAGGTGACGAGGTGCTGGTACGCATCGTGGCCACAGGCATGTGCCACACCGACATGATCGTGCGCGATCAGTATTACCCCGTGCCGCTGCCAGCGGTACTCGGCCACGAGGGCTCGGGTATCGTCGAGGCGGTTGGCCCGCTGGTGCAGAACCTGGCCGTGGGCGACCATGTGGTGATGACCTACGGCTACTGCGGCCACTGCCTGGCCTGCGACGCCGGCCAGGCGGCCTACTGCCAGGACTTTTTCGGGCGCAACTTCAGTGGCGCCGGCCCCGAAGGCGAGCATGCCCTGCAGGACGAACAGGGCCACGCCCTGAATGACCACTTCTTCGCCCAGTCGTCGTTCGCCACCTACGCACTGGGGCGTGAGAACAACACCGTACGCGTGCCCAAGGAAGCCCCCATCGAGCTGCTCGGCCCGCTGGGCTGCGGCATCCAGACCGGTGCAGGTGCGGTGATCAATTCGCTGAAAGTCACGCCCGGCAGCGCCTTTGCCGCTTTTGGCGGTGGTGCGGTAGGCCTTTCGGCCGTGCTGGCCGCACAAGTGGCAGGCGCCGCCACCATCATCGCGGTCGACGTGGTGCCTTCGCGCCTGGCCCTGGCGCTGGAGTTGGGCGCCACCCATGTGGTCAACAGCCGCGAGGCCGACCCGGTCGCCGCCATCCGTGAAATCACCGGTGGCGGTGTGCAATTTGCACTGGAGTCCACCGGGCGCCCGGAAGTGCTGCGCCAGGCCGTGGATGCCCTTGGCAGCCGGGGCGCGCTGGGGGTGGTGGGCGCACCGCCGCTGGGCACCACCGCGCAATTCGACGTCAACGACCTGTTGCTGGGCGGCAAGGTCATCCGCGGCATCGTTGAGGGTGACAGCGTGCCGAAGAAGTTCATCCCCGAGCTGGTCAACCTGTACCTGCAAGGCCGCTTCGCCTTCGACAAGCTGGTGCGCTTCTACGACTTCGAGCAGATCAACCAGGCCGCCGAGGACAGCGAGAAAGGCCTGACCCTCAAGCCGATCATCCGCATCCAGAAATAAACCCTCAGGGGGCAGCCACGCGCTGCCCTCACCCCATAACAAGAACAAGGGAAACCCTGACATGACACGACTCTCCAGCCCTGCCTGGGGCGCGCTGGCCTGCGCGCTGGTTTCGGCCAAAGCCCTGGCCGTAGATGTGAATGCCGGTGACTACACCGCGCTGCCGCCAGGTACCAACGTCGCCGCCTGGTACCAGCAGTTCAGCCGCGCCGACCGCTTCAAGGGCGACGGCGCGCCCGACGCCACACACAACACCCGCCTGCGCGCCAACATCAGCATCCTGCGCCTGATTCACTTCACCGAAATCGGCGGCATAACGGTAGACCCGCAAATACTCCTGCCCTTCGGCCATGTCTACGACGTGAAGGTGGGCGGGCAGCCGCTGGGCAGCAACAGCGGCATGGCCGACCCGATCATCGGCGCCACGTTCTGGCTGGTGAACCAGCCGGGTGTGGGTGCCAGTGGCCGCTACTTCGGCATCACCCCGCTGCTGTACCTGCCATGGGGGCAGTATGACCGCGACGCCGGTGTGAACCTGGGCGAAAACCGCTGGAAAGGCGACCTGCAACTGGGCTGGGTGGAGCCGCTGTGGGGCCGCTGGTCGATGGAGTGGTATGCCGATGCCGTGCTCTACGGCAGCAATGACAAGGCCGGCAGCGGCAGCCAGACCTTGCGCCAAAACCCGACCTATCAGCTGCAGACCAACCTGCGCTATGACTTCAACCCGGCCCAGCGCCTGGCCTTGGGCTTCTCAGCCAGCGAGGGTGGCAAGCAGCACCTGTCAGGCGACTACACCGGGCAGAAGACCGAAGTGCAGCAAGTGCGCCTGGAGTTCCAGCAGATGGTCGGCAAGACCGTACAACTGAGCGGCCAGCTGACCCACGACACCCGCGTGATCGGCGGTTTCCAGGAAGACACCGGGGTCAACCTGCGAGCGCTGTTGCTGTTCTGATTGGCCCGCCAGCCTTGACGCGCTGCTGGCAGCGGCGCAACGTGCGCAGTCAGTAGCGTGCCGTCAACCCTCACAAGGTGTACCCATGGATCGCCTACAACTCCAGCTGCACAGCGCCCGCCAGCAGTTTGCCGACGGTTTGCCATTGCCCGCCGGGCTACTGCCCGAGCCTATCGAGCGCTCGTGGGAGCGTTCCAGGGCTGCCGGGCTCAGCCCCTGGCAGCCACGCCTGGCGCGCGGGCAACTGGATGTGCAGGCACTGACCGACGCAGACACCCAGCTGGCCGCCTGCGTGCAGCCCGAGCTGGAGCGCTTGTGGGAGCTGATTGGCGATTCCCACTGGATGCTGTTTTGCGTCAACCCGGAAAACCGTATTGTGCAAACGCGCAAGCCGGGCGGTATCGACAGCCCGCTGTCGGCCCTGCACGCCGGGCGCAGGGTCAGCGAGGTGGACGTCGGCACCACTGCCCCGGCCTGTACGCTGATGGACGGCCTGCCGGCCATCGTGGCCGGCAACCAGCATTACCTGCAGGAGTTTGCCCGGTTTTTCTGCGTCAGCGTGCCGCTGCGCGGGGTGAATGGCGAGTTGCTGGGGGCGCTGGACCTGACCGGTATCGGCACCCGTAATGCCGGGACCATGCTCGAACGTCTCAAGCATGCGGCGCTGGCCACCGAGAACAACTTTTTCCACGCGTTGCCGGGCTGCCGCATCCTGGAACTGCAACACGACCCCAGGCTGCTTGGCTCGCCGCTGCAGGCGTTGCTGGCCGTGCAAGACGATGGCACGGTGTACGCGGCCAACCGCGCCGCGCAACAATTGCTGGGGGTACCCGACTACCGCCCTGAGGGGCTGACCCTGGAGCACCTGTTTGACCGCCCCGGCCACAACGGCCTCGACGGTTCGCCGCAGTTGCTGGCCCTGGCCGATGGCTCACGCCTGTATGGTCGGCTGTTGGCGCAACCTGCGGCCAAAACTCGGCCACTTCGGCCCAGCCACACGCCGCTGGGCAGCGATCGGCGGGTTAATGCCCGCTTCGAAGACGCCTGCAAGGCCGTGACCGGTCACTTGCCGGTGCTGATCACCGGGCCAACCGGTTGCGGCAAGGAAGTGTTCGCCAAAGCCCTGCATGCCCACTGCTGCCCTCAGGCCCCGTTCGTTGCGATCAACTGCGCGGCCCTGCCCGAAAGCCTGATCGAAGCTGAGCTGTTCGGCTATACCGAAGGCAGCTTCACAGGCGCCCGCAAAGGCGGTGCCATGGGCCTGCTGGAGTCGGCCGGGGACGGGATCCTGCTGCTCGACGAAATTGGCGACATGCCGCTGGCCCTGCAAAGCCGGTTGCTGCGGGCACTGCAGGAACGGCAGGTCACCCGCATTGGCAGCACCACAGCATCGCCCTTCAACGCCCACATTGTCGCAGCCACACACAAAGACCTTGGCGCGCTGGTAGCCAACGGTGGTTTTCGCGAAGACCTGTTCTACCGCCTGGACGGCCTGCGTGTCAGCCTGCCCGGTCTGGAGCAGCGCTTGGATAAACAACAACTGATCGAAGCCTTCTTCCAGCGTCCGGGCTTTGCGCCGCTGCAGGCCGAGGCCAGGCGCCGGCTGCTGGCCTACCACTGGCCGGGCAACCTGCGGCAACTGGAGAACGTGGCGCGGCTGGTCGGGGTGCTGGCCGCGGGTGAGCCCAGCATAGGCGTGCAGCACCTGCCAGAAGACCTGCAAGGCCAGCCGGTCGCGCCGCCGCGCTCGCTTTCAGAAGCCACCCACGACGTGATCGAGCGCGCTTTGCTGGCCCATGAGGGCAATGTCAGTGCTGCCGCCAAGGCGCTGGGTATTTCCCGTACCACCTTGTACAAGCGCCTGGGTTCGCGCTAGCACTCAGGCCGGGCAGCGCATCTGCGCCAGCCAGTACGGCACATCCACCTCGTCGATCTGCTCGGCACGCAGGAACCGCTCGGCATACTGGCGGTACACCCCGCTGCTGAGGAACAGCGCCAGCAGTTGCCCGTCGATGTGCCGGTCACGGGCCATGAACACCAGGATCTTCACCGATTCGGACAACGTCTTCGGCGGCTTGTAAGGCCGGTCGGCCGCCGTCAGTGCTTCAAATATGTCGGCAATGGCCATTACCCGCTCGGCAATGCCCAGGTCATGCTCACCCAGCCGGCGTGGGTAGCCGCTGCCATCCAGCTTTTCATGGTGGTTGCCGGCGATGGCCGGTACGCGTCTCATCTGACGCGGAAACGGCAGCGAGCTGAGCATGATGATGGTTTGCACGATGTGCTCGTTGATCTTGAAACGCTCCTCGTCATTCAGCGTGCCGCGCCGGATCGACAGGTTATACAGCTCGCCGTGGTTGCTGGCGTGGGCTGGCAGGCGCATGTCGAAGCCCCATCGGTTGCACGGGTCGCCCTTGGTCACCGGGGGCTTGCGTTCGCCCCAGGGCACCCGATGCTCGGGGCGGTCGGCCAGCAGCGGTTCGTCTACCGGCAGCACGGGTTGCGGCACGCCGGAATAGCGCTGCGCCTCATCGCGGGAGATACCCAGGCGGTTGTCGAAGTGGCGCCGCCAGCGCTGCTGGCTGATCTGCTGCAGGCGTTCGATATCGGCATCCTGCATGAACTCGCCGCCGATGTTAGCCTGGGCGACAAAGGCGAAGTCATCCTGCAGCCGGGCCTGGCTCTGGGCTAGCGCGGTTTGCAGCACCTTCGGGTCGGCGCCGCTGGCCAGGCCTTGCCAGTAGGCCAGTTCGGCATCACGCCACAGCACTTCAAACCGCATGCGTATTTCATGGATACGGTTGTACAGGGTCTCCAGCTTGGTCGCCTTGTCCACCACGTACTCCGGGCTGGTGACCTTGCCGCAGTCGTGCAGCCAGGCCGCTACGCGAAATTCGTAGCGTTCGGCTTCAGTCATGCTGAAGCTGGCATAGGGGCCGCTGTCGGCGGCCACCACCTGGTCCAGCAGCATCTGCGCCAGTTGCGGCACACGCTCGCAGTGGCCACCGGTGTAGGGGCTTTTGGCATCGATGGCGTCAGCCAGCAACTTGATCATGGCATCCATCAGGCGTTGCTGGGCTTCGGCCAGCTGGCGTGTCTCGATGGCCACTGCCGCCACGCCAGATAGCTCTTCGACAAATTGACGGAACGGTTGGCCCAGCTGTTCGCGCGCCTGCGCTTCATCCAGTTGCAGCACCAGAATGCCCAGCAGCGCCTGGCTACGGTCTTTCAGCACCACGGCCTGGCTGCGCTCGTCCAGGCCGAGGGCCTGCGTCACCGCTGCGGCCAGCGTGCGCCGGGCGCCCTCATCCACGGCAAGCTCGCCGGGGTACTGCTCACCCCGGCAGGCGGCGGCCAGGCGCAGCAGCGCGTGCTCGGCGTCGAACAAATACACCACACCGGCCTCGACACCGGCAGCGTGCACCAGGTGAGCCAGGACGCCGTCGAGCATACGCGCCAGGTCACGCTCGCGGCTGAGCGTGAGGGTAATGGCCTGGAAACCGCGAATGGTGCCGGCCATGCGGCTCAATACATGGCTCAGCTCTCGTACTTCGGACACCTGCGATTTCACCCCCACTTCGCGGCTGAAATCAAAGTTGGCCAAGCCCTGCACCTGTTCAGCCAGCACCTTCAGCGGGCGGACGATACGCCGGCCGAGCACACCGCCAAGTACCAGCAGCACGGCCATCAACGCCAAGGTCCAGAGCAACTGCTCGAACAACACCTGGCGCGCACCGGCCAGCAGTTCATGGCCTGGCACGGCAATCAACACCTGCAGATCCTGCCCGGCCAGGCTGGTCAGCGGAATGCGCATGCCATACCAGGTCTGGCCGTCCACCTGATACGGCTGTGCCTGCGTGCCTGACGGCAGCTCAGCGTACAGGTGCTGCAGGCTTGCAATGTTCAGCTCGCTGATGCGCGACAGGCGCACGCCCTGCCCTTCACGCACGATCACCCGCTGCAAGTCCGGGTAGGCCACAACATTGCCCTGGTCGTCGAGCACGGCAATTTCGGTGCCGGGGGTGATGCGCAAGCCCTGGGTTTCGCTGGCCAGGTCGTTGACCGAAACATCCATGCCTATCACCGTTTCTCCGTCAACGCTGCGCTGTGCCAGGGTCAGGCCGATTTCACGGGTAGTGAAGAACACGTACGGCGGCGTCAGCACAGTGGCGGGCTGCGCACTGGCTTCGGCAAACCACGGGCGTGTACGCGGGTCGTAGCGGTATTCGGGTTTGGCCTGGGCCTGCAACAGGTTCAACGCCTGGTCGTAGTAGCGCCACTCGCCCTGCACTACCCCGCCCTCGCCACGGCTGACACGCTGCACCAGAAACGCCGTGCCCGGCGGCGCGGCGAAGCGCTGCAGCAACTGCGGGTCACGCAGCCGGCGCACCAACAGGAAATCGCCGCTGGGGTAGCCCATGTAGGCGGCACTGAGCATGCGGTTGGCATTCAGCGTTTCGACCAGTTGCGGCAGCCGTTCCAGGCGCTGCGCCTGGGTATGCGCAGCAGGGTTGTGAGCCAGCAGGCGGATGCTGCTTTGCACCGGGTCGATCAGGCGCCGGGCGCGCTCGTCGATAGTCTTGCCCACCTGCTGGGCTGTATCGCCGGCGGCGGCCACCAGGGTCTGGCGGATACCGCGATAGCCCTGCCAGGCCAGCGCGGCACCCAGCAACAGCATGCCCAGCACGATGGCCAGCGCCACCAGCCATTGCAGTGAAATGCCACGCCAGGTCCTCCCGGTATCACGACCCGTCGACACGCAGCCCATCCCAGGTACTCCATGTGAGGCAAATTGAGGGAGCAGCCAGGACGATCATGCGGGCCGAAGCCATTCGCAGGCAGCGAGATGGGCCGAATGGTGGCCAATAGCCCTGGCCCATCTTGACAGGAGTGTAGAGTGCGGCTGGGGGTTCTGCCGGTTTGGCAGAAAAAAATAACGTGGCGGGTCATAATCCCGTCAGGTAGACGCGCGCTGCTCCAGCATCACCAGCGCGCCGACATCACCTTGCAGCGCCAGTGCCGGCCCTTTCGCGGGTAAGACCGTGCAATGGCCGGCAGAGGCTCTCAGCCTCTCAGGCACGATTCAAAGCCCAAGGCACACATACTTGAGCTCCAGGTAGTCCTCGATCCCGTAACGCGAGCCTTCCCGGCCCAAGCCCGACGCCTTCACCCCACCAAACGGCGCGACCTCGGTCGCCACCCCACCGACGTTAACCCCGACCATGCCGTACTCCAGCGCTTCGGACACGCGCCAGATGCGCCCGACGTCCCGGGCATACAGGTAGCAGGCCAGCCCGAACTCGGTGTCATTGGCCTGGGCAATCACCTCCTCCTCGCTGCTGAAGCGGAAGATCGGCGCTACCGGCCCGAAGATTTCCTCACGCGCTACACGCATGTCCGGTGTGACATCCGCCAGCAAGGTCGGCTCGAAGAAGGCCTCGCCCAAGGCATGCCGATGCCCACCCGCCACCACCCTCGCTCCGGCCTCCACAGCCTCGCCCACCAGCCGCTCGACACCACTGGCCGCACGTCCATCGATCATCGGCCCGACCTGTGTGCCAGGCGCATCACCCTGCCCGACTACCAATTCCCCCACCCGTTCGGCAAACCGCGCCACGAAACGCGCGTAGATGCCGTCCTGGATGTAGAAGCGGTTGGCGCACACGCAGGTCTGCCCGCTGTTACGGAACTTGGCGATCAGCGCACCTTCCACCGCCTTTTCCAGGTCGGCATCGTCGAACACGATGAACGGGGCGTTGCCACCCAGCTCCATGGTCACCTTCTTCACCGTCGCCGCCGACTGCTGCAACAACTGGATGCCGATGGGCGTCGAGCCGGTGAATGACAGCTTGCGCACCGTCGGACTGGCCGTCAGCTCGCCGCCGATGGCTGCCGAGTCACCGGTGACCACGCTGAGGACACCCGCCGGAATGCCGGCACGCTCGGCCAGCACACACAGCGCCAGCGCACTGAATGGCGTTTGCGAAGCGGGCTTGAGCACCAGCGTGCAGCCAGCCGCCAGGGCCGGCGCCGCCTTGCGCGTGATCATCGCTGCCGGGAAGTTCCACGGCGTGATGGCCGCGCAGACGCCGATCGGCTCTTTGGTCACGATCAAGCGCCGGTCACGGTTCGGTGAAGGGATCACATCGCCATAGATGCGCTTGCCTTCCTCGGCATAAAACTCCACATAAGCCGCGGCAAAGGCAATTTCGCCACGGGATTCTGCCAATGGCTTGCCTTGTTCAGCGGTCATGATGCGCGCCAGGTCTTCCTGATGGGCAAGGATTTCGCGGAACCAGGCTTGCAGCCGGGCTGCGCGCTCCTTGGCGGTCAGTGCCCGCCACACCGGCAAGGCGCGCTCGGCGGCGGCGATGGCGCGGCGGGTCTCATCTGTGCCCATGCGCGGCACATGGCCGAGTACTTCGCCTGTGGCCGGGTTGGTCACGGCAATGCGCTGGCCGCTGTCGGCGGCCAGCCATTGTCCATCGATATAGCAAACTTCACGCAGCAGATCACGATCGGCAAGGTTCATGTCGATTGGCTCGTTCGAAGGATGAAAAAGATGGGGCCGGACCGCACCCCACCTGAGGTGAATCAGCGTTTGGCCTGCAGGGCCTTGTCGCGGATCTGGCTGAGGGTCATGCGCGGGGTCAGGGCTTCAGGGTCGACCTGCACGTCGATCAGCGCCGGCTTGCCGGACGCCTGGCAACGCTCGAAAGCGGCGGCGAAGTCCTCAGTGCGAGTGACCGTTTCACCGTGCAGCCCATAGGCGCGCGCCAGGGCGGCAAAGTCCGGGTTATGCAGTTCGGTGCCAGACACCCGGCCCGGGTAAGTACGCTCCTGGTGCATGCGGATGGTGCCGTACATGCCGTTGTTGACCACCACCGTGATCACCCGGGCGTCGTAGTGCACCGCCGTGGCCAGCTCCTGGCCATTCATCAGGAAACAACCGTCGCCGGCAAACGCCACTACCGTGCGCTGCGGGTAGGTCAACTTGGCTGCTACTGCTGCCGGCACGCCGTACCCCATGGAGCCGTTGGTAGGCCCCAGCAGCGTACGGAATACACGGTGTTGGTAGCCACGGTGCACCCAGCCGGTGTAGTTACCGGCACCGCAGGTAAGGATGCTATCGGCCGGCAAGGTCTTGTTCAGCCAGGCGATGACTTCGCTCATCTGCACATCACCCGGCGAACGCGGGGTTTCGAAGTTGCCCCGGTAGCCGCAGTTCAGGCTGGCGACCCAGTCGGTGAACGCCGCCGGGCGCACGGCGGGCAAGGTGGCGGCCTGGTTCAGGAAGCTGGCCGGGCCGGCATTGATGCCCAGGGTCGGTTGGTAGACGCGGCCAATTTCCTCGGCGCTGGCGTGCACATGCACCAGTGCCTGTTTCGGTGTCGGGATGTCGACCAGCGCGTAACCGCCCGTGGTCATTTCGCCCAGACGTGCGCCTACCACGATCAACAGGTCAGATTGCTTCACTGCATCGACCAATACCGGGCCGGCAGCCAGGCCAAGGTCGCCGGCATAGTGCGGGTCGGTGTTGTCGAACAGGTCCTGGCAGCGGAATGACGCCGCCAGCGGCAAATGCTGCGCCTGCACGAAGCGCTTCAGGTCGGCCACCGCCTGGTCGTTCCAGCCACCGCCACCGGCAATCACCAATGGCCGCTGGGCCTTGGCCAGAAGCGCCTGCAGTTCGCCCAGCGCCTGCGGCGCCGGGGCAGCTTCGACACGCTGGGCCGGGCGGGCATCGGCCACTTGTACCAAGTCCGTCAGCATGTCTTCCGGCAAGGCGATCACCACCGGCCCGGGGCGGCCGCTGATGGCGCGCTGGAAGGCCTGGTTGACCAGTTCGGGAATGCGTGCGGCATCGTCGATCTGCACAACCCACTTGGCCATCTGGCCGAACATGCGCCGGTAATCCACTTCCTGGAAGGCTTCGCGCTCGATCTGGTCGCGGGCCACCTGGCCAATGAACAGCAGCATCGGCGTGGAGTCCTGGAAGGCGGTGTGCACACCCACCGAGGCGTTGGTGGCGCCCGGGCCACGGGTGACAAAGCAGATGCCCGGCTTGCCGGTCAACTTGCCGTAGGCCTCGGCCATGTAGGCGGCACCACCCTCCTGGCGGCAGACGATGAGGTCGATTTCATCTTGCACATCATGCAGTGCATCGAGCACCGCCAGGTAGCTTTCACCCGGTACACAGAACGCACGCTCGACACCATTCACCCGCAGAGCATCGACCAGCACCTGGCCACCACTGCGCTTCACTTCGGAGTTGCTCATTGTTGTTCTCCCTCAGGCGCTGCGGTCAGATGACCGAATCTTCCAGGAACGGCTTGTTGTCGATCACCCGCTGGTAGCCCAGCGCGCCCAGGTCGAGCGAGCGGTAGCCGCCATAGGTGATCAGCTCGGACAGCCCGCGGCCAATGGCCGGTGCCTGCTGCAGGCCGTGCCCGCTGAAGCCGTTGCAGAACAGGAAGTTGTTCACTTCGTTATGCGGGCCAACGATGGCGTTGTGGTCGAGCACGCAGAAGTCGTAGTGCCCGGCCCAGTAGTTGACCACTTTGATGCCCTCGAAGGCTGGCACCCGCTCGGCAAGAATCGGCCATACCTCTTCGTCGAACTCTTCGTGCAGCACGTCGAAGTCTTCAAAGTCCACTTCCGGGTCGTTCTTCGGGTACGTGCCGCCCAGGTAGAACTTGCCCTCCGGGCGGAAGAACACCCCGGTGGGATCGATGGTCAGTGGCACGGTGCCTTCCAGCGGGGTGCGGCAGTCGAACACGAACAGCGAGCGGCGCCGTGGCTCGACCGGAATATCCAAGCCCGCCATGCGCGCGACCTTGGTGCCCCGAGTACCGGCACAGTTCACCAACAGGCCGCAGCCGATGCGCTCGCCGCTGGCCAGTTGAACGCCGGTAATGCGGTCACCTTCGCGCTGGATACCCGCCACCTCGTTCTCGATGTACTCGATACCCATCGAGCGCGCCTTGCGGCGGAAGCCGTTGAGCATGCCAAGGCTGTCGAACCAGCCTTCTCCACTCTGGCCATAACTGGCGCCAGCGAGGCTGTCGATGTTCACCCAGGGAAACTTGCGCTGGAGCTGCTCGGGGTCGAGCAGGTGCACATCCGCGCCGTGAGACACCTGGGTATCGTGCAGGCGGCGCAGCACTTCATAGCCCTTGTCGTCGCCAAGGAACAGGTAGCCATTCTCGTGGAAGGCCAAGTCCGGACGGTCGCCCTCCACCTCCATCACGTCGGGGAAGTTGCGCACGAACTCGGCGCCGAACCTGGAGATTTCAATGTTGATCGGGTTGGAGAACTGCTGACGGATCGAGCTGCTGGACAATGCGGTAGCCGACTTGTTGTAGGTCCAGTCGCGCTCGATGACCAGCACCGAGCCCTTGAAGTCCGGGTTGTTGGCCAGGAAGTAGGCGGTGGCGCTGCCGTTGACCGCGCCGCCGACGATCACCACATCGTAGTTCTGTTGTTTAGCGGTGGAAGCCATGGAATTAGCTCTCTTCTGATGTGGGCGTTATTTCGGGTCTTCGAAATGGCCGGCGCCGGCGAAGTTGCCGCCGTGGTAGCGTGCAGCCGGTTCATTCGGGTGCAGTGGCGGGTGCTCGGCCAGGACCTTGTCGCGGTAGTCGTCGGCGCTGTCCTTGGGTACGTAGCCGATCGACGAAGCCAGCCGGTTGTCCCACAGGCTTTCACGGTTGGCCGACATGCCGTAGACGATCATGTGCCCCACCCGTGGCGCCAACAACGAGCGCTCGGTGAGCTGGGCAAAGTCGTCGAACGACAGCCAGGTGGCGAGCATGCGCCGGTCCAGCGGCTCGGGGAACGACGACCCAATGCGCAGGTTGACCGACTCGATGGCGAACTTGTCCCAGTAGTAGCGGCCCAGGTCTTCGGCAAAGCACTTGCTGACGCCATACAGGCTGTCGGGGCGATGCGCGGCGGTGGCATCGATGGTCTCGGTACGGTCATAGAAGCCGATGGCGTGATTGGAGCTGGTGTACACCACACGCTTCACACCGTTGCGCCGCGCCGCTTCATAGATGTTGTAGGTGCCGACAATGTTGCCGTTGAGGATCTTCTCGAAGGTGTCCTCCACCGGCACGCCACCAGCATGCACGATGGCATCGACGCCTTCGGTCAGCGGCAGCACATCGTTGAAATTGGCCAGGTCGCAGCGCACCAACTGTTCATGGGGCGCGGCCTGGCCCATGTCGGCGATGTCGGTCAGGCGCAGCTCATCGGCGAAGGCGGCCAGGTGCTTGCGCAGCACGCTGCCCAGGCGCCCGGCGGCGCCGGTGATCAGCAGGCGTTTGAAAGGCTTGCTCATGTGTTACCTCGATTGCTTGATGGGCTCAGGACAGCGCCGCGAACGCGTCGCGCAACTGCCCCAGGGCTTGTTCCAGTTCCTGCCGCGACGTGGCGAACGACAGACGAATGTAGGGCTCCAGGCCAAACGCCGAACCCGGCACGGTCGCGACTTTGCCGACACGCAGCAGGTAGGTCGACAGGTCGGCATCGTTGCCAATGACCTGGCCATCCGGGGTGCGCTTGCCGATGAAGGCACTGACCTCAGGGAACGCATAGAACGCGCCCTGCGGCATCTGCAGCTGCAAGCCCGGCATCTGCGCCAAGCCTTGCACCACCAGCGCGCCGCGCGCCTTGTATTCACGGTTGGCCTCTCGCACGAAGTCCTGCGGCCCGTTCAGCGCCGCCACGGCGGCCAGCTGCGAAATGCTCGACGGGCATGTGGTGGTTTGTGACTGGGTCTTGTTCATGGCCACGACCAGGTCTTTCGGCCCGGCGGCGTAACCCAGGCGGTAGCCGGTCATGGCATAGGCCTTGGACACGCCGTTGATCAGCAAGGTGCGCTCGCGCAGTTGCGGGCAAGCAGTGACGAACGACACGAACGGCTCATCGCCCAGCACGATGTGCTCGTAGATTTCGTCGGAGATGATCAGCACGTTCGGGTGGCGCTCCAATACCTGGCCCAACGCCGCGAACTCTTCACGGGTGAAGATCGCCCCGCTCGGGTTGTTCGGCGAGTTGAGCATCACCCAGCGCGTGCGCGGGGTAATGGCCGCGTCCAGCTGCTCGGGCGTGAGCTTGAACCGCTGCTCGGCGCCGCAAGGGATGACCTTGGGCACACCACCGTTGAGCATGGCCATGTCGGTGTACGACACCCAGTACGGCGCCGGGGTGATGACCTCGTCGCCCGGTTCGAGCGTGGCCAGAAAGGCGTTGAACAACAGCTGCTTGGCACCGTTGCCTACGCAGATTTCGTCCAGGCCATAGACCAGATCGTTTTCCCGGGCAAACTTGTCGACGATGGCCTGGCGCAACACCTCCAGGCCATTGGGCCCGGTGTAGTGGTTGTTGCCCGCCAGCATGGCCTGATAGGCCGCCTCGATCACGTGGGCCGGCACGTTGTAGTCTGGCTCACCGAGTGCCAGGTTGATGACCGGTTCGCCCTTGGCCAGCATCTGCTTGGCCAGTACCGACACGGCCATGCTTGGCGAGCTTTTTACCGCGCGCACGCGGCTGCTTTGCACGTCCATCGTCTAGCGCTCCTGAGCGGCGTCAAAGCCGTAGTCGATACGTGCCTGTTCGGCGCTGATGTAACCCGCACGCACATCGCGCTCAACCTGCTTGCGGTCGCGCTGGCGCGGGTCGCCATAACCACCGCCACCGGGCAGGCGCAGCACCAGGCGGCGCTCAGCGGGTACGAATTGCTGGCCTTTGCCGCGCAGCAAGCTGCCGTCATCCAGGCCAACGAAACCTTGGGCGCCCTCCTGGCCGCCCTCCAGGCCGCGTGCCGGGTACTGGATACGGTCGAACATGGCACTGAAGCGGAAGCTGTAGCCTTCGGCCGCCGAGACTTCGATTTCCTGGCCCAGGCCACCGCGCAACTGTCCGGCACCGCCAGAGCCTTCGCGCAGTTCCTTGCGCCAGACCACTACCGGGCCGGCATGCTCGGTGGCTTCCACCGGCATGGTGTGCACGCCGCTGGGGAACGCCGTGGCGCTCAGGCCATCCATCGCCGAGCGGGCACCCATGCCGCCGCTGTTGAACATCAGCATCTCGGCGTTGCGGCCGTTGGGGTTGCTCTCCAGCGGGCGCACGCTCAGGTGCAGGTTCCACAGGGCGCTGGCACCCTCGGCCGGCACTTTGCCTGGCAGGCACTTGTGCAGCGCGCCGAGCACCAGGTCGGGTACGAAATGGCCCAGCACATGGCGCACCGATACCGGCGCCGGGTGCTTGGCATTGAGGATGCAGCCTTCGGGCGCGGTGACGTCGAACGGCGCCAGCGAAGCGGTGTTGTTCGGGATTTCCGGCGCGACGATGCACTTGAGGCCATAGCAGGCATAAGCCTTGGCGTAGCCCAGCGGCACGTTGATGCCGAACTGGCTCATGCCCGAGGTGCCGGTAAAGTCGCTCTTGATACCATCGGGGCCAACCGTGATGGTCACCGCCAGGGTTACCGGCACATCGTAGCCGTCGAGGGTCATGCTGTTGCTGAAGGTGCCGTGGGGGAGCGACTTGAAGCATTCCAGGGTAGCGCGACGGCTGTGTTCGAGGATGAACCCGCCAATGTGCTCCAGGTCGTCCAGCTTGAACTCTTCGAGCATGTCCAGCAGGCGCTTGTGGCCGGTTTCGTTGCACGCCGACAGCGCATAGAAGTCGCCCACTACCCGGTCGCTCTCACGCACGTTGTTGCGCAGGATGTTGATCAGGTCGCGGTTGACCTTGCCGCGCTCGAACAACTTCATGATCGGGATGAACAAGCCTTCTTCGTACACTTCGCGGGCATCGGGGCCGAAGCCCCGGCCACCGATATCGACCACGTGCGCAGTACTGGCGAAATAGCCGATCAGCTTGCCCTTGTAGAAGGACGGCGAAAGGATGGTGATGTCGTGCAGGTGGCCAGTGCCCTTCCACGGGTCGTTGGTCACGTAGACATCGCCTTCGAAAATGTTGTCCTCGCCGATGTCATTGATGAAGTGCACCACCGCCTCGGCCATGGTGTTCACATGGCCAGGGGTGCCAGTGACGGCCTGGGCCAGCATGTTGCCGGCTCGGTCGAACACCCCGGCGGACAGGTCGCCGGCTTCGCGCACACTGGTGGAGAAGGCAGTACGGATCAGGGTCAGGGCCTGCTCTTCGACCACCGAGACCAGGCGGTTCCACATCACCTGCATTTGAATGTCGATCAACGTATCGCTCATGGTTCTGGCTTCCGAATTCAGGCGTTAGCGGCGCACGACCAGCAGGCAGCCGTCTGGCTGGACCGTGGCGGTGAAGTTGGAGGTGACGAAGGTCGAGGTTTCGCGCTCGACGATGATCGCCGGGCCGTCGACACGGGCACCGACTTGCAGCTCTTCGCGCGGGTGGATGCCGGCTTCGACAAAACCACCGGCGGCCACGTCGAACACCTGGCGGCGGGAAATCTCATGGGCGCGGTAGGCGGCGCCCACCTCTTCAACCTGCGTGACAGGTGGCAGGGGCGAACTGGCCTTGACCGACCAGCTGACGATCTCGATGTCCGGCCCTTCGATGGGGCGGCCAAAGAAGCGGGTGTAGGCTTCTTCGAAACGGGCTTTGAACGCTAGCGTGTCGGCAGCGCTGAAGGCTTTGAATGGCAAGGCAACCGGGATTTCCCAGCCTTGGCCCACGTAGCGCATGAACGCCGTGCAGTCCATTTCCGGCTCACCGATCGGCATGCCCTGGCGCAGAAAGCCCAGCGATTCGGCTTTCATCTCGTCGATCAGATCATTGACCTGCGCGGCCTCGAACTCGGACAAGCGTACGAACGCACTGCGTACGGCCTCGTAGCCGAATGGCGCACGCAGGAAGCCGATCGCCGAACCCACGCCGGCACCCGCCGGGACGATGAAGCGTGCCACACCCATTTTCTCGCACAGCCGTGCAGCGTGCAGCGGGCCGCCACCGCCAAAGGTGATCATGGTGTAGTCGGCAATGTCCTTGCCGCTTTCCACCGCATGCACACGGCCGGCGTTGGCCATGTTCTCGTCAACCACTTCGCACACGCCAAACGCTGCGGTGTCGGCCTGCATGCCCAACGGCTGGCCGATGACCCGGGCCATGGCGTTGGCCGCGTTGTCGGTGGACAAACGCAGCGCGCCACCGGCGAAGTTGTCTGCATCCAGGCGGCCGAGCAGCAGGTTGGCGTCGGTGATGGTCGGCTCCAGGCCCCCACGGCCGTAACAGGCAGGGCCAGGCTCGGAGGCCGCGCTGTGCGGGCCCACGCGAATCTGGCGCATGCTGTCGATGCTGGCGATGGAGCCGCCGCCAGCACCGATTTCGACCATTTCCACCACCGGGATTGAAATCGGCATGCCGCTGCCCTTCTTGAAGCGGTAGGTGCGGGCAACCTCGAAGGTTTTCGCGGTTTTCGGTACTTGGTGTTCGATCAGGCAGATTTTCGCCGTGGTGCCCCCCATGTCGAACGACAGCACGTTCTCCAGCTGGTAGCGGCGGGCGATGTCGGCCGCAAAGATGGCGCCACCGGCCGGGCCGGACTCCACCAGACGGACCGGGAACTCAGCGGCGCTTTGCACCGAGATGATGCCGCCGCCGGAGTGGATCATGAATACCGGGCAATGGGCGCCTTCCTGCTTGAGGGTCACCACCAGGCGGTCCAGGTAAGACTTGATCAGCGGCTTGACGTAAGCGTTGGCACACACGGTATTGAAGCGCTCGAACTCGCGCATCTGCGGCGAGACTTCGCTGGAAATGGAAATCGACAACTGCGGCAGTCGCGCCTGCAGGGCATCGCGCAACTGGCGTTCGTGGGCACCGTTGACGTAGCTGTGAATGAAGCCGATGGCAACGCTTTCGTAGTTGCCTTCGGCAATGCGCTCGACCAGGGCATCGACCTCGGCCTGCGCAGGAGCGATCAGCACCTGGCCTTTGACATTCAGGCGCTCACGCAAGGTGTAGCGGTGTTCACGATCGATCAGTGGCGGCGGCAGGGCGATGTTGATGTCGTATTGCTCGAAACGGTTTTCGGTGCGCATTTCCAGTGTGTCCCGGAAGCCTTCGGTGGTGATGAAGGCGGTGCGCGCGCCACGGCGCTCGATCAGGGCGTTGGTGGCCAGGGTGGTGCCGTGGATCAACTGGTCGATGTCCGACAAGGCCAAGCCCGCCTGCTCCACCACCTGGCGCACGCCGGTGAGGATGGCCCGTTCAGGCAACTCGTAGTCGGTCAGGATCTTGGTCGAATGCAGCACGCCGTTCACGTCCAGCGCGATATCGGTGAAGGTGCCGCCTATGTCCACGCCGACCCGGCATGATGTCGCAGTCATCGTCATATCCCCTGCAATGCTTTGTAGTTGTCTCGACCGGTTGGGGCGGTCTTCATGTAAGTTATATGTTGTCTTACAGGTGGTCAAGCACCTATTTGCTCAAATCTGCATTGCCTGCGCTGGCCTCTTAGCGGGCACAGGCAACACAACTGCCAGATCAACCCGCCGTCTTGACCATCCGCCCGCCACCCACCGCCTGCGCTGTGGGGAACACTTCTAACCGCGACACATCCACTTGCCGCGGCATCTTCAGCGCCGCTAGCAACAGCTGGGCGATATCTACCGGCTGGATCGATTCATAACCGTCATACAGCTCACTGCCTGCCGCCTGCAAGCCCATGGCAGTCTTGTACAGCTGGGTCTGCACCCGGCCCGGGGCTATCTCGGTCACCCGAACGCCGCTGCCCAACAGGTCACAGCGCAAGGCATCGCAGAACAGGCTAACCCCGGCCTTGGACGCACCGTACACCGCTGCGCCCGGGTGCGGCGCTCGGCCAGCACTGGAACCTATGAAGAACAGGTGCCCCCTGCCCCGCCCGACCATGCCTGGCAGCACCTGGCGCGCCAGGTGCAACGGCGCCTTGAGGTTGATGTCGAGCATGTTGTCGATTTCGGCTTCGTCGATGTCCTGGAATGCCGCCCGGGTGGACAGAATGCCCGCGTTGTTGACCAGCACATCCACCGCTTGCCCTTCCAGCGTGGCAGCCAGCGAACGGTAATCACGCACATCCGCCTGCAAGGTGGTCACACCCGGCTCGCAAGCCAGCTCGGCCAACGCCTCAGGGCTGCGGCCCACGGCAATCACTTGCAGGCCGGCATCACGCAGCGCCAGTACGATGGCCTTGCCGATACCGCTGGTAGCCCCGGTCACCAGCGCGCGCTGATAGCCCTCGGGGAATGCGACTTCAGGCATAGATGTAACCCCCGCTGACAATCACGTTTTCACCGGTGGCATAGCTGTTGCGGCTGCTGCCCATCATCACGATCCACTCGGCGATTTCTGCCGGTTCCGCAGCACGGCCCAGCGGGTTGGCTGCCGCCAGCTCGCCGAGGAAGCCCAGCTGTTTGGCGCGCTCGGTGGCAAAACCGGCCGGGGCTACCGAGTTGACCAGGATCTGGTCCTTGGCACAGGCCTGGGCGAACGACTTGGTCAGGCTTACCACCGCAGCCTTGGTGGCGGCATAGTGGGCGTTTTGCGGGTGGGCCTTGAAGGCGTCCACCGACGTCACGTTGACAATACGCCCGGTCACCGCCGGGGCCGCCACGTACTGCTGCATGTGGCGCACCGCGGCGACCATCATGTGGTAGGTGCCCTTGATGTTGACGGCGTTCTCCAGGTCCCACTCGTCGTCAGTGATCTCGAAGATGTCCTTGCGCGGATAGATGGCCGCACTGTTGACCAGGCAATGTACCCGCCCCAAGCCTTCGACGATCTGGGCGAAGGCCGCATGGGCGGTGTCCTTGCGGGCAATGTCGCCTACTGCGATTGCCACTTCTACACCCTGCCCGCGCAGTTCTTCTGCAGCGTGTACCAGCAATTGCTCGTTGCGGTCGATCAGGCCGATTTTGCCGGCACCACGTTTTACCATCAGCCGGGCTGTTTCCAGGCCCAGCCCCGAGGCACCACCTACAATCACCACCGTTTGATTTTCCACAAAACACCTCCGCGATTGAGTCTTTACGTAAGATGCCTGTTGTCTTACATTTGGTCAAACATCAATTCGCCGACAGGTGCTTGCATGCCCGCTTCCAGCTTCTCGCCCGTCCCCACCCCGCACGCTCGGGACCGCTTGCTGGATGCGGCCAGCGCCTTGTTTGCCAGCCATGGCTACCAGGCCATCGGCCTGCGTGACCTGGCCAGCCACCTGGGCCTGCGCGCCGGCTCGCTGTACCACCACATCGAGAGCAAACAGGCGCTGCTGTTCGAGCTGATCGAGTCGAGCCTGACCGACCTGCTGTATGAAACCCGACAATGCCTCAAAGGTGCCCGTACCACCCGTGAACGCTTGCCGTGCTTTGTGCAGGCCTTCGTGACGTATAGCCAGGCCAACCCCGACAAACTGGTGTTGCTGACGCGGGAAGCCATGAACCTGAACACAGAGCAACTGTTGCAAATCGAACAGTTGAAACTGCAATACAGCGGGCTGCTTAGTGACATTGTCGCCGCAGAATGCGGGCTGCCGGCACGCCGAGCGCGGTCGATTGCCCATGCCGTGCTGGGTTTGCTGTGCGGGCAGGCGCAATGGGGAAGCGTGACCACCGCGAGGGATCAACTGGTGACGTTCGTACAGGGCATTGTCGGTACCGGCAAGACCGCGGCCTATCGATAAAAAATGCATAACAATATGAATTCTTATTCTTTTTTTAATAAAAGATAATCCTCTATAACTCTCTCCACTGCACAGCCGCCAACACCTGGCCAACTGTTCGCAGCGCAACACCCAATCAACACGAAACGCCCGCCCGGCAACAGCGACGCAAACCTGCTAACGCGATAACGTGTTGATTTAGAAGAACATTAGAACCCGGCACGACGATTGCTCAAGCAAAGTCCCCCGCTCAACCCGAACCGGAGACCTGCCCATGAGCACCCCACTGAACGTCGTAGCCCTGTCCGGCGGCACTTCCCGCCCGTCACGCACCCTGGCCCTGACCGAGGCGATCCTCGCCGAACTGGCCGAGCACCTGCACATCAAGCCGCACCTGATCGAACTGGGCGACATCGCCCGCCCACTGGGCAGCGCCCTGTGGCGCAGCGAACTGCCCGACACCGTCGAGCAGCAACTGCGCCTGGTGGAAAAGGCCGACCTGCTGGTCGTGACCACCCCCGTGTACCGCGGCAGCTTTACCGGCCACTTCAAGCACCTGTTCGACCTGATCGGCCAGGACGCTCTGGTCGACACCCCGGTTCTGCTCGCCGCCACCGGCGGCAGCGAGCGCCATGCGCTGGTGCTCGACCACCAGTTGCGCCCGCTGTTCAGCTTCCTGCAAGCCCTGACCCTGCCCATCGGCGTGTTCGCCAGCCAGGCAGAACTGGCCGACTACCGCGTGTCCAGCGATGCCCTCGCCGCCCGTATCCGCCTGGCTGCAGAGCGTGCCGTGCCGCTGTTCGGCGCCCACCACGCACTGCGTAAAAGCGCCTGAGGAGCGGCCATGAATGCACCTGTGAATACCCCGCTGCGCCCGGCCTTGGCGATTGCCCGCGAACTGGCCGGGCAGTTTGCCCAGACCGCCGTCGAACGCGACGAGCGCGGCGGCACGCCGAAAGCCGAGCGCGATGCCCTGCGTGACAGCGGCCTGCTGTCGCTGGTGATCCCGCAGGTCTTCGGTGGCCAGGGCGCCAACTGGCACGACACGTTCGCGGTGGTGCGCGAGTTCGCGCGGGTCGACAGCTCCATTGCCCATGTGTTCGGCTTTCACCACCTGATGCTGGCTACCGTGCGCCTGTTCTCACGCCCCGACCAATGGCAGCCCTGGTTCGAACAGACCGCCCGCAAACAGTGGTTCTGGGGCAATGCCCTGAACCCGCTGGACACCCGCACCGTGGTCAAGCACCTCGATGGCTGGTGCGAGTTCTCGGGCAAGAAAAGCTTCTGCTCCGGTGCCAGCGACTCGGAAATGCTCATCGCCTCGGCTGTGGACGAACGTGCCGGCGGCAAGCTGCTGATTGCCGCCATCCCCAGTGGCCGCACCGGCATCAGCCTGCACAGCGACTGGAACAACATCGGTCAACGCCAGACCGACAGCGGCAGCGCCACGTTCGAGCGGGTACGGGTAGAGCACAACGAACTGCTGCTTGAACCAGGCCCGCTGAGCACTCCGTTCGCCGCCCTGCGCCCGCTGATTGCCCAGCTGCACTTCGCCAACCTGTTCCTCGGCATTGCCGAAGGCGCCTTCGAAGAAGCCCGCCAGTACACCCTCAAGGAAAGCCGGCCGTGGTTCCGCTCCAGCGCCGCCAGCACTGCCGAAGACCCTTACGTGCTGCGCCATTACGGCGAGTTCTGGGTTGGCCTTGAAAGCGTGCGTCTGCTGATCGAACGGGCCGCACGCCAGCTGGATGCCGCCTGGGCCAAGGAACATGCCCTCACGGCGGAAGAGCGCGGCGACCTGGCCCTGGCCATCGGCACCGCCAAGGTCGCCGCCAGCCGCCACGGCCTGGACATCTGCAACCGCCTGTTCGAAGTCACCGGCGCGCGCGCCACCCATGCCGCGCTGCGCTTCGACCGCCATTGGCGCAACCTTCGCACACAAACCCTGCACGATCCGGTGGACTACCG
The DNA here is from genome assembly GCF_043106425.1 of Pseudomonas sp. FYR_2. Taxonomy (NCBI): domain Bacteria; kingdom Pseudomonadati; phylum Pseudomonadota; class Gammaproteobacteria; order Pseudomonadales; family Pseudomonadaceae; genus Pseudomonas; species Pseudomonas sp. FYR_2. The sequence goes on from NZ_JBICMM010000041.1 coordinate 260,359, forward strand.
CATCCACGAACTCGGCGAGTGGGCCCTCAACGACAAGCGCCCTGCCCCATCCTTCTATTCCTGAGGATTGCCCATGCAACTGCTGACCCTCCCCCCGTCACCGACACTGGCTACCTCGATCAGGGCGACCGCACAGGTCTTCGAAGACCCCAGATCGCAGGCGCTGCTCGCCCACTTGCAACAGGTCGCCCCCAGCGAGGCCAGCGTCCTGATCATCGGCGAAACCGGTACGGGCAAGGAGCTGGTCGCACGCCACATCCACAACCTCAGCGGCCGGCGCAACGGCCCGTTCGTCGCAGTCAACTGTGGGGCGTTCTCCGAGTCGCTGGTGGAGGCGGAACTGTTCGGCCATGAAAAAGGCGCCTTCACCGGCGCCCTGGCGGCCAAGGCCGGCTGGTTCGAGGAAGCCAATGGCGGCACGCTGTTCCTCGACGAAATCGGCGACCTGCCCCTGCCGATCCAGGTCAAGCTGCTGCGCGTGCTGCAAGAGCGCGAGGTCGTACGGCTTGGGTCGCGCAAGAGCATCCCAATCAACGTGCGGGTACTGGCTGCGACCAACGTGCAGCTGGAAAAGGCCATCAACGCCGGGCATTTCCGTGAAGATCTGTACTATCGCCTGAACGTGGTGACCTTGCAGTTGCACCCGCTGCGCGACCGCCCGGGTGACATCCTGCCGCTGGCCCGGCACTTCATCCGCAGCTACAGCGACCGGCTGGGGTACGGACCGGTAGAGCTGAGCGCCAAGGCCCAGGCCAAGCTGGTGGAGTACAGTTGGCCGGGCAACATCCGCGAGTTGGAGAACGTGATTCATCACAGTTTGCTCACCTGCGGCGACGGCACGGTGCAGGCGCAGGACCTGCGCCTGTCCAACTTGCGCATCGAGCGACAAGAGGAAGAACCGGCTGGCAATGGTGTGGACGATTTGTTGCAGCGGGCGTTCAGCCGGCTGTACGAGGAGCAGCCGGGCGACCTGTACGAAAAGGTGGAAAATGCCCTGCTGCGCTCGGCCTATCGGTTCTGCCATTACAACCAAGTGCATACCGCGCAGTTACTGGGGTTGTCACGAAACATCACGCGCACGCGCCTGATTGCGATTGGTGAGCTGGTTGTGAACAAGCGGCGGGGGCAGGAACAGCAGGTGCTGGATAATCGGGTGGTGCGGTTGTCGATCTGAATCTAGCAGTGCCTGCGCTGGCCTCTTCGCGGCAAATGCCGCTCCTACAGGTACTGCACAAGACCCAAGCGTTGTGAAGCCCCTGTGGGAGCGGCTTTAGCCGCGAAAGCGTCAGGATGCCGTACGCGGCATCAGCTCATACGGATGCTTCCACCCCGGCAGCGCCTGGATCCGCGCCTTCCAAGCCTCGATATGGGTGAACTCTGCCAGCGGGATCCCGGTATCTTCAGGCATGAACACATACCCCGCCAACGACAGGTCAGCAATGGTCAGCCGGCCGCCAACCATGAACGGCGTCTTCGCCAGGTGCGCGTCGACAATGCGGTAAGCCGCCGTGGCACGCTCACGCAGGAACCGCGTCACGTCCGTTTCCCCGGTTTTCTTCAGGCAAAACAGAAAGCGCAGCGCGGCGTAGTAGCTGGTGAACTTGTGGTTGTCGAACAGCATCCAGCGCCAGATCTCGCGTTTTTCGTCTTCATCACGCGGGCCGAACTGGCCGGTCTGTTCGGCAAGGTATTCCAGGATCAGTGCCGACTGGGTGAAGGTTTTGCCCGCGTGCTCTAGCACCGGCACCTCACCCTGCTCGTTCACCTCATCGCGCCAACTTTGCTCACGGGTCTGGCCGTTGAAGAAATCGACGAACACCGGCTGCCAGGCTTGGCCAGTGAGTTCAAGCATGAGCGCGGCTTTGTAGGCGTTGCCGGATTCGGCGAAGCAATGCAGTGTGTAGACGGACATGGCGGGACCTTCAGTTTCCATTGAATGATCGTGTCGGGCCCTTCGCGGGCAAACCCGCACCTACAGGCGACGCTATACCTGTGGGAGCGGGCTTGCCCGCGAAGAGGCCCTGGAGCCGAGCAAATCACGCCCGGCCCAACGCGGTCAACCCATGCCCTCAGGCAATCTGGAACCCATGCGCCAACGGATCACGATCATCCACGATAATCGTGTTATACCCGATCACCCGCGCCCATCCCGCCACGCTTGGCCTTACCGCCGGGTAATCACCCGCACGCGTCAGCGCCTCGGCCCGGCAGTTGAACGTGGTACCGGTAATGCTTTCGTGCACAAACGTCTCCCCCACCTGCAACCGCCCACGCGCCACCAGCTCGATGTGACACCGGCGCGGCTGCGTGAGGTGCATGTCCAGATTGGCTTGTTGTGACTAGGCTGTGCCGGCCCCAGCCAGAACATCCTATTACCCGTCGCTCCCGTCATAGTCTCCGCACAAACGCCAATGCCATAGTGCAGAAAACAACACGGATAAAAACCATGTACAGAAACACCTCTACCCCCGCGGACGACAACGGTTGCGGCTGGTTCCACCTCAGCCCCCCGCGCCAGCCACGCGTCGCGCACCGGGGGCGGAGCGAGGCGCGCTGGGTGGTGCTTGGCGCGGGCTTTACCGGCCTTGCCGCCGCACGGCAACTGGCCCTGCACCACCCGGACGACGAGGTGATCCTGGTAGAGGCCCAGGAAGTCGGCTTCGGTGCCTCCGGGCGCAACTCCGGCTTTGCCATCGACCTGCCCCACGACATCGGTGCCGCCGACTACATCGGCGACCTGCCCACCGCGCGGATGAACCTCAAGCTCAACCTGCGTGCGCAGGCGATCCTTCGCGGGCTGATCACCCAGCACGGCATCGACTGCCAGATCCGCCCGGACGGCAAGTACCAGGCCGCCGTCGAAGACAAAGGCCTGGCCGTGCTCGAAGCCTACCGCACCGGCCTGGAAAAGCTCGGCCAGCCCTACCAGATGATCGACGCCCGCGACCTGCCCGAGCACTTCGGCACCGGCTTCTACCGCAAGGCGCTGTACACCCCTGGCACCCAACTGCTGCAACCGGCGGCCCTGGCCAAAGGCCTGGCCGAAAGCCTGCCCGCCAATGTGACCCTGCACGAGCGCACCACCATCACCCACATCGAGCAGGGCCGGCGCATCACCCTCAAGCACAGCAACGGTGAGATCGTCGCCGACCAGTTGCTGCTGACCAACAACGCCTTCGCCTCATACTTCGGCTTCCTGGCCGGTCGCCTGCTGCCAATCTTCACCTACGCCAGCATGACTCGCCCGCTGACCGAAGACGAACAGGCCCGCCTGGGCGGCAAGGCCAGTTGGGGCATCATCCCGGCCGACCCGTTCGGCAGCACCCTGCGGCGCACCCCGGACCAGCGCCTGCTAGTGCGCAACAGCTTCAGCTTCAATGCCGACGGCCGTGCCAACCCCCGCCACATCGCCCGCGCCGGGCGCCAGCATCGCGGGTCGTTCGAACGGCGCTTCCCGATGTTGTCGGGCATGCCGTTCGAATTCACCTGGGGCGGCTCGATGTGCCTGTCACGCAACCACCTATCGCACTTCGGCACCCTGGCGCCCAACGTACACGCGGCCTTGTGCTGCAATGGCCTGGGCATTACCCGTGGCACAGCCACGGGCACCCTGCTGGCTGACTGGCTGAGCGGCGAACGCGACGAGTTGATCGACTTCTTGCTCGGCAGCGAAGGCCCTAACCGCAACCCGCCTGAGCCGCTGCTCAGCGTGGGCGTGAACCTGAACCTGCACTGGGGCCAGCGCCGCGCCGGCCTGGAAAGCTGAAAAGGAGGCACCATGGATAGCCTGGGCATTCTCGGGGTGGGCGAACTCACCGAAAAAGTGGTCATAGGCCTGCGCCGCAGCGGTTTTGACGGCCCCATCCTGCTCTCACCGCGCAATGCTCAACGGGCCGCCGTGCTTGCCCGTGACCACGGTTGCCAGGTGCTGGCCAGCAACCAGGCGGTAGTCGACCAGGCAGAACTGCTGATACTTGGCGTACGCCCGCATTCGCTTGCCGAACTGGCCGATGAGGTACAACTGCGCCCCGGCCAGCGCCTGGTTTCGCTGGCTGCCGGGATCGGCCTTGCGCAACTGGCCAGCGCCTTCCCCGGCGCCCTTTGTGTACGTGCGATGCTGTCGTATGCGGCGCAGTACAACCAATCGACGGTTGTCGTCTGCCCGCCCGATGCGCTCACCACGCAGTACCTGGGGCCGCTGGGCAAACTGGTGGTCCTGCACGGCGAGCCTGAATTCGAACTGGCCACCGTTGCAGCCTGTATGAATGGCTGGTTCTACTTCCTGCTGCACGACTTGCAGCAGTGGCTGATGGACAAAGGCCTGCCCGCAGGCGAGGCACGTGCGCTGGTGCTAGGCAACCTGCAAGACTGCGTGGCCAGCGCCGGGCAGCAGCCGGAATACACACTCAAGGCCCTGGGCCAAGCCATTGCCACGCCGGGTACCTTTACCGCAGACGGGCTGGCGGTACTGATGCATCAGCCGGTCAGTGCCACCTGGGGTGCAGCGTGCGAAGTGGTACTGGACGGGTTGCTGACCCGCGCCGGGCTGACCGGGCGATAAGCGCCACAGGGCCGACGAGCGCATCGTCAGCCCCGCCTGCCGCTACAGCTGCCGATACACCCGCGCCGTGTCCTCCTCGAAATGCTTCAGCTCCGCCTGCCGCCGTGCCTCCGACCAGCCCAGCACCGCCGCTACCTGCCGCGACAGCTGCTCTACCCGCGCCCGCCCCAGGTCAGGGTCCAACCCACAGGGCAGGCGCCTGCGCACCACATCCACCAGCCGCACCACATGCTCGCGCCGCACCACTGCCGCGATGTCGTCACTGTCGACCCGACCGCGTTCCAGCATGCCTTCAGGCGCCTTGCCACGCTTGCCCAGCCGCGCCTCCACGGCACCGCCCCTAGAACATCCATGACAACTTGCATAAGGCCTCCGCTCACCCGGTCAGCACATTCCATGACTCGTCCGAGCCGTTATAGGGCGCCCTCACAAGCCGGTGCGATAGTGCCGGGCGCTAGTGCAGCGAATAACAACAAGAGGTAAGTCGCATGTCCGTTTCCACACGCTCCGTCGAAGATGCGCCGCTCAACGCGTTCCACCGCAAGCTGACGGTGTATTCCGCTGGCGGGCCTTTTCTCGATGGCTATGTACTGAGCATCATCGGCGTCGCCATGCTGCAAATCACCAACGCCCTGCAGCTGTCGGCCTTCTGGGAAGGACTGATCGCCGCATCGGCCCTGATCGGGGTTTTCCTGGGTGGTTTTCTCGGTGGCTGGTTCACCGACAAGTACGGACGCAAGGTGCTGTACCTGGTCGACCTGATTGCAATCGTCGGTTTTTCGGTGGCGCAGTTCTGGGTGGAGTCGGCCTGGGCACTGTTTGTCTGGCGGCTGCTGATCGGTATCGCAGTAGGCGCCGACTACCCGATCGCCACCTCGCTGCTGGCCGAGTTCCTGCCACGCAAACAACGTGGGCCACTGCTGGCCGCCATGGTGCTGATGTGGTTTGCCGGTGCCGCCGTGGCCTACATGGCCGGCGAACTGCTGCTGCGTGTGGGCGGTGAAGACGGCTGGCGCTATGTACTGGCCAGTGCCCTGATACCGGGCGCGCTGTTCCTGGTCGCCCGCAGTGGTACGCCGGAGTCGCCCCGCTGGCTGCTGAGCAAAGGCCGCACCGCCGAAGCCGACGCCGTAATCAAGAAAGTCTACGGCCCCGACTACTCGATTGCCGATCTGCCAGAGCAGGCCACCGACAAGCCGGTTTCGGTGTGGTCGCTGTTCCACTCCGGTTACGGCAAGCGCATGGCCTTCGTCACCCTATTCTGGACCTGCGCCATCGTGCCGCTGTTCGCTATCTACTCGTTTGCCCCCAAAGTGTTGCAGGCACTGCAGTTGACCGGTGACTGGGCGGCCTTCGGCTCCATCGCCATCACCTTGCTGTTCACCCTGGGCTGCCTACTTGCCACCAAGCTGATCAACCGCCTGGGGCGGCGCAACATGCTGATCCACAGCTTCCTCTGGTCAGGCATGTCGCTGGTCATGCTGGGCGTGTTCCCGGATGCCTCGCCCACGACCATTCTGGTGCTGTTCGGTGCCTATGCCGTGCTGATTGGCGGCGCCCAGGTGCTTGAATACGTCTACCCCAACGAGCTGTTCCCCACCGAAATCCGTGCGTCAGCCGTAGGCCTTGCCACTTCGCTATCGCGCATTGGCGCCGCCGTGGGCACGTACCTGGTCCCGATTTCCCTGGCCAGCTTCGGCATTGCCAACACCATGTTCGCTGCCGCCTTGGTCTCGCTGTTCGGCGCCCTGATTTCCTGGTGGCTGGCCCCCGAGACTAGCAGGCTCGACCTGCAGCAGGCAGCCGCGCTGGGTAACCACACCAGCACTGCCTCCACCGCCAAACCTATTGTTCGTAAAGCCTGAAGGAGCCTGTTCGTGAGCCAAGTACTGACTGTCGTGCGCAATGCCCCCGTCTCGCCGCTGGGCGCCCCCGCCGCGGCCCGCCTGCCGATCGGTGAACCCATCGCCCAGGCCGCCAGCGCCCAGGACCAGACCGACGGGGCCGTCGGCGCCAGCATCGGTGTATGGGAAAGCAGCCCGGGGGTGTTCCGCCGCTACCTGAAAAACCGCGAGTTCAGCCACATTGTCAGCGGCTGGTGCACCTTCACGCCCGACGGTGGCGAGCCGGTGGAGCTGCGCGCTGGCGATGCGGTGCTGTTCCCGGAGAACTGCGAGGGGGTGTGGGACATCCGCGAAACCCTGCGCAAGACCTACGTGCTGTTCTAAGGACCCAGTCGATGATCGAACGTATCAACCCAGGCAAACGCGCCAGCCAGCTGGTGCTGGTAGACGGCCGTATCGAAACCTCTGGCATCGTTGCCCTGCAACCGGGCGACATCGCTGCGCAAACCCGCTGCGTGCTGGCGCAACTGGAGCAGTGGCTGGCGCGGGTCGGCGCGGGCAAGGGCAACCTCACCCGCATGCAGATCTGGCTGGCTGACATGGGCGAGTTTGCGGCGATGAATGAAGTGTATGACGCCTGGGTGGATGAACAGCCACCGGTGCGGGCCTGTGTAGGGGCTGCGCTAGCAGCCCCTGAATACCGCATCGAGATCCAGGCCTTCGGCCAGCTCTGAATGCCACACGGCCGCTGAGGGAGCGGCCTTGTCTCGCGATGGCTTGTTAGAGCTCCGGATCCAGCCCCACCTTGTCGCCATGCCAGTCAAACCGCTCCACCTCATGCCGGCGCTTGCGGAAGCTGTAAGGTGTCTCGCCATACTGCTTGCGGAACCACAGGATAAAGTGCGAAGCGTCGGAAAACCCGCACGCCAGGGCGATTGTGGTGATGTTCTGGCTGGTGTTCACCAGAAGCCGCCGGGCATGGTCCAGGCGCAACTTGCGCCAGTAGTTGGCCGGCGGTTCCTGGGTATTGGCGACGAACTCGCGGTGCAACTGCCGGGGGTGGGTACCCACCGCCTCGGCCACGGCCTTGAGGGTCATAGACGCATCCAGGTTGGCACGCATGAAGCTGATCGCCCGCTGCACCCGGTCGTTCTGGTACACACATTCGCTGGCCGCCTTGTCTTGCGGCTCATCAGCGCGCTCATCCACCAACAGGTATTCCAGGCCCTTCTGCGCCCGCACCGCACCGCAATGCCGGCGAATCAGGTTAGCCGCCAAATCAATGGCCGTACCGCCCGGGCAGGTGATGATGCCGCGGTCGTCCACATAGCTCTTGTCGATCACCGCCGTGGTAAAGGGAAAGCGTTCCTTGAACTCATCGCGCAAGGTGAAATGCAGCGCGCAGCGCCGGCCATCGAGCAGCCCGGCCTTGCCCAGCACGAACGACCCAGAGCACAGCGCGATGATCGGGATATTCGCCGCATGCACCTCACGCAATGCGTCCAACAGCCAGGCCGGCGGATTGCGGGTTTCGTCCAGCAAGCCGCCTGCAAGCACGATGTAGTCGTACTGGGCGAACAGGTTCAGGGGCTTGGTCGGCGAAATGGGCATGCCGCAACTGGCGGTGATCGGCTGGTCGTCCAGGGTCATCCAGTCCCACTGGCAATACACCTGCTGGCTACGGAACGACTTGTCCGCCGCAAAACGCAGCGAGTCCACCAGCCCCGCCACCGGCACCAGGGTGAAGTGGTTCATCAGCACGAAGCCCACCCGCAATTCGGGCTTGACCTGCACGCTGTCAACGGAGGCTTGCAACGGTTGTTCTTGTTGTTCGGCAAACATCGACACGGGCCTCATGACATCTGCAATGGCGCCATTCTAAAGCGCGCCCTGCGTCCGTCATATCATATGCATCCCCACAAATAGGAAGTCCATGACAAAAGGCGGCGCCGTTCTATCAATTGTCATGGCTGTAATATCAGCCCCCCTGCCCGGCTGAGCATCATGTAGGCACAAGACAAACATGCTCAGAGGCACCCCTCATGTACCGTGGATTCTGGTATGCCCAGGCACTTGACCTGGACAGCGACCTGGCCCCTGCCCTGCAGGACTCGATTGATGCTGACGTGTGCATCGTCGGCGGTGGCTTCCTTGGCCTGTGGTCGGCCATCCGCCTGAAGCAGGCGCACCCGGAAAAAACCATCGTCATCGTCGAGCGCGACCGCTGCGGCTCGGGCGCCAGCGGGCGCAACGGTGGCGTGGCCACCAACTGGTGGGGCAAGTACCTGTCAGTACGCACCATCTGCGGCGATATCGAGGCACGGCGTATCTGCGAGGCGGCCGAGTCAGCCATTGACGAGATCGGCAGCTTCTGCCAGCAGCACGGCATCGACGCCCAGTACCGCAAGGACGGTTGGCTGTGGACGGCCACCAACCAGCGCCAGATGAACGCTTGGCGCGTGCTCACCGACGGCCTGCAGAAGCTCGACGTCAACCCGTTCCAGGCGCTGGACCGCCAGACCATTCGTGGCCGTGTTGGCTCACCCTTGGTACTGGGCGGCATCTTCGACCCCAACGCCGCCACCGTGCAGCCCGCCATGCTGGCCCGCGGCCTGCGCCGGGTGGCGCTGAAGCTGGGCGTGCACATTTTCGAGAAATCGCCCTTCACCCACCTGGTGCGCGGCAAGCGCCCGGTGGTGCACACCGCCAAGGGCCATGTAAAAGCCAACCACGTGGTGCTGGCGCTCAATGCCTGGGGCGCGCAGTTCCCCGAGCTGCGGCGGATGATCGCGATCATGTCCAGCGACATGGTCGCCACCGCACCCGTCAAGGCCAGGCTCGACGCTATCGGCTTCAGTGGCGGCGAGTGCATGACCGACTCGCGCACCGTGCTCAACTACTGGCGCAACACCCCGGACGGGCGCGTGGTGTTCGGCAAGCCGCTGGGCCAGTTCGCCTTTGCCGGGCGTATCGGCAACCTGTATGAGAAACCCTCGCCGGCCGCCGACAAGGTCGCCGCCGAACTGCGCCGCCTGTACCCACAGCTGCAGGATGTACCGGTGGTCAGCAGCTGGACCGGGCCGATCGACCGGGCCATGAAAGGCCTGCCCAACTTCGGCTACCTCGACCAACACCAGACCGTCAGCTACGGCATCGGTTTTTCCGGCAACGGCGTGGCCACCACGGTGTTCGCCAGCCGCATTATCAAGTCGCTGGCCACCCATGCCAACGACGAGTGGGCCAATTGCGGCCTGGTCAACCAGAAGATGAAGCTGCTGCCGCCAGAGCCGTTGCGCTTCTTTGGCGCACACCTGGTACGCGATGCACTGGTGCGCAAGGAATCGCTGGAGGACCACGACCAGGATGCCGGCTTCATCACCCGCCAGCTGGTGGGCATGGCGCCTGCCGGCTACGTGCCCGCGCAGAAAAAACAAGGACAATAACGTGAGCGAACACATCGTCCTCCTCGACGACGAAGGCCTGGCGCCTTCCACCCGCCTGAAGCGCCCTGACTGCGAGCACAGCTGGCAGCAGTTCGCCTACACCCACCCAGAGCAGATACTGGAGCACCTGAAAAACGCGACGGTGGCGCTGACGTTCAGCGTGCCGCTGCGCGAAGAGCACCTGCGCCAGTTGCCCAAGCTGAAGATGATTTCGCTGGCCCTGACCGGCCGCGACATCGTCGATGTCGACTACTGCGAAGCCCATGGCATCGAAGTATCCAGCGTACCGGGCTATGCCGCCAACACCGTGGCCGAGCACAGCCTGGCCATGATCCTGGAGCTGTTCCGCCGCCCGGCCGCCTTCACCCGCCTGATGCGCCAGGTGCATGCCGGCGAAAAGCCGTTCCAGAACATCTACTTCAACCACCGTATCCGCGACGTGCGCGACAAGCAGCTGGCGATCATCGGCAGCGGCCCGATCGCCCTGCGCCTGGCGCACCTGGCGCGAGCGTTCGGCATGCGCGTGTGGTTCGAGGACCGAGGCGGCAAACGCCAAGGCCCGGACTGCCGCCCCTTGGCCGAGCTGCTGAAAAGCTGCGACGTGCTGTCGATCAACTGCCCACTCACGCCAGAAACCCACAACCTGATCGATGCCGCGCAACTGGCGTTGATGAAGCCTGACGCCATGGTGGTCAACACCGGCCGTGGCGGCGTGGTCAACGAAGCCGCGTTGATCCAGGCACTGCAACAAGGCCGCCTGGGCGGCGTGGCGCTGGACGTGGTGGAAGTGGAGCCTTTGCACCCCAGCAACCCACTGTTCCAGCTGATCGACCGCGATGACTTTCTGCTTAACCCACACATCGCCTGGAGCAGCGAAGACGCCATGCAGCAGTTGATGGACAGCGCCGTGGACAACATCAGCCATTTCGTCGCCCACCAAGTTTCTGAACAAAGGATTCGCAGCGCATGACCCCTGTCACCAAAAGCAGCTACGTCGATGGCACCTTGCGTCGGTGACACACCCATCCATTCGCCGCTGATCGACAGCGCCAACTGGAGCAGAACGTCTCCTTACCCGGGTCAAAACAACCTACCCTTTGGCTTGATCGCTCCATTTCGTGAAGCCCCGAGGGAACTACCAGCTCCTCCGTGCTTTCTTAAACACTGAGTGGTTTATTCCCTTGGGCTTCACGCTACTGGAGAACACGACATGCGCCACCTACTCCTCGCTCCTGCGCTGCTGCTCCTGCTGCCTGCCGGTGCTGCCCTGGCCCGCGTCGATGCGGGCGACGTCGCCACCTCGGCCGGTGTTTCCGCTTCGCTTTACTCGACCTTCAAGGACGATAAACGGATCATCCCGGCACGCGATGAACTTTCTGCCTTCGTCGCAAGCGGTGGGGCGATCCGTGGCGCCTATGTGGAGTCGGCGCTGGAACAGGCCCGCAAGGACCACCCTGGGTTGCAAGCCAATGATGAAGAACTGGCCCGGGCCATTCTGTCGCAGGATGACCGTATAGCTGACCATTGAGATAAGCCTGCACCGGCCCTTTCGCGGGCAAGCCCGCGAAGAGGCCGGCACAGGATTAGATCATCCCCACCCATCCATACGCATGGTCGCCCTGACCAACCGTTGTTCTTCCTGCTCGATCTCCCGCAAACTGTCGCGTATTCCGTTGATATGCTCGCGCGCCGCCCGCTGCGCCTGCTCCGGCAACTGCTCCATCACCGCCTGATACAACCGTGCATGCTGGCGGTCGATCTGGCGCTTTTGCGCCGGCCTGCAATACAGGTTGTTGACCGAGGCAAACACCGTGCTCAAGGTCAGGTCGCTGAGCGATTGCAAGGTATGCACCAGCACCGGGTTGTGTGACGCCTCACTGATCGCCCGGTGGAACGAGTGGTCGCGACGGGCATGTTCACGGGCATCGATCGCGTCGGGTACCTCGTGCGCGGCCAGCATTTCTTCGTAGCGCCGGCGAATCAGCAAGCGGTCAACCTCAGTGGCGCGTAACGCCGCCAGCCGCGCCGATTCGGCCTCCAGCAACGCCCGCACTTCCAGCAAGTCGAACAGCGTACGGGGCTGCGAGCCAAACAAATGCATCAACGGTGTGGCACCCGATTGCCCTGTCAGGTCGGCGACGAACGAACCCCGCCCCTGTTCGGTATCGATGATGCCGCGCCCCCGCAAAATGCGTAGCCCTTCGCGCAGTGCCGAGCGTGAACAACCCAGTTTCTCCACCAACCGCCGCTCCGAAGGCAAGGCCTGGCCCACCTTGAGTACGCCGTCAACGATCAGCCGTTCCACCCGCTCGGCCACCTGGTCAGCGACCTTGGCTTTGCCTTCAGCACCCATCACGCCCTCTCCCACTGGTAGGACCACTTCGACCGATGGTTCCAATCTAGCCAGTCAAAGCCGTCAATAACCAGCCCTTTACAGAAAAACTGGTAGGACCAGTGAACGACGTACTCGACCCGGGCCGCTGGCACGCGCAGGCTGCAACGGTGACCGCTTTGCCAACAACAACAAAAACGTTGCCGAGTGAGCCGATGAATATCCTGTACGACGAACGCGTCGATGGCGCGCTGCCCACCGTAGACCAGGCGGACCTGTTGCATGCGCTGCGCAAGGCCCTGCCAGACATCGATATCCTGTACCGCGAAGAAGACCTCAAACCCTACGAATGCGACGGCCTCTCGGCCTACCGCACGGTACCGCTGCTGGTGGTGCTGCCCGAGCGCCTGGAGCAGGTGCAGGCCTTGCTCAGGCTCTGCCATCAGCGCGGTGTACCCGTGGTGGCCCGTGGTGCCGGCACCGGCCTGTCGGGTGGCGCTCTGCCGCTGGCCAAGGGGATCCTGCTGGTAATGGCGCGTTTCAACCGCATTCTGGAGGTCAATCCACAGGGCCGTTACGCCCGTGTGCAACCCGGCGTGCGCAACCTGGCCATCTCCCAAGCGGCGGCACCCCACGGTATGTACTACGCACCAGACCCGTCCTCGCAAATTGCCTGTTCCATCGGTGGCAACGTCGCGGAAAACGCCGGTGGCGTGCACTGCCTGAAATACGGCCTGACCGTGCACAACCTGCTCAAGGTGGAAATCCTCACGGTGGAAGGAGAACGCCTGACCCTCGGCAGCGATGCCCTGGACAGCCCGGGCTTCGACCTGCTGGCACTGTTCACGGGCTCCGAAGGCATGCTCGGCATCGTCACGGAAGTTACCGTCAAGCTGCTCCCCAAGCCCCAGGTGGCGCGGGTGCTGCTGGCCAGTTTCGACAGTGTCGAGGACGCCGGCCGGGCAGTCGCCGAAATCATCGCTGCCGGTATCATTCCCGGCGGCCTGGAGATGATGGACAACCTGGCCATCCGCGCCGCCGAAGACTTCATTCATGCCGGCTACCCGGTGGACGCAGCGGCCATCCTGCTGTGCGAGCTGGATGGGGTCGAGGCAGATGTGCATGACGATTGTGAACGGGTGGCCGCCGTGCTGGCGCAAGCCGGGGCCCGCGAGGTACGGCTGGCCCGCGACGAAGCCGAGCGCGTGCGTTTCTGGGCCGGGCGCAAGAACGCCTTCCCGGCGGTGGGGCGCATCTCGCCGGATTACTACTGCATGGACGGCACCATCCCGCGTCGCGAACTGCCACGGGTACTCAAGGGCATCAGTGACCTGTCCGCGGAATACGGCCTGCGCGTGGCCAACGTGTTCCATGCCGGCGACGGCAACATGCACCCGCTGATCCTGTTCGATGCCAACCTGCCAGGTGAGCTGGAGCGCGCCGAAGCCATCGGCGGCAAGATCCTCGAACTGTGCGTGGCGGTAGGCGGCAGCATCACGGGCGAGCACGGCGTAGGCCGCGAAAAAATCAACCAGATGTGCGCGCAGTTCAACAGCGACGAAATCACCCTGTTCCACGCGGTGAAGGCCGCCTTCGACCCGCAGGGCCTGCTCAACCCCGGCAAGAACATCCCCACCCTGCACCGCTGCGCCGAGTTCGGCGCCATGCATGTGCACCATGGGCAACTGCCCTTCCCCGAGCTGGAGCGCTTCTGATGAGCATGGACCGCGACAACAGCCAGGCCCTGCTGGAGCAGGTCGGCCAGGCGCTGAACCAAGGCACACCGCTGCGTATCCAGGGCAGTAACAGCAAAGCCATGCTGGGTAACCTTGTCGCTGGCGAAGTACTCGACACCCGCAGCCACCGTGGCATCGTCAGCTACGACCCGACCGAACTGGTGCTCACCGCCCGCGCCGGCACACCGCTGCGCGAGATCGAAGCGGCGCTGCACGAAGCCGGCCAGATGCTTCCCTGTGAACCGCCACACCTGGGCCCGGACGCCACCTTGGGCGGCATGGTCGCTGCCGGCTTGTCTGGCCCCCGGCGGCCATGGGCCGGGTCGGTACGTGACTACGTGCTCGGCACGCGGGTGATCACCGGCCACGGCAAGTTGCTGCGCTTTGGTGGCGAAGTGATGAAGAACGTGGCCGGTTACGATGTATCACGGCTGATGGCGGGCAGCTTCGGTTGCCTGGGGTTGCTGACCGAGGTTTCGTTGAAAGTACTGCCCCGGCCGCGCCAATGCCTGAGCCTGCGCCTGCCAATGGGCAGGCATGAGGCGCTGGCCGAGTTGGCCGAATGGGGCCAGCAGCCGCTGCCGATCAGCGCGGCTTGCCATGACGGCGAAGCACTGTACCTGCGCCTGGAAGGCGGTGAAGGTTCGGTACAGTCGGCACGCCAGCGACTGGGCGGCGCAACCCTCGACAGCCGGTTCTGGAGCGACCTGCGCGAGCAGCGCCTGGCATTCTTCGACAGCCCTGCACCGCTGTGGCGCCTGTCACTGCCCAACGCCACTGGCGAGCTGGACCTGCCCGGCCAGCAATTGATCGACTGGGGTGGAGCGCAGCGCTGGCTCACGTCCAGCGCACCGGCCCAGGCCATTCGCGACCTGGTCGCCAACGTTGGCGGCCACGCCACCTGCTACGCCGCCAGCGCAGACAGCAGCCCGCCGCTGCCCACGGCACTGATGCGCTACCACCAGACGCTGAAGCAACAGCTCGACCCCCAGGGCGTGTTCAACCCTGGCCGCCTGTACCCGAACCTGTGAGGCCAGACCATGCAAACCAACCTGAGTGAAGCATCCCGACGCCTGGCCCGCGCCGACGAGGCTGAAAGCATCCTGCGGTCCTGCGTACACTGCGGTTTCTGCACCGCCACCTGCCCGACCTACCAGTTGCTGGGCGATGAACTGGACGGCCCGCGCGGGCGCATCTACCTGATCAAGCAACTGCTCGAAGGCGAGCCGATCACGGCCAGCACGCAACTGCACCTGGACCGTTGCCTGACATGCCGCAACTGCGAAACCACTTGCCCCTCAGGGGTGAAGTACCACGACCTGCTGGACATCGGCCGCGCCGTGGTCGAACAACAGGTGCCGCGCCCGCTCGGTCAGCGCCTGCTGCGCCAGGGCCTACGAGCCGTGGTGCCACGCCCGGCGCTGTTCAAGGCCCTGACCCGTGGCGGCCAGGCCCTGCGCCCGCTGCTGCCGGCCACACTCAAACGCAAACTGCCGGCACGGGTAGTCGCACCCGGCCAGCGCCCGGCACCACGCCATGCACGGCGGGTGTTGATGCTCGAAGGCTGCGTGCAGCCGGCCTTGTCGCCCAACACCAACGCCGCCGCCGCGCGCCTGCTGGACCGCCTGGGCATCAGCGTGCAGCCGATCCACCAGGCCGGCTGCTGTGGCGCGGTGGACTACCACCTCAATGCCCAAGAGCAAGGCTTGCAGCGTGCGCGGCGCAATATCGACACGTGGTGGCCCGCCATCGAAGCGGGGGCCGAGGCCATTGTGCAAACCGCCAGCGGCTGCGGCGCATTCGTGCGTGATTACGGCCACCTGCTGGAAAACGACCCCCGTTACGCCGCCAAGGCCGCGCGGGTCAGCGCCCTGTCCCGCGATCTGGTAGAAGTACTGCGCGATGAACCGGTCGAGCAACTGGGCCTGTGCGCCGAACAGCGCCTGGCCTTCCATTGCCCTTGTACCTTGCAACATGCCCTCAAGCTGGGCGGCGCGGTAGAAGCACTGCTGACGCGCCTGGGCTTTACCCTCACCACTGTGCCAGACGGCCATTTATGCTGCGGCTCGGCGGGTACCTATTCGCTGACCCAGCCCGAATTGTCGCTGCAACTGCGTGACAACCGCCTCAACGCACTGGAAAGCGGCAAACCGCACGTCATCGCCACCGCCAACATCGGCTGTCAGGCCCACCTCGACGGGGCCGGGCGTACGCCGGTACGCCACTGGATAGAAATTGTCGAAGCAGCCTTGAACCCGGAGAACCCCCATGCATAGCAAGTTCGTGATCGGCCAGGCCGAAGTCGCCCGCGTATTGGCCGCCGCCCGCCAGGAAGCCTTGGTCCAGCACTGGAACGTGACCATCGCCGTGGTTGACGACGGAGGTCACCCGCTGGCCCTGGAGCGCATGGACGGCTGTGCGCCAGCCAGTGCTTACATCGCCGTGGAAAAGGCCCGGACCTCTGCGCTGGGGCGCAAGGAAACACGGGATTACGAAGAGATGGTCAATAGTGGCCGTACTGCATTTGTCACTGCACCGCTGCTCACCAGCCTGGAAGGTGGCGTGCCGTTGCGGGTGGAGGGCCAGGTGGTGGGTGCGATTGGGGTGTCCGGGGTCAAGTCCGAGCAGGATGCCCAGGTCGCCAAGGTCGGGGCGGCGGCCCTCTGAGCCCTGTACCTGCCTCTTCGCGGGCAACACATATCGAGCAGACTGAACACCGAGCGGACAGACAATGCCAAACCATCAACTCCAGATCGCCCCCATCCTCCAGCGCTTCATCGAAAACGAAGTCCTCCCCGGCACCGGCATCGAAGCCGCCTCCTTCTGGCAAGGCTTCAGCACCCTGGTCCACGACCTGGCCCCGCAAAACCGTGCCCTGCTTGCCGAACGCGAGCGCCTGCAGGCCGAACTGGACAACTGGCACCGCCAGCACCCCGGCCCGATCCGCGACATGGCCGCCTACCGGCACTTCCTGCAAGGCATCGGCTACCTCGTGGATGCCCCCGAAAACGTGCAAATCAGCACCCACAACGTCGACCGCGAGATCGCCGTACAAGCCGGCCCGCAACTGGTCGTGCCACTGAGCAATGCCCGCTACGCCCTCAACGCCGCCAACGCCCGCTGGGGCTCACTGTACGATGCCCTCTATGGCACCGATGCCATCGCCGAAACCGCGGGTGCCGAGCGCGGCCAAGGCTACAACCCGGTGCGCGGCGCCAAGGTGATTGCCTATGGCCGGCAATTCCTCGATACCTCAGCCCCGCTTGCCGGCGCCTCACACAGCGACGCCAAGGCCTACGCGATCAACCAGGGCGCACTGCAGGTCACCTTGGCCGATGGCCGCCAGGTTGGCTTGCAAAACCCCGCACAAATGCGTGGCTACCAAGGCGAGCCGAACACGCCAACGGCGATCCTGCTGCAGCACCACCAACTGCATTTCGAAATCCGGATCGACCCGGCCAACGTCATCGGCCAGCAGGACCTGGCCGGGGTCAAGGACATCCTGCTGGAAGCCGCACTGACCACCATCATCGACTGCGAAGATTCAGTGGCAGCCGTCGATGCCGACGACAAGGTCAATGTCTATCGCAACTGGCTGGGCCTGATGAAAGGCGATCTCAGCGAACAGGTCAGCAAGGACGGCAAAACCTTCAGCCGCACCTTGGCCGCCGACCGCCAGTATCACGGGGCAAACGGCCAGCCGCTGACCTTGCCGGGCCGTTCGCTGCTGTTCATCCGCAATGTCGGCCACCTGATGACCAACCCGGCGATCCACGACCGCGATGGCCGGGAAATTCCGGAAGGCATCCTCGATGCCGTGGTCACCAGCCTGATTGGCCTGCACGACCTCAAGCGCCGAGGCAACTCGCGCGAAGGCAGCCTGTACATCGTCAAGCCGAAAATGCACGGGCCGGCCGAAGTGGCCTTTGCCAACCAGCTGTTCGGTCGCGTCGAGGCCCTGTTGGGCCTGCCCGCGAATACCCTGAAGATGGGCATCATGGACGAAGAGCGGCGCACCAGCGTCAACCTCAAAGCCTGCATCGCCAGTGCGGCATCACGGGTGGTGTTCATCAACACCGGCTTCCTCGACCGCACCGGGGACGAGATGCACAGCGCCATGGAAGCCGGTGCCATGTTGCGCAAGGGCGACATGAAAAGCAGTGCCTGGATCCAGGCCTACGAGCGCAGCAACGTGCGGGTGGGGCTGGCCTGCGGCTTGCGCGGCAAGGCGCAGATCGGTAAGGGCATGTGGGCCATGCCCGACCTGATGGCGGCCATGCTCGAACAGAAGATTGCCCAGCCCGAGGCCGGTGCCAACACCGCCTGGGTGCCCTCGCCGACGGCCGCAACGCTGCACGCGCTGCATTACCACCAGGTAGACGTGGCAGGGGTACAGCAGGCGCTGGAAGCAGCCAACCGGAACGCCCAGCGCGACGCATTGCTGAACGACCTTCTCAGCGTACCGGTCAGCCCCAAGCGGCCCTGGAGTGCCGACGATATCCAGGCTGAACTGGACAACAACTGCCAAGGCATCCTCGGTTACGTGGTGCGCTGGGTCGAACAAGGGGTCGGCTGCTCCAAGGTACCGGACATCCACGATGTGGGCCTGATGGAGGACCGCGCCACCCTGCGCATTTCAGCGCAGCACATCGCCAACTGGCTGCACCATGGCGTGGTGGGTGCCGAGCAGGTCGAGGCCACGCTGCAACGCATGGCCAAGGTGGTAGACCAACAGAATGCCGGGGACCCGGCGTACCGGCCAATGGCGGCCAACTTCGAGGCATCGCATGCGTTTCGCGCCGCCCGAGCGCTGGTGTTCAAGGGGCGCGAGCAGCCCAGTGGCTATACCGAGCCGTTGCTGCATGGCTGGCGGTTGAGGTTCAAGCAGCAGGTTCAACGCTAGCCCAAGCTGCGCGGTGTTGCTGGCGCGGCCTTGTGTCGCGCCGGCAGCAAACATCTGCCACCGGCCAGTCAGGGGTGGCATTCCGGCGTCTTCAGAAATTTCCCACAACCTTTCCGGAAGCGTCCTACTTGCTGCCTCTGCACGCAAAAAACAAGATCGGCACTGGAAAACGCAAGGTCGCGATCCAGAGGAGGCTCCGTATGCACCTTTACGCCCGCTCCATTGCCGAACTGCGCAGCAGCTTGTGCGAAATGCTGGCCCATGACATCCGCAACCCCGAAGAGGATCCGCAC
The DNA here is from genome assembly GCF_043106425.1 of Pseudomonas sp. FYR_2. NCBI lineage: Bacteria > Pseudomonadati > Pseudomonadota > Gammaproteobacteria > Pseudomonadales > Pseudomonadaceae > Pseudomonas > Pseudomonas sp. FYR_2. The sequence continues at coordinate 279,471 of NZ_JBICMM010000041.1, forward strand.
CTGTCGGGGGTGATGTTCTTCTGCGCCACCGACGAACACTCCCGGCAACTGATCGAGCGTATCGAGTTGCTGGCCAGCGAAGTGTTCTTCGACCCGAACGGGCGGGCCATTGCGGAACACCTGAAAGCGGCCGCAGTCGATGGCGTGCGCATCAAGCGCAACCGCAAGGCGCCAGCGGATGAAACGGTGATACGCATCGCAGTGGCCGACAAGGGCTATATCACGGTGAGTACAGCCCGGCTCTGAGATTATGGGGCTGCTTTGCAGCCCCATGCCCTTCCCTGGCCAATCCGCTATCCTGAGCACTCCCCCGCTCCGGACCGCCCCATGGAACTGCACATTCGCCTGGAGGGCCGCAAAGGCTTGGCCGACCAGCTCTATCAGCAACTGCGCGCCGGTATCGACAGTGGCCACCTGACCGCCGGCACCCAGTTGCCACCCACCCGCCTGCTGGCCGAGCAACTGGGCGTGTCGCGCAAGACGGTGGCCGAGGCCTATTCGCGGCTTACCTACGACAACCTGCTCAGCGGTGTGGTCGGCCGTGGCACTTTCATCACGCCGCGCCAACCGCTGCGTAGCCATGAATCCACCACCATCCCCCTGGCCGGCGCCGCGTCCCTCGAGCGCTGGCAGCAGCACGCCACCGTGCTCGGCCAACGCCAGCTGCAAGCGCCCTCCCGCTATGACTTTATCGGTGGTGCTTCAAGCAAGGCACAGTTCCCCTTCGACCAGTGGCGCAGCTGCCTGAACTACGCCCTGCGCCGCAGCCAGCGCCACCCCGAGCGGCAGTTTCCGGCCCAGGGCCTGCCGGAGCTGCGCGAGGCCATTGCCCACCACATCGCCTACGCCCGCGGCGTGCACTGCAGCGCAGCCGACCTGCTGGTGTGCAACGGCGCCCAGCAAGCGCTGGACATGATCGCCCGGGTATTGGTGGAACCCGGTTGCCAAGTGGCCATGGAAGACCCCGGCTACCCACCCGCCCGGCAACTGTTCCTGGCCCTTGGTGCGCGCGTGCAGTCCGTTCCGGTGGATGATGAAGGCCTGCGCGTCGAGCACATCGCCGATGGCACCCGGTTGATCTATGTAACGCCGTCACACCAGTTCCCGCTGGGCATGCCCATGAGCGAGCCACGTCGGCACGCCCTGCTGGCCCGGGCGGCTGAGCTGGGCGCGCTGATCATCGAAGACGACTACGATTGCGAGTTCCGTTACCACGGGCCGGCAGCGGACGCATTGCAGCGCCTCGACCGCCATGGCCTGGTGGCCTATGTGGGGACCTTTTCCAAGACGTTGCTGCCCGAGCTGCGGCTGGGCTATGCCGTGTTGCCGCCTGCCGTGCTGCAGGCGGCCTGCGTGGCCAAGCACCTCAGTGACTGGCACAGCCCGACCTTGCTGCAGTGGGCGCTGGCGCGCTTTTTGGGCGAAGGCCACCTGAACAAGCACATCCGCCGCTGCCATGAGGTTTACAGCGCCCGCCGCGAACGTATCCTGGCGCGCCTGGGCGGCGACCTGTCACCGTGGTTCAGCGCCATCCCTGCCAGCGCGGGCTTCCACCTCAGCGCGCTGGCCAAGCCTGGGGTCGATGTCGAGTTGCTGGCCAACCTGGCGCGCAAGGTGGAGGTGGGCCTGTATTCGCTGGCGCCGTTCTTCATCGAAACACCGGTACGCCCGGGGCTTTTGCTGGGCTTTGGCGCTATCGAGCTGCTGGACATCGACCCGGCACTGGACCGGGTGCGCGATACCCTGCAACGCCTCAGCTGACCGGCGCGGCCCTGCCCGCCGCGGGCGGGCGCGCGATGGCCGCAGCATAGCCACGCGGGTTGAAACAGGCGGTTACCAGCAGCATCGCCATCACGGTCACGGTCAGCAGCATCCACGATGCCTGGAAGTCGCCACTCACGTCACGCAACCAGCCGGTGATGTACGGCACGATACCGGTGATGATAAAGCCGATCCCCTGTACGAATGCCGCCAGGCTGCCGGCTTCGGCAGGCGTCTTGAGGTGTTCCAGGGTCAGCGTCAGGCTCTGGCTGAAGCAGGCGCCCAGGCCAAAGCCGATCATGGCGACCCACAGTCCTGCAGCCACCGTGGGGGCCAGTAGCAGGCCGAGGAAACCCGCCAGCTGAATCGCCAGCGCCAGCCAGAGGCCTGGACGCCGATCTGCCCAGCGCCGCAGCAGCAGTGGCAGGCCGAGCGCGCCAGCCACCTGGAAAATGGTCATCAGGCCGACCAGGTCGGCGCCACCCTGGGCACTGCCGCCGTGCTCGATATGGTAGGCCGGCAACCAGGCCACCATGCTGGTGTAACCGCCATTGATCAGGCCGAAGTACAAGGCCAGCAACCACGCCCGGCGGGTGCCGAACCAGTGTCCACCCGCAGCGCCCGCCAGCTTCGGTGCTTCCAGACGTGGGCGCAGCACGACCCAGGCCAGCACCGCCAGCACTGCCGGGGCTGCCCACAGGCCCAGGCCGGCCTGCCAGTGGCCGAAGTGGCCACTGATATGTGGCCCAAGCACGGCCGCCAGGCCGCCGCCCGTCATCAGTGCCGCCGAATACAGGCCCATCGCCCCGGCCAGCCGCCCAGGGAACCATCGATTGACCAACCCTGGCATCATGCCTTGCACCACCGCCACGCCCAGGCCCGCGACCACCGCACTGGCAATCAACGCCCAGGCGCTGTCCAGTTGCAGGCGCCACAGGCAGGCCAGGGCGATCGCAGCCAGGCCACCGAGCATGCCGCCATGCTCGCTGATCCAGCGCCGCAGCCAGGGTTGCAGCAACGGTACCAGCCCCATGCACAGCACCGGCAACGCCGTCAGCAAGGCGGCCTGCTGGTAGCCCAGGCCAGTGCTGGCACGCATAGGTTCGAGTAACGGGCCGATACTGGTCAGGATCGGCCGCAAGTTCAGCGCCAGCAGACTCACCAGCAACAGGTTCAACGCAGCTCTCATTGTGAATCGGTTCTCTTGTAGCAAGACCCGGCCATTATCCCGGCTCGGTCAGCCTGGCAGAAATGAAGAGATTGGATGCCTGTCAGTGGCCACCTGAATGGTCGATTGGCCTCCTGCATATGCGCGGGATTGGCTATCGGGGGTGGCCAAAGGGCGGCGCTACAGTAGTGCCATTCCCACCCCATATCCTTTGGAGACAGCCATGCATAACCGTATCGAATGGGCCAAGCACGCCCCCGAAGCCTACAAAGCCATGGTCGGCCTGGAACAGGCCCTGGCCAAGAGCGGCCTGGAGAGTTCCCTGCTGGAGCTGGTGCGCCTGCGGGCATCGCAGATCAACGGCTGCGCCTACTGCGTGAACCTGCATGCCAACGATGCACGCAAGGCCGGCGAGACTGAGGCGCGCTTGCAGACGTTGAGCGTATGGCGTGAGACCACCTACTTCACCCCGCGTGAACGTGCGGCACTGGCCTGGGTCGAGAGCCTGACCCGCTTGCCTGAGCATGGGGCGCCGCAGGGGGAATATGAAGCCTTGCAGGCACATTTCGAACCGGCCGAGGTGGCCAACCTGACCTTGGCGATTGCCACCATCAATGCCTGGAACCGGTTTGGTGTCGGGTTTGCCATGGTGCCGTCCTGATCATTAACCGGTAGCCCGCGAAGAGGCCACCACAGGTGACACATCAACGCCCAGTCAACCGCGCCCGATAGCTCCCGGGGCTCTGCCCGGTCCACTTCTTGAACGCACGGTGGAACGCACTGGGCTCCTGGAACCCCGCCTGCTCGGCGATTTCGGCGATGCTCAACACCCCTTCGCGCAAGCGCTCGAAGGCCATCGCCCGGCGTACTTCGTCTTTGATCTGCTGATACGAACGCCCCTCCCGGTCCAACTGCCTGCGGAAGGTACTGGCGCTGACCCCCTGCTGCTGCGCCAGCGCCGCCAATGTCGGCCACTGGCCATAACGCAGTGCGCGCAAACGCCGGTACACCTCGGCCACCAGCCCGTTCTGGTTACGAAAGCGAATCACCAGCCCCTGTGGCGCAGTGCGCAGAAAGGTTTTCAAGGCTGGCAGGTCCTGTACCACCGGCAACCGCAGGTAGGCACTGTCGAATTCCACCTCGGTACGGCCGCTGCCCAGGCGCAAGTCTGGCCCCCACAGCAGCAGGTCGTCCTCCTGGGCCGGGCGCGACACCGCCAGCTCGGTACGGTCGATGGCAATGCGCCGCCCGGCCAGCCAGCACAGCATGCCGATCATCAGCACCAAATAGGTTTCCTCGGCATACACCCGGGTCAGCGGGTCGGTGATGTTCGACTGCACGCTGATCAGCGCCCGCCCGCCACGGACCGTCAGGCTGCCACGCAGGTCGCGCAGAAACAGGCCGAAGCCGCCCATGCATTGGCGCAAGGCCTTTTCCAGGTTCGGTTCAAGTATCAAGCCCCGGCAGATCAGGGCGAAGCTGCCCAACGGCATGCCATGGCTGTCGAGGCAGAAAAACTCGTCGTCCAGCCGTTGAATCATCGCCAGCCAAAGCTGGGCGAAGGCCCTGGCCGGCACGCGGGCCTGGGGCTGTTCCAGCAGCTGTGGGTCGATGCCCACGGCACGCAGCTGTGCATCACGCTCGGCGGGGTTGTCGCGCAGGGCATGGAGCATGGCGTTGAGAAAGTACACGGCGACCGAATCGCTATCGCGCATGGCGGTTTTCGCTGTCTATGCTGAGTGGCAAAAAGTGCCAGGTTGTTTGAACAGTTCCGGCATAGGCTGCAACAGAGCCTTTGCCTAGACTCGATCCCACTCCGGGACCGCCGGCCATTCTCGCAGAGCCTGGCCCGGTCCCGCCATGCCTTCGCAATCGGAGCCCCTATGAGCAACGCAGAAATCTACGTCGTCAGTGCCGTCCGTTCAGCCATTGGTGGCTTTGGCGGCTCCCTGAAGGACCTGCCGCTGGCCGACCTGGCCAGCACCATTACCCGTGCTGCCATCGAGCGTTCGGGCCTGGCCGCCGATCACGTTGGCCATCTGGTGATGGGCACGGTAATCCCCACTGAGCCGCGTGACGCCTACCTGGCCCGTGTGGCAGCAATGAACGCCGGCATCCCCAAGGAAACCCCGGCGTTCAACGTCAACCGCCTGTGCGGCTCGGGCCTGCAGGCCATCGTTTCGGCAGCCCAGGGGCTGTTGCTGGGGGACACCGACGTGGCCGTTGCAGCCGGTGCCGAATCCATGAGCCGTGGCCCATACCTGCTGCCACAGGCACGCTGGGGCGCGCGCATGGGTGACCTGCAAGGCATCGACTACACCGTCGGCGTGCTGCAGGACCCGTTCCAGCACTTCCACATGGGCATCACCGCCGAAAACGTCTCGGCCAAACACGGCATCACCCGCGAAATGCAGGACGAACTGGCCCTGACCAGCCAGCGCCGCGCCGCCCGCGCCATTGCCGAAGGCCGCTTCGACAGCCAGATCGTGCCGCTGGAGCTGAAAACCCGTAAAGGCAGCGTGCAGTTCAGTGTCGACGAGCATGTGCGTGGCGAAGTGACCGCTGAACAACTGGCCGGCATGAAGCCGGTGTTCAAGAAAGACGGCACCGTCACCGCCGGCAACGCCAGCGGCATCAACGACGGCGCCGCCAGCCTGGTGCTGGCGACGGGCGACGCCGTACGCCGCCTGGGCCTGAAGCCGCTGGCCCGCTTGGTGGGTTACGCCCACGCCGGTGTCGAACCTGAGCTGATGGGCCTGGGCCCGATCCCGGCCACCCGCAAGGTGCTGGAAAAGACCGGCCTGAAGGTGCAGGACCTGGACGTGATCGAGTCCAACGAAGCGTTCGCCGCCCAGGCCTGCGCCGTGGCCCGCGAGCTGGGCTTCGACCCGGAAAAGGTCAACCCCAACGGTTCGGGCATTTCCCTGGGCCACCCGGTGGGCGCCACGGGCGCGATCATCGCCACCAAAGCCATCCATGAACTGCAGCGCATCCAGGGCCGCTACGCGCTGGCCACCATGTGCATCGGTGGCGGCCAAGGCATTGCCGTGGTCTTCGAACGCGTCTGAGGGAGGCTGACACATGAGCATTGAACAAATCGCCGTGATCGGCGCCGGCACCATGGGCAACGGCATTGCCCAGGTGTGCGCAGTGGCCGGCTACCAGGTGCTGCTGGTGGACGTGTCCGACGCAGCACTGGAGCGTGGTGTGGCCACCTTGAGCAAAAACCTCGAGCGCCAGGTCAACAAAGGCACCCTGGATGCGGACAACGCCGCAGCCGCCAAAGCCCGCATTCGCACCAGCACCGACTATAGCCAGCTCAACGGTGCACAGCTGGTGATCGAGGCCGCGACCGAGAACCTGCAGCTCAAGCAACGCATCCTGCAGCAGGTGGCGGCCAACGTCGCTGCCGACTGCCTGATTGCCACCAACACCTCGTCGCTGTCGGTCACCCAGCTGGCTGCCAGCATCGATCACCCCGAGCGTTTCATTGGTGTGCATTTCTTCAACCCGGTGCCGATGATGGCGCTGGTGGAGATCATTCGCGGCCTGCAGACCAGCGACAGCACCTATGCCCAGGCGCTGGTGGTGACCGAAAAGGTCGGCAAGACACCGATCACCGCCGGCAACCGCCCGGGCTTCGTGGTCAACCGCATCCTGGTGCCGATGATCAACGAAGCGATCTTCGTGCGCCAGGAGGGTCTGGCCAGTGCCGAGGACATCGACACCGGCATGCGCCTGGGCTGCAACCAGCCCATCGGCCCACTGGCCCTGGCCGATCTGATTGGCCTGGACACGCTGCTGGCGATCATGGAGGCCTTCCATGAGGGCTTCAACGACAGCAAATACCGCCCTGCCCCGCTGCTCAAGGAAATGGTCGCGGCCGGTTGGCTGGGGCGCAAGAGCGGTCGCGGCTTCTTCACCTATTGAGGGCCCTGCGCCATGCCCCCGGTCAATGCCGCAATGCGCTGTGCCAATTTTGAAGAGCGACGTGACCGGGCCATGGCGCTGTTTGCCGAAAAGGGCTTTGGCCAGGTCAGCATGCGCGAGCTGGCGGCCCATGTGGGGCTGACCGCAGGCTCGCTGTACCATCACTTCCCGAGCAAGCAGGACTTGCTGTACGACCTGATCGAGGAGTTGTACGAGGAACTGCAGGCCACCCTGGACCAGGGCCGCCGGGCCATGGCGCGTGGGGCCTCGGCGTTGAGCTGCCTGATTGCGGCGCACTGGCAGTTGCATGCCGAGCGGCCCATGCAGTTTCGGCTGGCCGAGCGGGATTTGTGCTGCCTGAGTGACGAACAGCGGGCGCGTTTGGCGTTGTTGCGTTCGCGTTATGAAGCGGGGCTGCTGAGGCTGATTGCACCGCAGGCGAAGCTGCAAGGGGAAGCCCTGGTGGCGACGGCGCATGTGGTGGCGACGCTGCTTAACCAGTTGCCGGGGATGTTGAAGGCGCTGCCTGAGGAGCAGGGGCTGGGGTTGATGGAGAGTATGTTGGTAGGGGGTATTGAGCGAACCTTGCGGTAGCCTGTGCCGGCCTCTTCGCGGGCAAGCCCACTCCCACAGGACCTCCACTGTGCTTGAAATCTGTGGCGTACCTGTGGGAGCGGGCTTGCCCGCGAAAAAGCCAACTCAGTTATCGCAGGAGTGCCTGGATCTGCTCGTGCAAGGTATCCAGGTCAAACGGCTTGGCCAAGATCGGTGCCTTGCGAGTGATCGGGCTGCCCGATTCGAGAATCTCCGCCGGGTAGCCACTGATGAAGATCACCTTCAGGTCCGGCCGCAACTTCACCGCAGGCTCGGCAATCTCCACCCCGGAGATACCACCAGGCAGGCGGAAATCCGTCACCATCAGGTCCAGGTGCGGCTTGCTGGCCAGGATGGCAAACGCCTGCTCGCCATCTTCGGCCACCAGCACGTGATACCCCTCGCCCGCCAGGTAATCCCGCAGAATCATGCGAATCGCCGGTTCATCCTCGACGATCAGCACTACATCTTGTGCATCTTCACTCATGTTAACGCCTTGAAATGCTTACAGTTGGCCATCAGACCCCAGGCTCATGCAGAGGTTGCCCGCGCCTGGTCGTTTTGTTGTTCGTAGGTTGCCAGCGGCAGTTGCAAGGTAAACGTGGCCCCCTTGCCCTCTTCACTGTCGACCCGGATGCACCCGCCATGGGCCTGCACGATCTGTTCCGATATAAACAACCCCAAGCCCAATCCGCCGCTGGCTTGCTGGGTGGCCACCCGCTCGAACTGCTGGAAAATGCGCTGCTGGTTGGCCGCACCAATGCCGATACCCTGGTCCTGCACTTGCACGCACGCCAGGCCGTCCTGTTCGAACACCCGCACCTGCACCGGCTTGCGCTCACCATATCGCAAAGCATTGGACAACAGGTTGACCACCACTTGTTCAATGCGAAATTCGTCCCACTCACCGTGCAGCGGTTCGCAACGTTGTAGCTCGATACGCGTGTCCAAAGCAGTGGCCTGGGCAGCGAAATTCTCCACCAGGCCACCTACCAGTTGGCTCAAGTCGAAGGTCTTGGGCCGTAGCGACAGCTTGCCGGTGCGGATACGCGACACATCGAGCATGTCTTCGATCAGGCGAATCAGGCTATTGATCTGCCGTTCATCGCGCTCGACCATCGCCTGCAGCTTCTCGCCACTGAACGCTGCAAGGTTGCCGCGTGCCAGGTGCATCTTGCGCAGCTGGGTTTCCAGGATCAACCCATTGAGCGGCGTGCGAACCTCGTGGGCGACGATCGACATGAAGTCATCCCGCATTCGCACGGCATGCTCCAGCTCGCCTCGCGCCGTCTGCAACTGGGCCAACAACAGTTCCTGCTCCTGGCGGCTGCGCTCCAGCGCCTGCAACTGGCGGTCGAGTACCTTGCGCTGGCGGTACACGTCGACGAACACCGACACCTTGCTCTTCACCGCCAGGGTATCGAGCGGCTTGTGCAGGAAGTCCACCGCCCCGCTTTCGTAGCCCTTGAAGGCATAGTTCATCTCACGCCCGGCTGCGGTGACGAAGACGATGGGAATGTTGCGGGTCTTTTCCGTGCCACGCATCAGCTCAGCCAGCTCGAAGCCGTTCATGCCTGGCATTTGCACATCGAGGATGGCCAGGGCGAACTCGTGTTCGAGCAGCAGCGACAATGCGGCCTCTGCAGACTGGGCTTGATGCACCTCGCGGCCTTCGCCCTGAATCAGGGCGTCGAGGGCCAGCAGGTTCTCCGGCAGATCGTCGACAATCAACAGTTTGGCGATGGTGTGGCTTAGCATGCGCTGGATTCCAGGGCGGCGAGCAACTGCTCGATGCCACTCAGAGAAAGTATATGGTCAGGCTGGTGCAGGGCCAGGGCGGCCTCAGGCATCAGCGCAACCTGTGCGTCACGGGGGTCCTGGACGATGGTCCGCCCCCCGCTGTTCTTGATGTAGGCAAGCCCTTCGGCGCCATCTTCATTGGCACCGGTAAGCAACACGCCAAGCAGGCCGTCACCGTAGGCGTCAGCCGCCGACATGAACAGGAAATCGATCGATGGCCGGGAAAAATGCCGCGGTGGCTCCTGGCTCAGCGACAGGGTGAAGTCGCGCTCCACCGACAAGTGGTAGCCAGGCCCTGCCACATACACCTGCCCGGGCTTCAGCGGTTGCTTGTCGCGAGCCTCGCACACCGGGCGCTGCAAACGCCGTTGCAGCACCTCGGCCAACTGGCTGTCGCGGTCATCCGGCAGGTGCAGCACGCACACCACCGGGATGCCGTAGCCGGCGGGCAACGCGCCGAGCACGGTGAACAACGCCGTCACGCCGCCCGCCGAGGCGCCGATCACCACCGCGCGTATGCCGTTCATGATTTGCGGTAGATCCGTTCAGGCTTGACCAGCGGCTCGAACCGGTCGCTGTAGGCCGAAAAGTCCACCGACTCCTTGCTGCCCAGCACCAGGAAGCCGCGGTGGCACAGGGATTCATGGAACAGGCCCAGGGCGCGGTCTTGCAGTTCCTTGTTGAAATAGATGAGCACGTTGCGGCACGACACCAGCTGGGTTTCGGAAAACACGCTGTCGGTGGCCAGGCTATGGTCGGCGAAGGTCACGTTGTCACGCAGGGTGCTGTCCATGATGGCGTTGCCGTAGGCCGACGTGTAGTACTCGGAAAAGTCCCTGCGCCCGCCCGCGATGCGGTAGTTTTCGGCGTACTCGCGCATGCTCTGCATCGAGTAGATACCCTGCTTGGCCTTGTCCAGCGAATGCGGGTTGATGTCGGTGGCGTAGATGATGGTGCGCTCCAACAGGCCTTCCTCGCGCAGCAGGATGGCCATGGAGTACACCTCCTCACCCGTGCTGCAGCCCGCAATCCACACCTTGATCGAAGGCCAGGTGCGCAGCAACGGCACCACTTCGTTGCGCAGCGCCAGGAAGTGCCCCGGGTCGCGGAACATTTCGCTAACCGGGATCGTCAGGTACTGCAGCAACTGCATGAACATGCCCGGGTCGTGCAGCACGCGCTCCTGCAGCGCCGACACGGTCAGGCAGTCGAACTGGCGCAGCGCGTGAAGGATCCGGCGCTTGATCGAAGCGCCGGAATAGTTGCGGAAATCGTAGCTGTACTTGAGGTAGATGGCCTCGATCAGCAAGCGGATCTCGATGTCGGTGTTACGTTCGCTAGTCAAATTCGCTCCAGTTGCGGCAGCCATACACGGATCAGCGAGAACAGGCGGTCCAGGTCGATCGGTTTGGCCAGGTAATCATTGGCCCCGGCCTGCAGGCAACGCTGCTGGTCATCCTTCATGGCCTTGGCGGTCACGGCGATGATCGGCAGCTTGCGCCAGCGCTGTTGCTGGCGGATCAGGCGGGTGGCTTCGAAGCCGTCCATTTCCGGCATCATCACGTCCATCAGCACCAGGTCGATGTCGTCATGCTGCTCCAGGCGCTCGATGGCTTCACGCCCGTTGCGGCCGATTTCCACAATCGCGCCCTTGTGCTCCAGGGCACTGGTGAGGGCAAAAATGTTACGCACATCATCGTCCACCAGCAGTATCTTGCGGCCTTCGAACACCTTGTCGCGGCTGCGTGCGGTCTTGAGCATGCGCTGGCGTTCATTGGACAACTGCGACTCGACCTTGTGCAGGAACAGCGTGACTTCGTCCAGCAGGCGCTCCGGCGAGCGAGCGCCCTTGATGATGATCGAACGCGAATACTTGAGCAGGTCGGCTTCTTCTTCGCGGGTCAGGTTGCGACCGGTATACACGATCACCGGCGGGAAGGAACGGATATCTTCGGCGGTCATGCGCTTGAGCAGCTCGTTACCGAGCATGTCGGGCAACTTGAGGTCGATGATCATACAGTCGTAGATGTTCTCGCGCAGCAGTTCCAGGGCGTCCTGGGCCATGGCCACGGCCGTGATTTCGACGTCGTCGTCGCCAATCAGGCGGGCAATGCTTTCGCGCTGTAGGTCGTCGTCTTCCACCAGCAGGATGTGCTTGAGCTTCTGGGTCAGCTTGGCCTCCAGGCGGGCGAACACTTCTTTGAGCTCGTCGCGACTGGTGGGCTTGACCGCGTAGCCGACAGCGCCCATGTGCATGGCGGCCTCGACCCGGTCTTCGACAGAAATGATATGCACCGGGATGTGCCGGGTGCAGGCCTGCTCCTTGAGGCGCTGCAATACCGTCAGGCCCGAATGGTCGGGCAGGCGCATGTCCAGCAGGATCGCATCGGGGATGTACTGGGCGGCCAGCTCGAACCCTGCGTCGGCGCCCTGCGCCACCAGGCAGCTGTAACCCAGTTCATGGGCCAGGTCGAAGAGGATGCGGGCGAAGTTGGGTTCGTCTTCGATCACCAGGATGCAGCGGTTGCCGAACGGCGCGCCCTCACGGTCGTCGTCAAACGCCGGCAACGGGCGTTTTGGCGCTGCCGCCACCGGCACCTGAGGGGCAGGCGGCAGGGTGTCGACCGCCGGGCGCAGGCTGAGGGGCTCCACGCTGTGCCCCACGCTTTCGTAGTGCTCTGGCAGGATCAGGCTGAACACACTGCCTTTGCCAGGGCTGCTGTCAACGCTGATCTGCCCGCCCAGCAAATGCGCCAGGTCGCGCGAGATCGAAAGCCCCAGGCCGGTGCCACCGTAACGGCGGTTGCTGGTACCGTCGACCTGATGGAAGGCACCGAAAATGGCCTGCTGCTGGTCGACGGCAATGCCGATGCCAGTATCGCGCACAGCGAAGACAATGCCAGTGCCAGCCTGGTAACCGATGTTCAGGCTCACCTGGCCACGCTCGGTGAACTTGATGGCATTGGACAGCAGGTTCTTGAGGATCTGCTCCAGGCGCTGGCGGTCGGTGAACAGGGTGGCGGGTACATTCGGTTCAGCGTTTACTTCGAAGGCCAGCCCCTTGTGCCCGGCCAGCGGTTCGAACATGCCGCGCAGGCCCTCAACCAGGCGTTCCACCTGGGTGCTTTCAGGGCGCACTTCGAGCTTGCCGGCCTCGACCTTGGCAATGTCGAGAATGTCGTTGATCAGGTTGAGCAGGTCATTGCCGGCCGAGTAGATCGAATCTGCGAACTTGACCTGTTCATCGCTCAGGTTGCCTTCGGCGTTTTCCGACAGCAGTTTGGCCAGGATCAGCGAGCTGTTCAGCGGCGTGCGCAGCTCGTGGGACATATTGGCCAGGAACTCGGACTTGTACTTGCTCGAGCGCTGCAGCTCGTCGGCGCGCGCCTGCAGTTCGTCCTGAGCCTGCATCAGCTCGTCGTTCTTCAGGTCCAGCGCCTCTGTGCGTTCGGACAACTGCTCGTTGGTCTGCTCCAGCTCCGCCTGCTGGATTTCAAGGTGGGCCTGAGACTCCTTGAGCACGCGGGATTGTTCTTCCAGCTCTTCGTTGGCGGTTTTCAGCTCTTCCTGCTGCACTTGCAGCTCTTCGTTCAGCTGTTGGGTTTCGGCCAGCACTTCCTGCAGGCGTTGGCGGTAGCGGGCACTTTCAATGGAAATGCCGAGGTTACCGCCCAGGCGTTCCATCATTTCGTGATCACGCGCCTCCAGGGGGCGCAGAAAGCCAAGCTCGACCACACCGTTGATATGGCCGCCATCAATCGCCGGCATCAGCAAGGCATTGCGTGGCAGGCCGCTGCCCAGGCCGGAACTCAAGCGGTAATAGTCTTCAGGCAGTTCCTCAAGGCAAAGCAGTCGGCCTTCACGTACGGCCTGAGCCAGCAGGCCGTCATGATCGCCTTTCACCTGTTCCCGGGCTTGCTCTTCAGCGTCCAGGCCATAGGTGGCCACACGCACCAGGCGCCCGTGTTCGTCACGCACATACACCGCCCCCACCACGCTGCCCAGGTAGCGGGCAAAGAAGCGTAGGATGTTGTCACCGAGCATGGGCAGGGTCAGTTGGCCCAGCACCTGTTCGGCCAGTTGGGTCTGGCCATTGCGCAGCCAGGCCTGGTGTTCCAGGCGCTCGGCTGCACGTTGCTGGGCCTTGAAGTTCTCTTCGTAGCTGTTCGACAACGCCAGCAGGTCGCGCCGCCCCAGATAAGCCAACAAGGCGCTGAGGCCGACGATGAACAGCAAAAAGGCTGAAATGGCGGTGACGGTAACGCTGCTGACCTTTTCGTTGCGTGCCATGCGCAGTTGCTGCTCGGTGCCGATCAGGCCATCGAATTCCTTACGGATCTCGTCGGTCAGGCGCTTGCCCCGACCATTGCCGATCGACCCCTGGTAATCGCCCTGGTTGCGGCGCAGGTTGATCATCTCACTGCCGAAGGTATTCCACGCTTGCTGCAGGGCAATCAGCCGATCAATGCGGTCGACCTGCTGCGGGTTGTCCTCGACCATGCCGCGCAGGCTCTGCAAGCTGGCCAGAATACGCGGCTTGGCCACCTCGTAGGGGTCGAGGAAACGCTCGTCTCCAGTGATCAGAAAGCCGCGCATGCCGGTTTCCATGTCGATCGACAGCTTGACCGTTTCGTTGGCATTACCGATCACCCGGTCGGTATGCTCAACCCACTGCATGGCCGACAGCAGGTAGTTGATCACCGCGACAAAGGCCACGGCACCCAGCAGGCCCACCCCCAGCGGGAGACCGATGTTGCGGCTCAACAGCTTGCGAAAGCTTCGTTGGTCCATCAAGGCTGATTGCATCATGTGAAAGGGCCCAAGCAAGAAAAGTCCATTGAAAAGCGTGGCTGATCAATCGTTATAGTTGTCTGCCACTGCGCCGTCCTGTTAAGCGAGTCTAACCAGCTTTGGCAGGTCTGGCAGGGCATTTAGCCAGTATTTGAAGGTGGCGTGCGCCAATCGTTCCATCTGATTGCATGGATCGGTATCCTCGGGAACTTCTGGTGCCGCCCGGTGCACAGATTAAAGACATTCATTGCACAGGACCCGTACCATGCACCTTCTGGTAGTCGAAGACGACGACATCGTTCGTATGCTGATGGTCGAAGTGCTCGATGAGTTGGGCTACGAAGTGATCGAGGCAGAAGACGCCGCAGCCGCCCTGCGGGTGCTCGAAGACGCGAGCCAGGCGCTGGCACTGATGATGACCGATGTGGGTTTGCCGGACATGCGTGGCGAAGAGCTCGCCGGCAAGGCGCGCGAATTGCGCCCTCTACTGCCTGTACTGTTCGCCAGCGGTTATGCAGACAGCCTCAATGTGCCCGAGGGCATGCACATGATCGGCAAGCCGTTCAGTATCGATCAGTTGCGGGACAAGGTGGTGGCCATCCTCGGCCCGGTTTGAGATAGGGTTGCCTGTACCGGCTTATTCGCGGGCACAGGCAATACACCTCACAACTACCTGCGCAACAGGTAGGTATCCATGATCCACCCCTTGCGCCGCCGTTCCCGCTCACGCACTTCCAGAATCTGCGCCTTCACCGCCTGTAACGGCCCAGCAATCAGCACTTCATCCTCGGTCCCCAGGTAAGCGCCCCAGTAGATGACCAACGCTGGATCATCCAGCTGGGCAAACGCGCACTGCCCGTCGAGCATCACCACCACGTTGTCGATTGGCCCCTGCCCGGTGAGGCGCCGCCCTGGTAGCACGGTCAGCGGCTCGCCAATGCGGTTGAGTGGCACCTGATGACGCGCAGCCAGCGCCTGCACACTGCTGATGCCAGGGACTATCTGCAGGCGTAACGCCAGGCCACGTTCTCGGACCAGATCGAGTACGCGCAGGGTGCTGTCGTACAGGGTCGGCTCGCCCCACAGCAAAAAAGCGCCGGTTTCGCCGTCGTCAATTTCCTGTTCGATCAACTGCGCATACAGCGCAGCCCGCTGCCGGTGCCAGCCCTGTACCGCAGCCAGGTAATCGTCCGCCCGGGCATCGCGCAAAGGGTCGGCTACTTGTAGCAGGCGATAGCCGCCCTCGGGCCGGTAGCGCTGCAGAATGCCCTTGCGCAGACGCACCAGTTCATCCTTGTCGCTACCTTTTTCGAGCACGAAGAACACACTGGCTTTTCGCAACGCATCGACGGCCTCATAGGTAACCTGGCGCGGGTCACCCGGGCCGATGCCGATCAACAACAGGTTTTTCATTGCCCTGCCCTTTGCGGGAACCAGCCGCCATTGTCAGTTGGCAGCTGGTATTTGGCAAAGCGATCGCTTAGAACATCGAGAAGTTATAACTGACAATTACCCGTGTTTCGTCCATGTCACGCGCCCACTTCTCGTAGTTACTGCGGTAAGTGGAATTACGCAGGCGTACGCTGACATCCTTGAACGTGCCACTTTGCACCTGGTACTTGAACTCGGTGTCGCGTTCCCATTCCTTACCTTCGGCCGTGCTGCCCGGCACCTTGATGTTGTCGCCGTTGATGTAACGGGTGAAGAAGGTCAGGCCGGGCACGCCCAGCGCCTTGAAGTCATAGTCATAGCGTACTTGCCAGGAACGCTCCTGGGCGGCAGCGAAGTCGTTGACCTGGGCATAGTTGACCAGGTACGGGTTGCTGCCATCCAGGTACGGCATGGCGCTGTCGCCATACATGCGCTGCCAGCCGGCGCTGAGCTTGTGGCCACCCAGGCTGTAGCCGAGCATACCGCTGAAGGCGCGGTGGTCGATTGCGCCAGCGCGGGCATTGCCGATGTCGTCACTCTTGATCAGGCGCAGATCGGCCGACAGGCTGCCGACTGCCAGCGGCTGGCTGACCACCAGGCTGAGGAAGTGCTGGCGGTAGATGTTTTCCAGCTTGGCCACTTGGTACTGGGCGCTGAAGCGCTCGTTGAAACGGTAATCGACACCGGCCAGGTCGAAGTGGTCGGCTTCGATATCGCAGGCATAGCGCTTGTTCTTGCAGTGCACGCGAATGTCCTGGCGGTCGGTGGAATCCCGGGCGGTGTATTTGTTCAGGCGAGCCAGGGTGAACTTCAGGTCGTGCAGTTCTTCAGAGGTGAGCATGGCGCCATGGAACATGGTCGGCAGCAGGCGACCATCGTTGTACTTGAGCAACGGCATATCCGGCATCATCGAACCGTACTTGAGCACGGTGTTGGAGACCTTGACCTTTGCCGCCAGGCCCATCTTCGCGTACTGGTCGGCCGAGTGCCGTGGGTCGTGGCCGGAAGACGGCAGCAAACCACTGTTACTGTCGGCCGGGCTGGAATCCAGTTTGAAGCCGAACATGCCCAGTGCATCCACACCAAAACCTACCGGGCCTTGGGTATAACCCGACTGCACATTGAGGATGAAGCCTTGTGCCCACTCTTCGCGCTTGGACGCACCTTGGCTGGAACTGCTGTGGCCGTCACGAAAATCCCGGTTGAAATAGACATTGCGTGCTTCAAGCTTGGCACTGCTGTCTTCCAGAAAACCGGCGGCCTGGGCATTGACGCCGGCACACAACAGGAACAGGCCGGCAACACGGCGCCCGGGGGCGAGGGGGAAAGGGGCAAACATGCGAGGAAACATCCAGAATAAAAACGGGTTAACAACCTGTGGCACGCGTTGGTCACGGTACTGCGACAGGCCAGAACAATAGCCGACCATCATCTGAAATGATCGCGCAAAGGCTCTGGCACGGGCCATTGGACCATGGTCTAAGCGTCCCGGCAGGTCGCCGCAGAAAACCGGCGAAATAACGCGCGCAAAACTAGGAAAGTTCCCAAATTACTTACAAAAAGTTAGCAGTTTACCCAGTACCCATGAATGACTACACTCGATATCAGCGAACAGCAGAACCCACCCGCGTGGCCGGCGTTTTCATTCTTCCTCAATGTTCGTCACGCCCTCCCACGACCGACGTACAGGAGTGATTACAGTGTCCAGACTTGCAGAGTTTCGTGCTGCCGAAAAAGCGCTCCAGGAACAGATGGCGCAACTGGAAGCGTTGAAAAAGGATGCCGGCCTAAAACGCGAAATCGAATTCGAGCAGAAACTAGTCGGCCTGATGAAAAGCTATGATAAGAGCCTGCGCGATATCATCGCCATCCTCGACCCGAAAGCCGTGACCCGGGTATCTGGCGCCGCGCCCAAGCAACAGCGCCGCCCACGCGTGGTGAAGGTGTATCAAAACCCGCACACCGGCGAGCGAATCGAGACCAAAGGCGGCAACCACCGCGGGCTCAAGGCCTGGAAAGAACAGTACGGCGCCGCGACGGTAGACAGCTGGGTACGCTGATGAAACGTCCACGCGCACTTCACACTTTTTTCACAAGGACTGGCTCAGTATCGAGACAGCTAAAGGACTAGCGACCCCATCACGCGCCCGCACATGCGGGCCTCTAATTCCAGCGCCCTGCCTTGTGCAGGGCGCTTTCATTTGCGCTATCGGCGCACTGCCGTATCATGGCCAGCCTGTCCGTTTTGCCGGTGCCCTTGCCCCGGCCCCGTCTCAGGAGTTCCCATGAGCCTGCACGATCTGCAAACCCTGCCTGGCGTCACCGCCCAGCCAGACACCGCCACCGCCCAGTTCGTCTTCAACCACACCATGCTGCGGGTCAAGGACATCGAGAAATCGCTGGACTTCTACACCCGCGTGCTGGGCTTTCGCCTGGTGGACAAGCGCGACTTCCCCGAAGCCGCTTTCAGCCTGTACTTCCTGGCCCTGGTCGACCCGGCGCAGATCCCTGCCGATGACGCCGCACGCCATCAGTGGATGAAGTCGATCCCTGGCGTACTGGAGCTGACCCACAACCACGGCACCGAAAACGATGCCGGGTTTACCTACCACAACGGCAACACCGACCCGCGCGGGTTTGGCCACATCTGCATTTCAGTGCCGGACGTGCGCGCCGCCTGTGCACGCTTCGAAGCGCTGGACGTACCGTTCCAGAAACGCCTGCAGGACGGGCGCATGAACTACCTGGCCTTCGTCAAGGACCCGGACGGTTACTGGGTGGAAGTGATCCAGCCAACCGAACTCGAAGGCTAAGCGTTCATCGCCGTGCGCTCGTCGGGCCGGGAACTCCCGGCCCCTTGCTGTGGTATATGAAGGTAACTGCTTCACATGCCACAGCGAGGTAAGGACGATGCAATCTCTTCACTGTGAATACCGCAAGCACACCATCACCGCCAGCGTGATGCCCCACCCCGACTCTCCCCTGCCCTATGCCGCCGGCTGCCTGATCACCGCCCCTGACGGGCATACCAGCAGGCGCATGTCGATGCCAATGAAGTTTTTCTCGGACCTTGAGAATGCGCAGCATGTGTCGCTGGCTCACGGCCGGGCCCTGGTTGACCAGCAGCTGGATGAGGGGCACAAGGTGTTTTGATCCCTTGATTGCCTGTACTGGCCTCTTCGCCGGCAAGCCCGCTCCCACAGGGAAATCACACAACCTGAAATGTGTGCAGTACCTGTGGGAGCGGGCTTGCCGGCGAAGAGACCAATACACGAGTCACTAGATATCCCGGGCGTGCGCCACCGCCGCATCCACCTGCAACCGCGTTGGCCTTACCCCGGTGTACAGCACAAACTGTTCCAGCGCCTGCAAGGCAATCACCTCCAGCCCCGTGATGACCGGCTTGCCCAACGCCTGCGCCCGGCGGATCAGCGGGGTTTGCGCCGGCATCGCCACCACATCGAACACCCGCTCCGCCGCTGCAATGGCAAGCTCGGAAAACGCCAGTTCTTCGGCCTCCGGTCCACCCGCCATCCCGATTGGCGTCACGTTCACCAGCATCGGCGGGCAGATATCGCCCAGGTCCGGTACCCAGCGATAGCCACAAGTATCCGCCAGCTGGCGCCCGGCTTGCTCGTTGCGCGCAACGATCAAGCCCTCGGCAAAGCCGGCATCGCGCAAGGCACTGGCCACGGCCTTGGCCATGCCACCACTGCCGCGCAGGGCAAAGGCAGTGCCCGGGTCGACCTTATGCTGTGCCAGCAACTGGCGGACAGCCAGGTAGTCAGTGTTGTAGGCCTTCAGGTGCCCCTCGGTGTTGACCAGGGTATTCACCGATTCAATGGCCGCAGCCGACGGGTCGATTTCGTCGACCAGGGCCATGCAGGCCTCCTTGTACGGCATCGACACGCCACACCCGCGGATCCCCAATGCGCGGATACCTGCCACGGCGGCTGGCAGGTCATCCGTGCGCATGGCCTTGTAATAGAAGTCCAGGCCCAACTGCTGGTACAGGTGGTTGTGAAAACGCACGCCGAAGGTGCCGGGGCGCCCGGCCAGGGAGATGCACAGTACAGTGTCCTTGCTTGGAGTTGTCGACATAACCTGCTCCTTTGTCATAGATGAAACGTTTTTTCAGCGTATCAGAGGCAACCACTCGTCGTCCCTTACATAACCTTTACCGTTTCCCTGTGCTCAGCTGACGAAGACCGGAGTCATAGTAGTAAGGCCCCGAACGAGGGGTTTCCCTGCGAGGTTGCGTTATGAACCGTCTCATTCCCGGAGTTGCCTTGCTGATCGGTGCCTTGGCCGTCAGCGGGCCTGCTGCTGCGCATGGCGGCCATGGCGGCGGCGGTTGGTATGGGCCGGGCCCGCTGTTGGGCGCGGCGGTGGTCGGCGCGGTGGTCGGGGCAACGGTGTATGGCGGACGTGACCGCACCGTGTATGTCGAACGCCAGCCGGTCTATTACGGCCCGCCGCCAGTCTATGTGCAACCACCACCGCAGCCGGTGTATTACCAGCCGTACTACGCACCAGCACCACCGCCCCCGGGCTACCGCACCTACTACGGCCCGCCGCCGGTGTATTACGGCCCGCCGCGCTGGTAAGGGTTGATAGAACTAATGACCACTATTGAGCACGTTGATTTCAAACCGCCCCGGCGGCTGCGTATGGTAGTGCCATGTCTTGCAGGAGGTCCCCATGGCCACTATCCATATCATGTCCGTCGTTGGCAGCGCCGTCCCCGCCTCACTGCGTGAGCAGGGCCTGCTGGCTTGCTGGTACCTGGTACGCAACGGTGAAGCCGTGAGCGGCCCGATGCCGACACTGGCCTCGGCCCAGGCACTGGTTGCACAGTTGCAACCCGGCACCTTGGTTGCCTGACCCGAATTTGTTGTGCGTTGCTCCCTACGCCCTTATGGCCCACCAAGATGGTGGGCTTTTTTTTGCCTGGGCCGCCTCAGCGTTGCGAGCTACGGCTCAGCTGGCTGCTCAGCACCATGATCTTGCCCTGAAGCCGCCCTACCGTCAGCACCAGCTCGTTGCGCTCCCTGGCCAGCTGGTCCGCTTTGGTTTCTGCCTCTCGGCGGGCATCGCGCTCGATGTCCAGCAGCTCGGTCAGGCGGCGGATAACTGCAACATCCGCGCTGTCCATCGCACGTTCGGCCGCATCCCTGGACAACCACTTGCGCAGCCACAGAAACGCACCTAGCAACACCGTGCCCGTACCGCTCAGCCAAGTGACTGTGCCTGGGCCGAGGTCGGTCGGATCCATGTGAACCTCATTACCAATGATGAAGTGATGAGCCCTGGAGAAAAGTGTCTCGCTGGCTTTCCTTGTTTGCCGCTTTAATTTAGCCTACAGCTAATTTCATCACAAGAGGCAATTTAGCCGTGCGCACATTTAGCAGCAAGCTAAAGACTGGCATGCTTTGCCCTATGGACATCTACGACATTCGCAAGCACAACCTGGTCAAATTGATCGGCAGCCAGAGGAAGGGATCCTGCGCAGAACGCTGGGGGATGGCGCCTGCACACCTGAGCCAGATCCTTTCTGACAAGACCGCAAAAAACCTGGGCGATGACGTAGCCCGCCGAATCGAGGGCATCGAAGGCCTGCCACGCGGGTGGTTCGACGCACTGTCGACAGGTGACCCGGTGCAGCTGCCAGTCGAAATTGTCGACGGCAAACTTTCTGCGGCCGACCTGGTCAAGCAGATGCTTGCCAGAAGTGGCAAAGGCATCCCCGAAGAAACTCGGCAGCGGTTGCTGGCCGCAGCTGAAGAGCCGCTGGACGCCACACGGGGGAAGGCCGAGCTTGTTCGCCCTGGCCTGGTGGGTGATGAAGTATGGATTGCCCACTACGACGTGCGGGCCGCCATGGGCGGTGGCCAGATCCCCCACGATTACCCGGAAATGTTCAAGGACGTTCGCGTCAGCCCTAGCCATCTTCGCGAGCTGGGCGTGGAATTCACTGAACACCACCACCTCAAGATGGTGACCGGCTGGGGCCAGTCAATGGAGCCGACCATCAGGCACCGTGACCCGCTGATCGTGGATGTGAGCATCCGGGATTTCGTGGGCGACGGGATCTATTTCTTTTCCTGGGGCGATCACATCTACATCAAGCGGCTGCAAATCGCTGATGAGGACCACTTCGAGATGATCTCCGACAACTCACGGCACAAGGACCGCATGATCCGCCGCGAAGAAACCTACATCCAGGCCCGGGTGCTGCTGGTGTGGAATGCACACCTGGTTTAACGCCGAAGCCCGCCACCCAGGCGGGCTTTTCATGATGCTCAGAATGGCGCCTGCGCTTCCACCTCCTCCGCCTTGCTGTCCTGCTCAACGATGAAGTCGCCGCGCTCCTCCACACTGCTGCGCGCCCAACGTACGGTAACGCTCTCGTCATCGTTGAACGTAAGGTCCAACTCGGACGTTTCGGACAACAGGCCCATCACCTCCTCCCACTCCGCATCACCGTCGGTATCCAGGCGATGCACCACCACCCAGCGCTGGGTCTGCGCGACCGGGTGGTTGATCATGGACGACACCCGCAGGCTAAGACGCTCGATTCCGGTCATTGCCTGACGCTGCCGGGAAGTTGACTGCATGTGCATAGGCCTATTCTCACCCTGAAATCTGTATATTTGTACAGTTGTTTAGAAAAGCTTATCTCACCGCCAAATCCAGCGTAAAGCCCCCACCGCTGAAAATTTTCGCCATTAGGTAATTTTGCGCAAAGCGAAATTTATTTAGCCTTACGCTATTGACTCAAATTTAGCTTATAGCTAACTTTCATCCCGCAGCCGCAAACACGTCCGCCAGAGCCCCCAGCCAATCCTAGCTTTGCGTCAGGAGTTCTCATGACCGTAGACATCAGCAACCTCATCATCGCTACGCCGGTAGCCGTATCCTCGTCCAACCCCGTTGCACTCGAACTCAACGGTGCTGAAGCAATTGCCAGTTACCCGAGCATCGTCAAGGTGCTCAGCGATGGTTCGATCCAGTTCTCAGCCCCCACCAAAGGCGCCTCAAGCAAAAGCAC
The DNA here is from genome assembly GCF_043106425.1 of Pseudomonas sp. FYR_2. Lineage (NCBI taxonomy): Bacteria > Pseudomonadati > Pseudomonadota > Gammaproteobacteria > Pseudomonadales > Pseudomonadaceae > Pseudomonas > Pseudomonas sp. FYR_2. Next base: position 301,997 of record NZ_JBICMM010000041.1, read on the forward strand.
CCACAGGACCCGCTGCGAGTGGACGGAAACCGAGGAGTGGACACTGGCCAGCGCCCAGGATCACTGGAACTACCAAACCATGACGCTGACCAAGGTCAACGCTGCACAGAAGGTGGTCATCGCCCAGATGCACGTGCGTGGGGACGATAGCCCGCCAGTGAAGGTGTTCTGGAACAAGGGCAACATCACGCTGGGGTTTCGGCGCACCTACAACCAGGCCGACCCGGTGAACTCGACACTGCTGAAAGGCGTGCCGCTGGGAGGCAGGTTCATCGTCAGCATCCACACCACGTCTGCCGGCGTGGTCAACGTAACGGCCAAATACAACGGTGTTTCCGGCTCGTCAGGCAATTTGCAACTCGACAGTACCTGGGCGCCACGCGTGTTCGAGTTTCACGGCGGCATCTACAACCAGGTTGACTACACCGATACAACACCGGCCGATGACGGCTCGGTCTGCATCATCAGCGAACTGTCACTGATCCACCGCTGATCGATGCAAGCCCTAAAGGCATCTTGGCGCCCTGCCCGTCACGGGTTGCGCCGGGTCGCCGTGACACGCCACGCCAGTGATTAGTCTCGATGAGTCATATTGTTGCCTTCCCGCTCCCAGACTAATAATTAACTGTCTGCCTGGGGAGGCGCGAAACATGCAATCACGATTCGTCATTATCCCTGCCGTGCCAGTGGAAGGTGATTCTTTCCGCATCGGTAACCGGTTCTATGCCGCTACCACTTCGGGCGGCTTCGACATCTACGACAACCAGGAAAAACAGCGGCTCAAACGGGGCTATATCAACAAATCCGAAGCGGCGGCAGCGTGCACGTTGATGAACGCCGAATCACGCAACCCAAAAGAGCTGTTTCCCATCCTGCGTACCGACTGATTTGTTATCCGACCTGATCATGGCCGCGCCCAGCGGCCAGCGCGGCCGTGCGCCTGAAATCAGGCTCTGCTCCGCTACAGGATTAAATTTCCTTCACCTTGCGCCCTTTAGTCATAAGGCATTCGACAGCGTTTGGGCCATACTCCACAGATGTTTTTTGGGGTTTGGCGGGTTTCCGAGAGGAAGGAAAGCCCGTATTTACGGGCCTTCCTGAATCGCCCCTGGTTTCGTAGACACCTC